>NC_013441.1:2757495-3063883 GCF_000024785.1 Gordonia bronchialis DSM 43247 | reverse complement strand
GGACCCCGGTTCGGGAGGCGTTACGTCAACTCGAGATGGAGGGACTGGTCGAGGTCCTTCCCCATCGCGGCGCGCGTGTGTACACCTGGACCGCCGATGACCTCGAGGAGATCTACGACCTGCGGATGACGCTGGAGGCGATGGCAGCCGAGCGCGCGACCGGACGAATCCGGCCCGCCGAACTGGATCGTATGGACGAGCTGTGCGTTCTGATGGAGTCCGCCACCGCCGACAACCCTGATCTCGACCGGCTCGCCGCCCTGAACGACGAGTTCCATGCGATCGTCCGATCGGCGGCGGCGAGTGCGCGGTTGGTCTCGATGCTCGGTGCGGTCATCGCGCTGCCCCTGGTGATGCGAACCTTCCATCGGTACACACCCACGGACCTGGCACGCAGCCACGCACATCATCGTGACCTGGTCGCAGCGCTACGCGCGGGTGATCCGGTGTGGGCGGGCTCGGTGATGCGCGCCCACGTCCGCGCGGCCAAATCTGTTCTGCTACAAGCACTTGCCGCCGACGAGGCGGCCCAGGGCGGTCCCGTGACAGTGCCGTCGGACACCGCGGTCTGACGTGGCGCCTGCGCACCCCTACCGAACGAGAAGAGGAATGCCAGATGACTGATGTCGCAACCACCACGGGCGCCGTGGGGGAGCGTCGGGGCCCGCTGTCGGATCTGCGTGTCGTGGAGATGGGGCAGCTGCTCGCCGGACCGTTCTGCGGGCAACTGCTGGGCGACTTCGGCGCTGAGGTGATCAAGCTCGAGCCGCCGGGCGTCGGCGACCCGATGCGGCAGTGGGGTCGCGAGAAACCACATGGCAAGTCGTTGTGGTGGCCGGTGGTCGCGCGCAACAAGAAGTCGGTGACCTGCAATCTGCGCAGTCCCGAAGGACAGGTCCTGGCCCGCCGCATCATCGCCGAAGCCGACATCGTGGTGGAGAACTTTCGCCCCGGGACGCTCGAACGCTGGGGGCTCGGCTTCGAGGAGCTACGGGCCGACAACCCCGGGTTGATCATGGCGCGGGTCACCGGCTACGGACAGGACGGTCCCTACTCGCCGCGAGCCGGCTTCGGGTCCATCGGCGAGGCGATGGGCGGAATCCGTTATGTCACCGGCGATGCCGGCATGCCACCGTCGCGCAGCGGCATCTCCATCGGGGATTCACTCGCCGCCGTGTTCGCCACCATCGGCGTCCTCGCTGCCGTCCATCAGCGTGCGCGGTCCGGGCGAGGACAGCTCGTCGACTCGGCGATCTACGAGGCGGTCCTCGGCATGATGGAATCGTTGCTACCGGAATGGGAGATCGGCGGATACCAGCGCGAACGGACCGGCTCGGTGCTGCCGAACATCGCACCGAGCAATGTCTACCCCACCAAGGGCGACGAGATGATCCTGGTCGCCGCCAACCAGGACACCGTTTTCGCGCGACTGGCCGGGGCGATGGGCCGCGACGACCTGATCACGGATCCGCGTTATCGCGATCACGCATTCCGCGGCGAGAACATGGCCGAACTCGACGAAGTGATCGCCGCGTGGACCCGTGACCACGGGACCGAGGAATTGCTCGAGATCCTGCACGAGGCCGGGGTTCCGGCCGGACGGATCTACACCGCGCGCGACATGTTCGCTGACCCGCACTTCGCCGCGCGCGAGGCCATCGTCAGGTTGGCGCACCCCGACTTCGGCGAGATCCCCATGCACGGGGTCTTCCCGAAACTCGGTGACACCCCGGGCGCGGTACGCCATCCCGGGCCGCAACTCGGTGAACACAACGTCGAGATCTACTCCGGTCTGCTCGACATCGACGACGACGGACTGGCCGAACTCGCCGCGCACGGCGTCATCTGACACCGAACCCATTCTGTACCAAGAGAACACAATCCCATCAGCTCAACTCCCAACACTTTGGAGATCACCATGCGTTACCGACTCGGCGTCGACGTGGGCGGCACCTTCACCGACGTCCTGCTCTTGGAAGAGACGTCCGGAACCACCTACCGCGCTAAAACCCCATCGACACCGTCGGACCAGTCCGTGGGCGTTCTCAACGGCGTCGCGAAGGTCTGTGCCGAAGCGGGGATCGACCTGTCCGAGGTGGGACAGGTCCTGCACGGCACCACCGTCGCCACCAACGCGATCCTGCAGGGTCGGGGCGCGCGTGTCGGGCTGGTGACCACCGACGGATTCCGCCAGGTGCTGCAGATCGCACGGTCGTTCGTGCCAGGCGGACTCGCGGGCTGGATCATCTGGCCCAAACCCGAGCCGCTGGCCAGGCTCGAGCACACCATCGAGGTCACCGGACGGATCGCGGCCGACGGTAGCGAGGTGATCGCGCTCGACGAGGAGCAGGCACGTACCGCGCTGCGCGGTCTTGCCGGCGCCGGTATCGAGGCGCTGACCATCTCGCTGATCAACTCCTACGCCAACGACGCGCACGAGAAGCAGGTGGCGGCCTGGGCTGCCGAGGAGCTGCCCGGCATCCCGGTGTCGATCTCGAGCCACGTGCTGCACGAGATGCGGGAGTACGAGCGCACTCTCACCACCGTCGCCAACAGCTACGTGCAGCCCGAGGTGTCGCGGTATGTCCGCAATCTCGACGACACCCTGCGCGGACAGGGCAGCGCCGCGCCGCTGTCGATCCTGCGCAGCGACGGCGGTCTCGTGCAGGCGTCCAAGGCCGCCGAGGACCCGGTGTCGCTGCTGCTGTCCGGACCGGCCGGTGGCGTGACCGGCGCGGTGTGGTTCGCACAGCAGGCCGGGTTCAGCGACTTCCTCACCTTCGACATGGGCGGCACGTCCACCGACGTCGCGCTGGTCCTCGGCGGCGAACCGCGGATCGGCCGCGAGACCAAGGTCGGCGATCTCGCGGTACGGGCGACCAGCGTCGATGTGCGAACCGTCGGAGCCGGCGGCGGTTCGATCGCCCACGTACCCGAACTGACGCGGGCGCTGCGGGTGGGGCCTCAATCGGCCGGAGCCGATCCGGGTCCCGCCGCCTACGGGGCCGGTGGCGTGGAACCGACGGTCACCGACGCCAACGTCGTCCTCGGCTATCTGCCGCACGAACTGGCCGGCGGCGAGGTTGCCCTCGACGTGGAGGCCGGGCGCAAGGCGGTGGCCACCATCGCCGAGGCGATGGGACTCGACAGCCCCGAAGCCGCCGCGTCGGGCATCATCGACATCGTCAACGAGAACATGTTCGGCGCGTTGCGTCTGGTGAGTGTGCAGCAGGGTTACGACCCACGGGATTTCGCCCTCGTCGCGTTCGGCGGTGCCGGCCCGCTGCACGCCAACGCGCTGGGCCGACTGACCGGGTCGTGGCCGGTGATCGTGCCACCGTCGCCCGGTGTGCTGTGTGCCTACGGCGACGCCACCACATGTGTCAAGGACGAGAGCGCGCGCACCATGGTGCGGTCCTTCTCCCAACTCGACGACGCCGAGCTCCGCACCGCGCTAGAAGAATTGGCTTCGGCTTCGGCGCAACGACTTTCCGCCGAAGGGGTGCCGGCCGAGCAACAGACGGCCCGCTATCAGGTCGATCTGCGCTATCACGGTCAGGGTTTCGAGATCCCCGTCGACCTCGACGCCGAGACCCTTGCCGGTGACGATCTCCTCGGCGCACTCGGTGCCGCCTTCGACGCCGAACACCAGCGACTGTTCTCGTTCCTGCTCAAGAACGAACGCGAGGTGATCAACCTGCGTGTCGCCCTCAGCGGTCCACGTCCGGAGGTCGCCTGGCAGCCACTCGCGGAGGGTGATGCTGATCCGTCGGCGGCGCGGGTGGCGCAGAGCACGGTGTGGATGGACGGCGGTCACGTCGAGGCGCCGATATACGACCGCGCACAACTGCTGTCCGGCAACGTCATTCCCGGTCCCGCCGTCATCACCGAGATGGATTCGACGACCCTGGTCCTCTCCGGTCACGCGGCGACGGTTCATCCGAACGGGAGTCTGCTGATCCGCCCGATCTGAGCCCGCCCGACCCACCCACACTCTCCCTTTCCCCGATCACAGGAGCTTCGCGATGGCAACCATCATCGAGACCTCGACCACCCCCGCCACCAAGGTGCCGGTCGATCCGGTCACCCTCGACATCATCGAAAACGCCTTGCGCAACGCCCGTTACGAGATGGATGAGGTGCTGTTCCGGACAGCGCTCTCACCGGGCATCCGCGAACAACACGACGAGTTCCCGCTCATCGCCGACCCGAGTGGCAAGATGGTGGTCGGCCAGTTCGGGCTGTCGGTTCCGGATTTCCTCGACAACTTCGACGGCACCGTCGGCGAGGGTGACATCCTGCTAACGTCGGATCCCTATGCGTGTGGTGCCGCGATCAGCCACGCCAACGACTGGCTCATCGTGCTGCCGATCTTCCACGAGGGTCGAGTCGTCGGCTGGGCGTCGATGTTCGGTCACATGTCCGACGTCGGTGGCAAGACCCCGTCGTCGATGCCGACCGACGCGCGCACGATCTTCGAAGAGGGCGTGGTGATCCCGCCGTTCAAGCTCTACAGCGGCGGGGAGCTCAACGAGACCGCGCTCGACATCATCCTCAACCAGGTGCGGATGCCGGACTGGAATCGCGCCGACCTCAACGGGCTCGTCGCCGCGTGTACCACCGCGGCGCGCCGCATCGGTGAACTGTGCGACCGCTTCGGTGCGGACGTGTACCTCTCGGCGCTCGACGCGCTGCTCGACCGCAACTACCAGGCGATGAAAGTCCTGTTGTCGATGTTGTTCGTCGACGGTGAGACCATCGAGTTCAGCGACTACATTTGCGACGACGGATGTGGTTACGGCCCTTACGAACTCACCATCAAGCTGACCCGCACCGGGGAGAAGGTCCACCTCGACTTCTCCGAGGCGGCGCCGCAGGCCGTCGGCCCGGTGAACTACTTCATCAACGAGAACCTGGTCCGCATGTTCTTCGGGATCTACGTGATCACCGTCGCCGACCCCCAGATCCTCTGGAACGACGGCTTTTACCCGCTGATCGACGTGACCATTCCCGAGGACTCATTCTGGAAACCCCGGTATCCGGCCGCGCTCAACGGTCGCAATCACGGGATCGGCCGCGTCTTTGATCTGTTCGGTGGTCTGCTCGGCAAGAACAACCCGGAGATCCTCAACGCGGCCGGCTTCTCGTCGTCGCCGCACTTCATGTACTCGGGACACTACGACGGCGGTCCTCGCGACGGAGAGTGGTTCCAGCTGTACTCGATCGGCTTCGGTGGCATCCCGGGCCGTCCGATGGGCGACGGGCCGGACGGCCACTCGCTCTGGCCGTCGTTCGTGAACATCCCGTGCGAATACCTCGAGTCGTATTATCCGTTGCGGGTGGAACGGTGGGAGACCATCCGCGACACCGGCGGGGCAGGCCTGCACCGCGGCGGGAACGGTGTGGACGTCGCGTACCACTTCGAGGAGCCCGGCACCATCGCCATCCACGACGATCGGTGGCTCACCTACCCATGGGGTGTGAACGGTGGCAAACCCGGTGCGCGGGGCCGCAAGTGGATCGTGCGAGCATCGGGCGAGGTGGAAGTATTGCCCAGCAAGATTCACGATGTCCCGGTCGGTCGCGGTGATGTCCTGCACTTCGTCACCTGGGGTGGCGGCGGATGGGGTGATCCGCTCGAGCGGGACCCGGAACTGGTGGCGCTGGAAGTACGGCGCAAGCTGGTCAGCGCGGCGGGCGCCCGCGACGGATACGGCGTCGTCTGTGCTGAGGACGGCACCGTCGACGTGGCGGCCACCGACGCGCTGCGGACCGAGATACGCTCGGGCCGTGGGGAACTCCCGGTCTTCGACAAGGGGCCCGAGATCGCCGAGATCCTGGCGAACTGCGAGGCGGAGACCGGGTTGCAGCCGCCGCGGCCGCCGGTCAACGTGCGCAAGGCAGTTGGGGCGTGAACGACGCCCTCGAGGCCTACCGGGATTCGGGGTTCGCCGGTGACCTCGGTCCCGGTCGCCGGCCGGCGGTGCTCGTCGTCGATCTGGTACGCGCGTACCTTGACGACGCGTCGCCGCTGCGCGCGCCGGTCGAAGATGCGGTTGCGGCCTGCGGGCGAGTGGTCGCGGCCGCACGCGACAGCGCGGTACCGGTGGTGTTCACCCGGGTCGTTTACCTCCCCGGCGGGGCCGACGGTGGACTGTTCATGCGAAAGATTCCGGCACTCAAGGTGTTCGAGGAGGGATCGGCGCTCGGCGACTTCGTCGACGAGCCACGTCCCGAACCCGGCGAGGTGATCGTGACCAAGCAGTACGCCAGTGCCTTCTTCGGGACGACGCTGGCCGCCACACTCACTGCCGCGGGCATCGACACGCTCTACATCTGCGGATTGAGCACCAGCGGATGCATCCGGGCGACGGCGACCGACGCCCTGCAACACGGATTCCGGCCGCTCGTCATCGATGAGGCCTGTGGCGAGCGGGAACCTGCCATTCATCGGGCCAATCTCCTTGACCTACAGGCCAAATACGCCGATGTGCTGAGCGTGGACGAGGCGCTGGCCGCACTTTCTGCAGGCTAGCGCCGTCGGCTGGCTGGACGGGTGGCGGCTCAGTCGGCGGGTGTGGGGTTGGGCTGCGTGGGCATATCGGCGAGTTCGTCGGGCAGCGGTTGGGCGTGCACCACCAGCAGGCGCTGGGTCGCGCGGGTGAGGGCCACATAGAGATCGCTGTAGCCGTACTGTTCCGGCCCATCGGCCTCGCCGATGATCGCGGACGGTTCGACGACGACCGTCGTGTCGAACTCCAGGCCCTTGGCGGTGCGGACGGTGTAGACGCGCGGCGGGTCGTCGAGTCCGGCGCCGGCGACCGCTGCGGACACCGACCGGTACAGCATCTCGGGCACGATGACGGCGGTGAGACCGGTGTGCTGGTGGCGCGAGACCGCGACCACCGCATCCTCCAGGGTCGGCTGACCGACAGCATCGGGAGTGACCGAGGTGGGCTGGATTCCGTTGCTGCGCAAGGATGTCGGTGCTGTAGCGGCGTCGCCGATGCGGCCCAGTACACGCGTGGCGTAGCGCATGATCTCGCTGGGGGTGCGGTAGTTGACGGTCAGTTCGCGCAACTGCCAGCGGTTGGCGACGTACGGTTGCAGCACCTCGCGCCACGACCGCGTGCCCGCCTCGTCACTGGTCTGCGCGGTGTCGCCGATGATGGTCATCCAACGATTCGGTATGCGGCGCATGATCATCCGCCAGGCCATCGCGGAGAGTTCCTGTGCTTCGTCGACGATCACATGACCGAACGTCCAGGTCCGGTCGCCGTAGGCGCGTTCGGCGGTGGTGGCGCTGCGGACCTCGGTCTGGCGGGCGGCGAGTTGCTCGGCGTCGATGAGGTCGTACGCCATCAGGATCTCGGGGTCGAGTTCGTCCTCGATGTCCTGCGGCGCGGAGCCGGTCAGGATGTCGAGGGCGTCCTGGGCCTCGGCGAGCTGACGCCGCCAGCGTGCTCGTTCGGCACGTTCGGCGTCCTCGGTGCCGTAGCCGATGAGTTCGGCCAGCTCGTCGAGCAACGGGACGTCGGCAGGGGAGAAGTCCGTCCCCGACGACTCACGTGGCCCGGCGGGCCGGCCGAGAGCGCCACGCTCCGCATCCGACCACCCCGGGGTGGCGCGGCGGATGGCGGCGGGGTCGGCGTAGAAGTCGCGCAACAGATCCTGCGGGGTCAGCGACGGCCAGTAGCGGACCAGGGCTGCGCGGATGTCGGGATCGCGGCTCATGTCGTCGCGGATGTCGGCGATGTCATCGACACTGAGCAGCTGCGAACCGTCGAGGAGGCTGGCGCCGATGGTGTTGGCATGACGGACTGCGAGTTCGCCGACGGCGGCGCGCAGGAAGGGACGCTGGGCGAGATTGTGCGCGCGGCGGGTGCTGCGTGCCTTCGCACGGGCATTCTTGATCAGAGCAGAATCGATCTGCACCTGATAGCCGTCGAAGTCGACGGTGACCGGCGTGCTCGGCAATGACTGACGGGCGCGGACCGCACGCTTGAGTACGTCGACCATCCGCAGATCGCCCTTGACCACCGCGGCCGCGCGAGAATCCACAGCCTGCGCGGTGACCCCCGGGAACAGATTTCCGATGGTGGACAACAGGACACCGGACTCGCCCAACGACGGCAGCACCTGACCGATGTAGGTCAGGAAGTCGTCGTTAGGGCCTACGATCAGAATTCCGCTGCGCGACAAGATGTCCCGATGCGTGTAGAGCAGGTAGGCGGCGCGATGCAGCGCGACGGCGGTCTTGCCGGTGCCCGGTCCGCCCTGGATGACGGTGACACCCCGGTGCGTCGAGCGGATGATGAGGTCCTGCTCACGCTGGATCGTCTCGACGATGTCGGTCATCTCGCCGGTGCGGGCGGCGTTGAGTGCGGCGACGAGGGCGGATTCATTCACCACGTCGCCGTTGCCCACGTCGTCGAAGTCGGCTTCGGCGCCGGTGAGCAGCTCATCGCTGACGCCGCGGACCTTACGGCTGCGGGTGCGGATGTGACGACGGCGGGTGACTTCCTCCGGTGCGGCCGGTGTGGCCAGATAGAACGGGCGCGACAGCGGAGCCCGCCAGTCCAGCAGCAACGTCGAGTCGGCTGCTTCCTCGTCGCGGACGCCGTCTTCGCCGATCCCGTCGTCGAGGACCCCGATCCGTCCGATCCGACGGACTTCACCGTCGTCGAGGTCGAGCCGGCCGAAATACAGATTGTGTTCGGCGGCATCGAATTTGGCGAGATCCTCGGTGTACATCCGTTCATACGACTCGCGCTCGGACCGGGCCTGCGGAGTGCCGCCGGACTCGCTCAGCGTGGTCGACAGGCGCCGGCGGGTCGTGGATCGCATGCGGTCCAGACGCCCGTAGACGCGGTCGAGATGAGCCTGTTCCTCGTCGAAGCGGGGATCGGCGTCGGGAGAGACCGCGGTCATCTGCGGACTCCGGTCCCGACTGCGCTCGCGGCGTCACCGTGCGACGGCCACACCGGAAGCGCGAGGCCGTGTGCGTGCAGGCGCTCGGTGATCGTGCGCGCGGTGGCGGGTCGGCCGAGTCGCGCACAGACGGTGGCGGCATCCCCGCTGAACACGGGGTCACCGACGCGCGCGTGCAGCCAGTCCAGGACGCGTTGCTGCGGGCCGAAGGTCAGCACCTCGCCGGTCCGGGCGTCGCCGAGCGCACCGTGGCGCGACACGTACACCGAGAACTCGGTGGGCGCGTCGTCGGGCGTCGGTGGCTGATCCGGGGAGGGACACAGGGGATGGTCGTGCGTAGTCACTGTTAATCGATGATAGTTCGGTTCGGTGGAGTCCAGTGTCGCGAGGTCGTCGTCGCCGAGCCAGGCGGCACCGGTGCTGAGGGCAGCGCCGGGGCTCGGTACGGGGGTGGCCGGGATGTAGCCGCGTGCCGCCACGTGGGCGGAGTGCCCGACGGCCAGACCGGCCACGCGGACGCCGAAGATGGGGATCGCGTGGCCGAGTTTGGCCGCCATCACCGCGGGCGACGCGTTGGAGCCGACTGCGACGACGAGCCGGGCGGCGGCGTCGGGACGCTCGGGTAGGGGCCGGTCCGGCTGCGGGTAGACAGCACGGACCGCGGACACCCACGGGTACTCGTGCGGTGGGTGCGCCGCGTCCGGCTGCGTCTCGGCTGGGGTGATCAGGCGCTATACCTCTGCGGATCTCTCAGCTGCGGGCCTTGCGCCAGCGCCGACGGCCCTCGTCAGCGGTGTCGCTCGCCGACGCGGCCAGGGCCCGGGCGGAGTCGGCGACGTCAGCGGAGCGTTCGCGGGCGGCGTCGGCCAGCTCGGCGCCCTTCCCGCGGGCGACCTCGGCAACCTGCGGGCCCTTCGTGCGGGCCAGGTCGGCGAGCTCGTTCGACTTGGCGCGAGCCGCGTCGGCCAGGTCGGCCGACCGTTCGCGGGCGGTGTCGGCGATCTCCGGTCCGCGCTTGCGGGCGAACCGGGCGAGCCCGCTGGACCGTTCGCGGGCCGCGTCGGCGACCTCGGGAGCGCGGTCACGAATCCGGTCGGCCACGACACTCGCCGCGTCGGCGGCCTTCTCCGCGAGTTCCGCCGACCGTTCCCGAGCCGCATCCGCGATCTCGGGCGCATGCTTCTGGAACTTCGCCGCGGCGTCGGCTGAGCGTTCCCGCGCGGCCTCGGCGATCTCAGGAGCGTGTTCGCGGATCTTGGCGGCCGCCTCCGCGGATCGCTCGGAGAGCAGGTGCGCACCTTCCTTGACGTATTCGCCGGCCTCCGACGACCGCTCGCCGAGGACCTCTGCACCCTCATGGGTGCGCTCGCGCAGCGACTCCCAGGTGGACGTGCCGGCGGCCGCGCCGATCGGCAGTGCGGCAGCGATGGCGTCACCCGCGGCACCGGCTTTCTTCTTGCCCCGCCAGGCCAGCGAGGGCTTGCCCTCGGTGTCGGCGGCAGTGATCAGCAGACCACCGAGCAGACTGAGGTTCTTGAGGAACTGGGTGCGTTGCTGCGCCCGCTTGGCCGGGTCGGTCTCCTCCCAGAACGCGTGACCGGCGACGGTGGTCGGCACCAGACTGACGGCGAGCGTGCTCGCGGCCACGCGTGGGAATTTGCCGGTGGCCAGCAGCAGCCCGCTGCCGACCTGGATGGCACCGTTGATCCGGACGAGGGTCTCGGGATCGGTGGGCACCTTTGCCGTTGCCTCGTCCGGCAGCTTGTCTACGGCCTCGTTCACGAAGTCACGCGCCACGTCGGCGCGGTGTGTGGGATTCCGGAGGGAGTCGATGCCCGCGTAGACGAAGACCGAGGCGAGCATGGGACGGGCGATACGGCGGAGGATCATTCGGTCACGACCTTCGGTGGTTGGGTTCTGTGTTGACGAATTCCTGCGGTGTCATATTCGGAGCCGGGCCCGGTTTCCGGCTGGGACCGACTCCATGGTGCGCACTTCTTGGCCTTGTCCACGCTACCTGGTCCGGTGCGTCCGCCCGGCGATCGTCGGCTCACCATCCGCGTTCGCGCCACTCGGGCAGCGACGGTCGTTCGGCACCCAGTGTGGTGTCCTTGCCGTGGCCCGGGTAGACGACCGTGGAGTCGTCGTAGCGGTCGAAGAGCTTGGTGCTGACGTCGTCGAGCAGGGTCTCGAAGTCACCCGGCTGCCAGGTCTTGCCGACCCCGCCGGGGAATAGCGAGTCGCCGGTGAACAGATGCACGGTGTCACCGTCGGTGAGTGCCAGCGCGATGGATCCCGGGGTGTGCCCGACGAGGTGGATCGCGTCGAAGGCCAGGTCCCCGACGGTGATGACGTCGCCGTCGTCGATGAGGCGATCGGGCGTCACCGGCAGTTCGGCGGCGTCGAGCCGACCGGCGGCGGTGGGCACACCGGTCGCCGCGGCGACCTCTTTCAGTGCCTGCCAGTGGTCGTAGTGCTGGTGGGTGGTGAGGATCAGTGCCGGGGTTCCGGGTAGTTGGTCGAGGACGGCGAGGATGTCCTCGGCGTCGTTCGCGGCGTCGATGATCAGCTGCTCGCCGGTCGCGCGGGAGGTCACGATGTAAACGTTGTTGTCCATCGGACCCACCGAGAGTTTGACGATCGACGCCGAGTCCAGGGTTCGGCGCTGAGGTGTCTTCGATGCGGAGAGGTCGCCGGTGTAGGTGTCGGTGATGGGGGCTGCTGAGGTCATGACGACCACGATAGGACGGCGGTCGGAAGCGTGGTCGTCATCAGCGTCAGACGCGTGCGGGCGCGCGACGTGACCCGGGGGTATGGCCGAGTACACGCCGATAGGCGTCGATGAACGCGCTCGGCGTCGCCCAGCCGCAACGATGCGCCACCTCGGTGACCCCGGCGCCTTCGGCGAGCAGGATCAGCGCCCGATGCAGCCGGACACTGGTCCGCCACTGCGGGTAGGTCAGTCCGAGTTCGTCCCGGAGTAGTCGGCTCAGCGTGCGCTTACTTGCGCCCACCGTCCGGCCCAGGTCGGCGAGGGAGTGATTGCGGGTGAGGTCTGCGGTGACGATGGCGCAGGCGTGCACCAGACGATCATCGCTCGGGGTCCGCAGCGAGAGCGCGGTCTCGTCGGTGCGTCGCAACTGGTCGAGCAGCACCGAGCGAAGTCGCTGCTGTGCGGGACACGTCGGGTCGGAGGTGCGGGAGCCTTCGACGATGAGTTCGCGAACCAGTCCGGTGACGGCCACGACCACCGGTGCGTCGTCGGCGAAAGGCCGCGCCGACGGTTCGATGGAGACGCAATTGAACTCGGTGTTGCCATAGAAGCGGTGTTCGTGCCAGGCGAGGGCCGGTATCCAGATCGCACGGTCGGGCGGGGCCACCCACGTCCCGGCTTGCGTCGTCACCTCCACCAGGCCGCTGCTGGCGTAGACGATCTGGTGGGTCAGATGGTGATGCCGGGCGATGCGGTGCCCGCCGGGATGCCGATCTGCGGCGTCGACGGTGGGGTTCGGTGCCGACTCGGCAGCGATCTCACCGTACTGGCGGGTTTCCGACATATTTGGGCAGAATACCGGAAGTGCGTCGCGGTAGGCGGACCTAGCGTCGAAGATCGTGAAGACACCCGACGTCACCGACATGACCCGTCCGCCGACGGACCAGGCGCCACCGCGCGTGTGGATTCGGATGCGGCACTGGATGATCGCGCATGCGATCGACGACTTCTACCAGGGCCTGGTACCTGCGGCGATCCCGTTCTTCGTCCTCGAACGCGGATACAGCTACACCGCCGCCTCCGGGCTCGCACTCGCCGCCACGCTCGGCTCGTCGCTGCCGCAGCCGCTCATCGGAGTGCTCGCCGACCGTCGACCGATGCTCTGGCTCGCGCCGGTGGGGTTGGCGGTGGCCGGGATAGGAGCCGGACTGTCCGGTCTCATGCCCGTCTACGCCGCGGTGTGGCTGGTCATGTTGCTCTCCGGTCTCGGCGTCGCCGCATTCCACCCGGCGGCCGGTCGCGACGCCCGGCGGGATGCCGGCAGCAGTAGCACGGGCATGAGTCTGTTCGCCGCGGGCGGCAGCATCGGGTTCTTTCTCGCCCCGGCACTGGTCACGCCCGCGCTGGTCACTCTCGGCGTCGGGGCAACGGCAATGTTCATCCCGCCGGCGGTGCTGATGGCAGGGATCCTGCAGCGTCATCAGCGGCGCAGGGTGAGCGTGCCCACCGGCACCGCGGTGCGCACCGGGCCAGACCGCTGGTTGGCGTTCTCCGTGCTGACAGCCCTCGAGGTGGTGCGCTCGGTGGTCTTCTTCGGGATGAACACCTTCATCGCACTGTTCTGGATTCGCCATCACGGTGCCGGCGTCACCCTCGGCGGCGTCGTGCTGACCCTGTTCCTGGGCGGCGGTGTGCTCGGCACGCTGCTCGGCGGCCGACTGGCCGACCGCTGGGGTGAGGTCCGGGTGGTGCAGGCCGGATCGCTGGCGGTCATCCCGACGATCGTCGCCGTGCGCCTGATTCCGAACATGTGGATCGGACTGGCCGGTGCGGCGCTCGCCGGTATCTGCGTGAACCTCCCCTTCGGGGTGCTGGTGAAGCTGGGGCAGGACTACCTGCCGTCCCGGCCCGGGACCGCGGCCGGAGTCACGCTCGGACTGGCCGTGACCATCGGTGGACTGTTCGCGCCCGTCCTCGGTGCGGTCGCCGACCGGTGGGGACCGTCGATGGTGCTGACGGTGCTGTGTGTGGTGCCTGTGGCCGGTGTGGTGCTCAGTGTTCTGCTGCCCTCGCCGGACGTCGACTGAGGCGTCTCTCGACCAGATGTGATCGGCAACTCGTCGAGGCCGCTGCGGACCGGGGCGCGGGTATCGTGGAATACCGGCTCCGGTCCTGGCGCATCCGACTTTGCTCGGCGGCAGGCGACTGCCCGACCATCGGTCGCGCACGGATGTGTCGGTGCCCGTCGATAGTGTGTTGCGCAGGCCCGCGTCTAGACCCGAATGCGCCGGTCACAGCCGCCGACACGGCCCGCCGACGACCAGCCCTCGGGGCGTCGGCCCCCGAGTAGAGAATGTTAGGACAGCAGTGGTTGATCGTCTGATCGTCCGTGGTGCACGCGAGCACAATCTTCGTGGTATCGATGTGGATCTGCCCCGGGACAGCCTCATCGTGTTCACCGGGCTCTCCGGCTCGGGGAAGTCGTCGCTCGCCTTCGACACGATCTTCGCCGAGGGACAGCGTCGCTACGTCGAGTCGCTGTCGGCTTATGCCCGCCAGTTCCTCGGGCAGATGGACAAGCCGGATGTGGACTTCATCGAGGGTCTTTCGCCCGCGGTGTCGATCGACCAGAAGTCGACCAACCGCAATCCTCGCTCGACGGTCGGCACCATCACCGAGGTCTACGACTATCTGCGCCTGCTCTATGCGCGCGCCGGCCGCGCTCACTGCCCGGTGTGTGGCGAGCTGATCGCCAAGCAGACTCCGCAGCAGATCGTCGACCAGATCCTGGACATGGACCAGGGCACCCGGTTCCAGGTACTGGCGCCCGTCGTGCGCACTCGGAAGGGCGAGTTCGTCGACCTGTTCGCCGAACTGCAGACCCAGGGGTTCGCCCGCGCCCGGATCGACGGGGTCATCTACCAGCTCAGTGATCCACCGAAGCTCAAGAAGCAGGAGAAGCACGACATCGAGGTCGTCGTCGACCGCCTCGTGGTCAAGGCCTCCGCGAAGCAGCGCATGACCGATTCGGTGGAGACCGCGCTGCGACTGGCCGACGGCATCCTGGTCCTCGATTTCGTCGACCTCGACGAGGACGACCCAGATCGCGAACGCCGGTTCTCCGAGCGGATGGCCTGTCCCAACGGGCATCCGATCGCCATCGACGACCTCGAACCGCGCTCGTTCTCGTTCAACTCCCCGTACGGCGCCTGCCCCGAATGTGACGGCCTGGGTGTGCGCAAGGAGGTCGACGAGGATCTCGTGGTGCCCGACCCGGAGCTGTCACTCGCCGACGGTGCGATCGCGCCCTGGTCGGGTGGTCACAACGCCGACTACTTCCTGCGACTGATATCGGGTCTTGCCGACCAGATGGGTTTCGACGTCAACACCCCGTGGCGCAAGCTACCGGTCAAGGCCCGTCGCGCGCTCCTCAACGGCAGCGATCACCAGGTGCACGTCAAGTTCCGAAACCGGTACGGCCGCACCAGGTCCTACTACACCGAGTTCGAAGGTGTGATGGCCTTCCTGAGCCGCCGGATGGATCAGACCGAGTCCGAGCAGATGAAGGAGCGCTACGAGGGCTACATGCGCGACGTGCCGTGTCCGGCCTGCGACGGTGCCCGCCTGCGCCCGGAGATCCTCGCGGTCACCCTCGATCACCCGACCTACGGCGCCTATTCCATTGCCGAGGTGTGTGCCCTGTCGGTCGCCGAATGCGCCGACTACCTGAATGGTCTCGAACTCGACGAACGGCAGGCGGCGATCGCCGGCCGCGTCCTCAAAGAGGTCCAGGCCCGCATCCGGTTCCTGCTCGACGTCGGACTCGAATACCTGTCCCTGTCGCGTGCGGCGGGCTCCCTGTCTGGCGGCGAGGCCCAGCGCATCCGGCTCGCGACGCAGATCGGGTCCGGTTTGGCCGGTGTCCTCTACGTCCTCGACGAGCCGTCGATCGGGCTGCATCAGCGCGACAACCGCCGTCTCATCGATACGCTGACGCGACTTCGGGACCTGGGCAACACCCTGATCGTCGTCGAGCACGACGAGGACACCATCAGGTCGGCGGACTGGATCGTCGACATCGGCCCGCGCGCGGGTGAACACGGTGGCGAGGTGGTTCACAGCGGCAGCTACAAGGACCTGCTGAAGAACCGTCGCTCACTGACGGGCGCATATCTGTCCGGGCGTGACGTGCTCCCGGTGCCCGCGATCCGCCGCCCGATCTCGCGTAAGAAGCAGTTGACCGTCGTGGGTGCGCGGGAACACAACCTGCGCGGCATCGACGTCGAGTTCCCGCTCGGCGTGCTCACCGCGGTCACCGGGGTATCCGGTTCTGGCAAGTCGACGCTGGTCAATGACATCCTGGCGACGGTGCTGGCGAACAAACTCAACGGTGCCCGTCAGGTGCCGGGGCGGCACACCCGGGTGAAGGGTCTCGATCATCTCGACAAACTGGTGCAGGTGGACCAGTCGCCGATCGGGCGGACCCCACGATCGAACCCGGCAACCTACACCGGTGTCTTCGACAAAATCCGCACCCTGTTCGCCGCGACCACCGAGGCCAAGGTCCGGGGCTATCAGCCCGGCCGGTTCTCCTTCAACGTCAAGGGCGGTCGATGCGAGGCATGCGCGGGTGAGGGCACCATCAAGATCGAGATGAACTTTCTGCCTGATGTGTACGTGCCGTGCGAGGTCTGTCACGGCGCGCGCTACAACCGGGAGACCCTGGAGGTGCACTACAAGGGCAAGACCATCTCCGAGGTGCTCGACATGCCGATCGAGGAGGCAGCCGAGTTCTTCGAGCCGGTCACCTCGATCCACCGGTACCTCAAGACACTCGTCGACGTCGGACTCGGGTACGTCCGCCTCGGACAGCCCGCGCCGACGCTGTCCGGCGGCGAGGCCCAGCGTGTGAAACTGTCGGCCGAACTCCAGAAGCGATCCACCGGCCGCACCGTGTACATCCTCGACGAGCCGACCACCGGCCTGCACTTCGAGGACATCAAGAAGTTGCTCGACGTGATCAACGGTCTGGTCGACAAGGGCAACACGGTGATCGTCATCGAGCACAACCTCGACGTCATCAAGACCGCCGACTGGATCATTGACATGGGTCCCGAAGGCGGCAGCGGTGGCGGCATGGTGGTCGCCGAGGGCACCCCGGAGGACATCGCCGTCGAACCCGACAGTCACACCGGAAAATTCCTCGCGGAGATCCTCGACGTCGATGAGGCGGTGGCCTCAGCCGGCTGAGGTGGACGACGAGCCCTCCGACTCACCGCGTGCCGGGGCCTCAGGAACCCATCGACTTGCGGATCTCCTCGAGTCGCTTCTTGGCCGCCTCGTCGCGCTTGCGCATCATCTCGTCGACCTGTTGGCCTTCGTGGGATTCCTCGGCGAGTTCCTGTGAACCGATCGCGGTGCTGATTCGGTTCTCGATCTTGTCCCGCACGAAGTCGAAGGTCGGGACACCGGCGTCGGTGTAGTTCGGATCGGGGATCGGTGGCAGATATCCGCCGCCGGTTCCGGCCGGAGTGGTCGAGGTGGCCTGGCCGGGCACCGGCTCACCGTCGACGAGGGTGCCCTCGATGACCGCGGGCTCCTCCGTGGGCCCGACGCCGTTCGGATCGTCTGTGCTCATGGGTCCAGCCTACGGTCACCGTCGCCGACTGCACCCGATTCAGCTGGGCGTCGAATCAGCTCAGCGGCGGTCGCGCACGGGGCCGGTGTACTTCTCACCGGGGCCCTCGCCGGGTTCGTCCGGGTAGGCGCTCGCGTCGCGGAAGGCGAGTTGCAGTGCCTTGAGGCCGTCGACGATCGGTTTGCGATGCAGCCCGAGATCGCCTTCGGCTGCCTTTACCAGGCCGGCGAGTGCGTTGATCAATGACCGCGCCTCCGGCATGTCCTGGAACTGGGCGTCGCCACCGGCCTCCGGTCCCACCTTTTCCGCAGCGGCGCTCATCAGCATGATCGCGGCGCGGGTGATGACCTCGATGGCGGGAATGGTCGCGAGCTCGCGAACGTTGTCCCCGTCGGCTGCCGGGATCGTCGATCCGTCAGCGCCGAGATCCCCACCTGCGTCATCGGCAGGACCCTCACCAGCGGGCTTGTCCGACGACGAATAGGAGTTCTCGGTCATGGCTGATAGACTCCCATAGCACGACCGCCCCGGTTCTGCCCGGGGTCGCAAGTGGAGTTCCGCTCCCACCGTCACGACGCGACTTGTCGCAGTTGTACGGTCCGGTTCACGCCGACGGTCGCAGCGTATCGCCACGGGCGCTACCTGCTGCGTAGTCGGTGGTCGACGTCAGTCGACGAATCGGTCGGTAACGGAGCCCTGCGCATTGATCTGATCACCGCGGGGCTCTTGTGCTGAGAGTGGTGTTCCATCTGCACCCGAACACTATCGCGGCGGCCTTCACAAGAAACCTGATCAAGGAGGCCCCATCAGCACTGAGACCCGCATCAACGATCGCATCCGCGTACCGGAGGTCCGACTCGTCGGACCGAACGGTGAGCAGGTGGGCATCGTGCGTGTTGAAAATGCACTTCGCCTGGCCGAAGAAGCCGATCTGGACCTGGTCGAGGTCGCGCCCGACGCGCGCCCGCCGGTGTGCAAGATCATGGACTACGGCAAGTTCAAGTACGAAGCGGCCCAGAAGCAGCGCGAATCGCGCCGCAACCAGCAGATGACCGTCATCAAGGAGCAGAAGCTCCGGCCCAAGATCGACGACCACGACTACGAGACCAAAAAAGGTCACGTGATCCGGTTCCTCGAAGCGGGTTCCAAGGTGAAGGTCACCATCATGTTCCGCGGCCGCGAGCAGTCCCGTCCCGAACTCGGCTACCGCCTGTTGCAGCGACTCGGCAACGATGTCGCCGACTACGGATTCGTCGAGACCTCGGCCAAGCAGGACGGCCGAAACATGACCATGGTCCTCGCCCCGCACAAGGGCGCGAAGACCCGCGCGAAAGCTCAGGAGAGCCGGGATCGTTCGGGAGGCCGACAGGCCGCCTCGACCGACCAGGGCTGACGCCCGAGCCGACCAGCCTCCGGCCGGATCGCCACGACCACTCGTCGTGGACCACCGGCCGACCGACACGCGAAGCCCAGCACCGGACCCCCGACCGGCCCGGTGCTGAGATTCGCCCGAATGAAGGAAAGACATGCCCAAGAGCAAGACCCACAAGGGAACCGCCAAGCGGTTCAAGGTCACCGGCAGCGGCAAGATCGTGCGCCAGAAGGCCAACCGTCGCCACCTGCTGGAGCACAAGTCGTCGCGCCGCACCCGTCGTCTCGACGGCACCACCGTCGTGAGCGAGAACGACGCCCCGCGCATCAAGCGACTGCTCAACCGCTGATCACCAGCCCGTGGTGCGTACGCCGATGAGCGCACCGGGGCACACCGACGACTGAAGGACTGACACATGGCACGCGTGAAAAGGGCTGTCAACGCCCAGAAGAAGCGTCGTTCGACGCTGGAGGCATCCAAGGGCTACCGCGGACAGCGTTCGCGGCTGTACCGCAAGGCCAAGGAGCAGCAGCTCCACTCGATGACCTACGCCTACCGGGACCGCCGCGCCCGCAAGGGCGAGTTCCGCAAGCTGTGGATCGCGCGCATCAACGCCGCGGCCCGTGCCAACGACATCACGTACAACCGCTTCATCCAGGGCCTCAAGGCCGCGGGTGTCGAGGTGGACCGTAAGGTCCTCGCCGACATCGCCGTGACCGACCCGGAGGCCTTCACCGGTCTGGTCGAGGTCGCGCGCAAGGCGCTGCCGACCGACGTCAACGCACCGGCTGCTTGATCGAGCACACCCGCCGACCCGCGAGCGGACGCGCGGCAGGACTTCTGTGATGGAGGTCTTGTCCGAGCGTTCCTCGCGGGTCGTGTCGTATGCCAAGCTGCATCGTGCCGCAGCTCGACGTGAGCAGGGTCGCTTCCTCGTCGAGGGTGTCAACGCGGTGCAGGCCGCCCTCCGATCGGGGCACGCGCAGATCATGCTGGTACCCGACGACGATCAGGACCGCCATGCATCGCTCATCGCCGAGGCGCGCGACGCGGGCGTCGACGTGGTGGCGATTCGGCCGCAGGCCGCGGTGAAACTGGCCGAGACATCGACGCCGACCGGCATCTTCGCCGTCTGCGGGCTGCTCGACGACTCGCTCGACCGGGTTCTGGCCGCCGCACCCCGCCTACTCGCCGTCGGCGTCGAGCCACGCGAGCCCGGCAACGCCGGAACACTGATCCGATGTGCCGACGCGATGGGCGCCGATGCCGTCGTCCTGCTCGGCGACGCCGTGGACCCGCACAACGGGAAATGTGTCCGGTCCAGCGCGGGCAGTATTTTCCATCTCCCGATCGTGCGCGAACGATCGGTTTCCGACGCGCTCTCGGCAATTGCGGCCGCCGGCGTCTGCGTGCTGGCCACGGCCGCCGACGGCGAGCTGATCCTCGACGACATCAGCGACGACGCGGATGGGCTGTTGACACGGCCGACCGCTTGGCTGTTCGGCAACGAGGCGCACGGTCTGCCTGTGGATGTGCAGGCGATGGCCGATCATCGTGTCGCCGTTCCCATTCGCGGCCGGGCCGAGAGTCTCAATGTCGCGGCGACCGCCGCGATCTGTCTGTACGCGAGTGCACGCCGGCAAACCCGGGACTGACTGTCCGCAGCGGTCCGTAGTGGTCGGCGCTGTGCATGAGGTGTGTCTGTGTGGACGCACCGTCGGACCGACCCGGTAGGGTCGCGTCTCGTGTCTGATCCTCGCTCCCACTCCGCAGAATCCGCACCGGAATCGGCATCGTCGACCGCCGTCGAAACCGGCGGCGCGTCGACCGTCGTGACCCAGCCCTCGCCCGACGAGGTGAACGCGCGCATCTCCTCGACCATCGCCACCGAACTCGGCGTCGGCGTCGGTCAGGTGCGTGCGGCGGTGGGCCTCCTCGACGGCGGGGCGACCGTCCCGTTCGTCGCCCGCTACCGCAAGGAAGCGACCGGCGGCCTCGACGACGTCGCGCTGCGCACCCTCGACGAGCGTCTCGAGTATCTGCGGGAACTCGAACAGCGTCGAGCATCGGTCCGTGAATCCATTGCCGCGCAAGGCAAACTCGATCCCGAACTCGATGCCCGGATCGTCGCGGCCGACACCAAGGCGCGCCTCGAGGACATCTACCTGCCGTTCAAACCCAAACGCCGGACCAAGGCGCAGATCGCCCGGGAGGCGGGCCACCAGCCGGTGGCCGATGCGTTGCTGGCCGACGCGACCACCGACCCGGCCGCGTACACGCCGGAGCAACTCGAAGGTGCGCGCGCGATCATCGTCGAGACGATCGCCGAGGACGCCGATCTCGTCGGGGAGTTGCGGGAGTCGATGTGGGAACGTGGCGTGCTGCGTACCGCCGTTCGTGAGGGCAAACACACCGCGGGCGCCAAGTTCGCCGACTACTTCGACTTCGCCGAACCCTTCACCTCGCTGCCGTCGCACCGGGTCCTCGCGGTGTTGCGTGGCGAGCGTGAGGACGTGCTCTCGGTGACGCTCGACGCCGACCCGGACGCCGACACCGATGCGGCGGGGAGGCCCGTCGGACCGACCGTGTACGAACAGCGCATCGCAGCGCGGTTCGGGATCGCCGATCAGGGCCGCGCGGCCGACCGCTGGCTGCTCGACACCGTGCGCTGGGCGTGGCGGACCAAACTCTTCGTCGGGCTCTCGCTGGACATCCGGATGCGGCTTCGGCAGTCGGCGGAAGCCGACGCGGTGGGCGTTTTCGCAGCCAACCTGCGCGATCTGCTGCTCGCCGCACCGGCCGGTGCGCGCACCACGATGGGCCTCGATCCGGGCCTGCGGACCGGGGTGAAGGTGGCTGTGGTGAATGCGACCGGCAAGGTGGTGGAGACCGCGACGATCTACCCGCACGAGCCGCGACGGGACCGATCCGGCGCGCTCGCGGTCCTCGGCGCGCTCGTCGCCCGGCACAACGTGGAACTCATCGCGATCGGCAACGGGACCGCGTCCCGCGAGACCGACGCCCTCGCCGACGAACTCGTGTCGGCGATCAAGGCGTCGGGCGCCACACCGCCGGTCAGTGTCGTGGTGTCCGAAGCCGGCGCGTCGGTGTACTCGGCGTCGGCATATGCGTCCAAGGAACTTCCCGATCTCGATGTTTCGCTGCGCGGCGCGGTGTCGATCGCGCGGCGTCTGCAGGATCCGCTCGCCGAACTGGTCAAGATCGACCCGAAGTCGATCGGCGTCGGCCAGTATCAGCACGACATCTCCGAGACCCTGCTGGCCCGGTCGCTCGGCGCGGTCGTCGAAGATGCCGTCAACGCGGTGGGCGTGGATGTGAACACCGCATCCGTGCCGCTGCTCTCGCGGGTCTCCGGCATCACCGCAGGTCTCGCCGAATCCCTGGTGGCCCATCGGGACGCACACGGTGCGTTCCGTCGCCGCAAGGATCTAACGAACGTTCCGCGGTTGGGCCCCAAGGCTTTCGAGCAGTGCGCGGGCTTCCTGCGCATCCCCGACGGCGACGATCCCCTCGACGCCTCGAGTGTGCATCCGGAGTCCTATCCGGTGATCGCGCGCATCGTCGAGAAGGTGGGCACCGACGTGCGGACCCTGATCGGTGATTCCGCGACACTCAAGCGACTGCGGCCCGACGACTTCGTCGATGACACTGTCGGCCGGCCCACGGTGATCGACATCATTGCCGAACTCGACAAACCGGGGCGCGACCCGCGGCCGGAATTCAAGACGGCCACCTTCGCCGCCGGCATCGAGAAGGTGTCCGACCTGCGGCCCGGGATGATCCTCGAGGGACAGGTCACCAATGTCGCCGCCTTCGGCGCCTTCGTCGACGTCGGCGTCCACCAGGACGGACTCGTGCACGTGTCGGCGATGGCCAACCGGTTCGTCTCGGACCCGCGTGAGGTGGTCAAGTCCGGCGACATCGTGACCGTGAAGGTGATGGAGGTCGACGTCGAGCGCAAGCGGATCGGCCTCTCGTTGCGCCTCGACGACGAGCCCGGGGCACCCTCGACGGGCGGTCGGTCCGGTCGGCGTGAGGAGCGCGGCGGCGGTCCGCGCACCGACGACCGGCGTCGCACCGATGGCCGGGGCGGCGCCCCGCGCACCGACGGCGCCACCAGCAAGTCGGGCAACAAGGCGTCGGGCCACAACACCTCAGGTAAGAACGCCACGGGTAAAAAGGGCGCCGGCGGCAAGAACGGTGATCGCCGTCGCGGTGAGAACCGCCCCGCGCCCGGCGGTGCGATGGCAGATGCACTCAAGCGTGCCGGCTACGGCCGCTGACCCGACCCGTCGTCGATCGTGCACGGAATCCGTTGACCGTGCGCTCAGATCCGTTGACCGGGTAGCGCGACGTGCACGGTCAACGCTTTCGGACGCACGGTCAACGGGTCCAAGGCGGTCGACTACTCTCGATTGGGGTCATCGCAGCAGGTGACCGTCCTGTACGCGTAGTTGAGGAGCACTCCGACCGTGGCATCTTCCGCCGACCAACCGGTGTTTCCGGATCAGCAGGAGCTCGAGGCCGCCGCCACCGCGGCAATCGCGGCGTTCACCGCGGCCGCCGATCTGGAGGCGCTGGCACAGGCCAAGACGGCGCATCTCGGTGATCGGTCGCCCATCGCGCTGGCCCGCCGGGCGCTCGGGTCGCTGCCCAAGGAAGAACGCTCCGCCGGCGGCAAACTCGTCAACGAGGTGCGCGGCCGGGTATCCGCGGCCTTCGACGAGCGCACCGCGGTCCTGCACGCCGAACGCGACGCCGCGGTGCTCGTGGCCGAAGCGGTGGATGTCACGCTGCCCAGTGGCCGGCGCCGCGTCGGAGCCCGGCACCCGATCACGGTGATCGCCGAGCAGGTCGCCGACGTCTTCGTCGGGATGGGCTGGGAGATCGCCGAAGGGCCCGAGGTCGAGACCGAACATCACAACTTCGATGCGCTGAACTTCCTGCCCGACCATCCGGCGCGTTCGATGCAGGACACGTTCTACGTCGCACCCCAGGGTTCGCGGCAGGTGCTTCGGACCCACACCTCGCCGGTGCAGGTGCGGTCGATGTTGAGCCGGGACGTGCCGATCTACGTGGCCTGCCCAGGGCGCACCTTCCGCACCGACGAGCTCGACGCCACGCACACACCGGTGTTCCACCAGATCGAGGGACTGGCCGTGGACAAGGGCCTCACGCTGGCGAATCTGCGCGGAACCCTGGAGGTGTTCGCGCGGGCACTGTTCGGGCCCGAGACGACGACGCGGATGCGCGCGAGCTACTTTCCGTTCACCGAACCGTCCGCCGAGGTGGACGTGTGGTTCCCCGCCAAGAAGGGCGGGCCGGGCTGGGTGGAATGGGGCGGCTGCGGCATGGTCAACCCGAATGTGTTGCGGGCCAGTGGAATCGACCCCGATGTCTACTCCGGCTTTGCCTTCGGGATGGGGCTGGAGCGCACCCTGCAGTTCCGCAATGACATCAACGACATGCGCGACATGGTGGAAGGCGACATCCGGTTCACCCTGCCGTTCGGGCCCGCAGCCTGACCCGACCGCGCAACCGACGATCCGCGAGAGACCAGAAGGAAACGATTCACAGTGCGCGCACCACAGTCCTGGTACACCGAGGTCCTACGCCAGGGTGACCCGGCCTGGTCGGCGACGGCGGCCGAGGTCGACGAGGGGTTCGTCCGCGTCGGCTTCGAGATCGAGGACATCGAGCCGTTCCCGCAGATCACCGGCCCGCTCGTCATCGGCCGGGTGGCGTCCATCGAGGAACTCCCCGAGTTCAAGAAGCCGATTCGGTTCTGCACCGTCGAGGTGGGGGAGGCGGAACCGCGCGGAATCGTCTGTGGCGCACGCAACTTCGCCGAAGGTGACCTGATCGTCGCGGCTCTGCCGGGCACGGTGCTGCCGGGCCCGTTCGAGATCGCGTCCCGCAAGACCTACGGTCGCATCTCCGACGGCATGATCTGTTCGGTGTCCGAACTCGGCATCGGCACCGATCACAGCGGCATCCTGGTCCTCGCACCCGCAACCGCAGAGCCGGGAGCAGACGCGCGCGAGGTCCTCGGCCTCGACGACACCGCCATCGATGTCAACGTCACCCCCGACCGGGGCTACGCCTTCTCCGTCCGCGGACTCGGGCGAGAACTCGCCGGCAGCTTCGGCGTGCCGTTCGTCGACCCGGCACAAGCCGAGGAGGCGCTGGCCACCGCCGAGGGCGAGCCCTGGCCGGTGGCCATCGACGACGAGTCACAGGCCACCCGGTACACCGCACGACTCATCACCGGCGTCGACGCGACCGCGGTCTCACCGTGGTGGATGCAGAAACGACTGTTGGTCGCCGGCGTCCGACCGATCTCGGCCATCGTCGACGTGACGAACTACGTGATGCTCGAACTCGGCCAGCCCCTGCACGCCTTCGACGCCGACCGCGTGTCCGGCACGGTGACCGTGCGGCCCGCCCGGGCCGGGGAAAAGTTGACGACCCTCGACGGAACCGATCGGGTCCTTGACCCCGAAGACGTCGTCATCGCCGACGAGACCGGCCCGATCGCGCTGGCCGGTGTGATGGGTGGCGCGGCCACCGAGGTCGGCGACGAGACCACCCGGGTCCTGCTCGAGGCGGCGACCTTCGATCCGGTGCGTGTCTTCCGGACCGGCAAACGACACAAGCTGACCTCCGAGGCGAGCAAGCGATTCGAGCGCAGCGTGGATCCGGCGATCACCGCAGCCGCCTCCGACCGTGCCGCAGCACTGATCGTCGAGATCGCCGGCGGTCAGATCGCCTCCCCGCTGTCGGAGGCGCAGGTCACGGTGCCCGCCATCCCCGACATCACCATCGCCGCCGACGAACCGGACCGGACCGCGGGCATCAGTTACCCGCCCGGGACCACCGCGGCCCGGCTCACCGAGGTCGGCTGTGTGGTGACCGGGACCGACCCGCTGCTGGTGTCGCCCCCGACATGGCGTCCCGACCTGCGGCAACGCGCCGATCTGGTGGAGGAGGTGCTCCGTCTCGAAGGGCTCGAGCGCATTCCGGCGGTGGTGCCGCATGCACCGGCCGGGACCGGTCTCACCGCCGGGCAGCGGCGTCGTCGGAGCCTGGGCCGCAGCCTCGCATTGAACGGCTACGTCGAGGTGTTGCCGTACCCGTTCATGCCGGCGAATGTCTTCGACACCTGGGATCTTCCCGCCGACGACGACCGTCGTCGCACCGTGGGAGTCCTCAACCCACTCGAGGCCGACCGTCCCGATCTGAACACGACCCTGCTCCCTGGGCTCCTGGAGATGGCCGCGCGCAACATCGCTCGCGGACAACGTGATCTGGGTCTGTACACGATCGGGCAGGTGGTGTTGGCGACCGACACCATGACCCCCGTCGGTCCCATCGACGTCAACCGGCGTCCCACCGACGACGAAATCGCAGCCCTGGATGCGTCCCTGCCCGACCAGCCGCTGCATGTTGCTGTGGTGCTCACCGGTCTGCGTGATCCCGCCGGTCCGTGGGGACCCGGCCGCGCGGCCGACTACCTCGACGCCTTCGAGGCGGCACGCACCATCGGCCGGGCCGCCGGGGTGAGCATCGACCTGAGTGCCGACGACCACAAGCCATGGCATCCGGGCCGGTGCGCGCGACTGACCGTCGACGGTGTCACGGTCGGATATGCAGGTGAACTGCATCCGACCGTGCTGGAGCGTCTCGGCCTCCCGCCACGTGTGTGTGCCGTCGAGGTCGACGTCGACGCGCTGCCGCTGACCACGGTGCTGCCCGCGCCGACGGTCTCGGCGTTCCCGGCAGTACTGCAGGACGTCGCTGTCGTCGTCGCCGACGACGTGCCCGCCGCCGAGGTCGGGGAGGCGCTGCGTGCCGGTGCCGGTGACCTGCTCGAATCGATCGAGTTGTTCGACGTCTTCACCGGCGATCAGGTGGGCGCGGGGAACAAGTCCCTGACCTTTGCCCTGCGGTTCCGGGCCGGTGACCGCACACTCACCGAGGATGAGGCCAACGCCGCCAAGCTCTCGGCCGTCGACGAGGCCGGCCGGAGAGTGGGCGCCCGCCTGCGTTGATCGTGCGGCGGATTTCATCCGCCGTGCACGCTCGCCCGGTCAATGGAATCTGACGCACGATCAACGGATCTGGGCGCATGATCAACAGGCCGGCTATGAATCAATTTGCACCAGCATGCATAATGATCACATGACGATCAAGGTGGCGGTGGCCGGTGCGAGTGGCTACGCGGGTGGCGAGATCCTACGACTGCTCTGCGGCCATCCGCGTCTGCGATCCGGAGACCTGGAGATCGGAGCGCTGACGGCCGGCGGCAATGCGGGCACCACGCTCGGCGCCCATCACCCGCATCTGCTGCCGCTCGCCGACCGGGTACTGCAGGAGAGCGCACCGCAGGTCCTCGCCGGACACGACGTGGTGTTCCTCGGGCTGCCGCACGGCACCTCGGCGGTCATCGCCGATGCGCTGCCGCCGACCACGCTCATCATCGACTGCGGGGCCGACTTCCGGCTGCGCGACGCCGACGAGTGGTCGCACTACTACGGCGGAGCCCATGCCGGGACGTGGCCGTACGGACTGCCCGAACTGCCCGGCAACCGGGATGTGCTGCGTGATGCGAGCCGGATCGCGGTGCCGGGCTGCTATCCGACGGTGTCCATCCTGTCGCTGTTGCCGGCGCTTGCCGCCGGTCTCGTGGAGCCGCACGTGACCATCGTCGCGGTCAGTGGCGCCTCGGGTGCCGGTCGGTCGCCGAAGGTGGATCTCCTCGCCTCCGAGGTGATCGGATCGGCCCGGGCCTACGGCGTCGGCGGCACTCATCGGCACACGCCCGAGATCGCGCAGGCGCTGTCGGCGGCCGCCGATGCGCCGGTCACGGTCTCGTTCACCCCGGTGCTGGCCCCAATGGCGCGTGGCATCCTCGCCACCTGCACCGCGCGGACCCGCGCGAGTGCCGACGAGGTGCGTGCGGTGTACGAAAAGGCTTATGCCGATGAGGAATTCATCCACGTGCTACCCGCCGATCGGTTACCCGCCACCGGGTCGGTGATCGGTTCCAATGCCGTGCAACTAGCGGTGAGCGTCGATGAACGGGCCGGAACGCTGGTCGCCGTCGGCGCCGTGGACAATCTGACCAAGGGGACCGGCGGCGGCGCGGTGCAGTCGATGAACCTCGCACTGGGCTGGGACGAGAACGAGGGACTGAGCACCGTGGGGGTGGCACCGTGAGCGCAGCAGGTCAGCCGAATGCCGACGATCGGATCGAGGGTGGTGCACCCGGCGACGAGCCTCGGCTGATCCGGGAGCAGGGCGTGACGGCCCCGCTCGGGTTCCGCGCCGCGGGAATCGCCGCGGGTATCAAGGCGTCGGGCAAGGAAGATCTCGCGCTGGTCTTCAACGAGGGCCCCGACTACGCGGCCGCCGGGGTGTTCACCCGCAATCAGGTCAAGGCGGCGCCCGTGCTCTGGTCGCAGCAGGTGCTGACCACCGGCCGGCTGCGCGCGGTGATCCTCAACTCCGGGGGTGCGAACGCGTGCACGGGGCCGGGAGGTTTTCAGGACACCCACGCCACCGCCGAGGCCGTCGCCGCGGCACTGAGCAACTGGGGCACCGAGACCGGCGCCGTCGAGGTCGCGGTGTGCTCGACCGGCCTGATCGGTGACCGGCTTCCGATGGACAAGATGCTCGCCGGTGTCACCGAGATCGTGCAGGAGATGGGCGGTGGGCTCTCCGGGGGCACCGACGCCGCCTACGCGATCATGACCACCGACACCGTGCCGAAACAGGCTGCGCTGCACCATCCGCAGGGCTGGAACGTGGGCGGGATGGCCAAGGGCGCGGGCATGCTCGCGCCCTCGCTGGCGACGATGCTCGTCGTGCTCACGACCGATGCCCACGCCAGTGCCGAACAACTCGACACCGCGCTGCGCAGGGCAACCGCGAAGACTTTCGACCGGCTCGACGTCGACGGCTCGAGTTCCACCAACGACACCGTGTTGCTGCTCAGCTCCGGGGCGAGTCAGATCCCGGTCGAGCAGGCCGATCTCGACGCCGCCGTGTTCGCCCTCTGCGACGACCTCGCCGCCCAGTTGATGGCCGACGCCGAAGGCGTCACCAAGCGTGTGGTGATCACCGTATCCGGCGCGGTCTCCGAGGGCGACGCGGTGAGCGTCGCCCGCACCGTCGCGCGGGACTCACTGGTGAAGACCGCACTGTTCGGCTCGGATCCCAACTGGGGCCGCGTGCTGGCGGCCGTCGGGATCTCCCCGGTGCACATCGACCCCGACCGCATCACGGTGTCCTTCAACGGGAACCCGGTGTGCGTCAACGGAGTCGGTGCCGACGGTGCCCGCGACGTCGACCTGTCCGGTCCCGATATCGCGGTCGACATCGACCTCGGACTCGGCGATGCGACCGCCGCCATCCGCACCACCGACCTCTCGCACGCCTACGTCGAAGAGAACTCGGCGTACTCCTCATGAGCGCCGACATCAGCGCCATCGAGCGTGCCGCAATCCTCGCCGAAGCGCTGCCCGCGCTGCAAAACCTCTCCGGCGCAACGGTTGTCGTCAAGTACGGCGGTAACGCCATGGTCGACGACGAGCTCAAACGCGCCTTCGCCGCCGACATGGTGTTCCTGCGCGCGTGCGGCATCCACCCGGTGGTGGTGCACGGCGGCGGGCCGCAGATCTCGGCAATGCTCAAACGCCTTGGGCTGCAAGGAGAATTCAAGGGCGGCTTCCGGGTGACCACCCCAGAGGTGATGGATGTGGCCCGGATGGTGCTGTTCGGGCAGGTCGGTCGGGAGCTCGTGGGCCTGATCAACTCCCACGGGCCGTATGCGGTCGGGATCACCGGTGAGGACGCCCACCTGTTCACCGCGACCCGGCGCACGGTCCTGGTCGACGGCGAGCAGACCGACATCGGACTCGTCGGCGACATCACGGCCGTCAACACCTCGGCGGTACTCGATCTGCTGGGCGCCGGGCGCATCCCGGTGGTCTCCACCATCGCGCCGGACCGCGACGGAGTGGTCCACAACATCAACGCCGACACCGCGGCCGGAGCCCTGGCCGAGGCGCTCGGCGCCGCGCGTCTGGTGATGCTCACCGACGTCGAAGGCCTCTACACCGATTGGCCGGACCGGTCGTCGCTGGTCGAGGAGATCACCACCGACGACCTCGAAGCGCTTGTGCCGAACCTGGATTCGGGAATGGTGCCGAAGATGGAGGCCTGTCTGCGAGCGGTGAGCGGCGGAGTCCGACGCGCCGACGTCGTCGACGGTCGCGTCGCGCACTCCGTCCTGGCCCAACTTCTGACCACCGCATCGACCGGAACCACCGTCGTCGCATCCGAGGACCGGGTGACGACCGAGGAGACATCATGACCGAACCCCTCCAGCAGCGGTGGTCGGCCGCGCTGATGAACAACTACGGCACCCCGAAGCTCGCGCTCACCCACGGCGAGGGACCGTATGTGTTCGACGCCGACGGCACCCGCTACCTCGACCTGCTCGGCGGTATCGCGGTGAATTCCCTCGGCCACGCCCACCCGGCGGTGGTGTCGGCGGTGACCGAGCAGATCGCGACGCTGGGCCACGTGTCCAACCTGTACATCAACCCGCGGGTGGTGGAACTGGCCGAGGCACTGCTCGACAAGTTCGGGCAGCCGGGCCGGGCCTTCTTCTGCAACTCGGGAACCGAAGCCAACGAGGCGGCGTTCAAGCTGGCCCGCCGCACCGGCCGGCCGGAGATCGTGGCCGCCGAGGCGGCCTTCCACGGTCGCACCATGGGTGCGCTCGCGATGACCGGGCAGCCGTCCAAACGGGAACCCTTCGAGCCGATGCCGCCCGGCGTTCGTTTTGTACCCTACGGTGACGCGGCCGCGCTCGACGCCGCGGTCACCGACCGGACCGCCGCGGTGATCCTCGAGCCGATCCTCGGCGAGAGCGGTGTGGTGGTGCCGCCGGTCGACTATCTCGCGACAGCCCGGCGGATCACCGCAGAGCGGGGCGCGCTGCTCATCCTCGACGAGGTGCAAACCGGAATCGCGCGCACCGGAAGCTTTTTCGCCCATCAGGCCGCCGGCGTGGTGCCCGACGTGATGACCTTGGCGAAGGGCCTCGGCGGTGGGATGCCGATCGGCGCATGCCTGGCGACCGGCCCGGCGGCCGACCTGTTCACCCCCGGCCAGCACGGCACCACCTTCGGCGGCAACCCGGTCGCAGCGGCCGCGGCCCTCGCGGTGATCCGCACCATCGACAACGAAGGCCTGACCGAACACGTTGCGGCGGTGGGAAAGTCGATCGCCGGCGGCATCGACGACCTCGAGCACCCGCTGGTCTCGCATGTGCGTGGCGCCGGACTCCTGCTGGGCATCGTGCTGAACCGGCCGGTGTCGGCCACCGTGGAGGCCGAGGCCCGCGCCGCCGGCTTCCTCATCAATGCGCCCGCCCCGGATGTGATCCGGCTCGCGCCACCGCTGATCATCACCGAAGAGCAGGGACGCGACTTCGTGAACGCACTACCGGGCATCCTCGATTCGGCAGCAAAGGAGCAGGCATGACTCGGCACTTCCTGCGTGACGACGACCTGACCCCGGACGAGCAGGCGCAGGTGCTCGCACTCGCCGCGGAGGTGAAGGCGAATCCGTTCGCCTACCGCCCGCTCGAGGGCCCGCGCGGCGTTGGCGTCATCTTCGACAAGAACTCCACCCGCACCCGCTTCTCCTTCGAGATGGGCATCGCGCAGATGGGTGGCCACGCGGTGGTCGTCGACGGCCGCACCACGCAACTCGGCCGCGACGAGACGCTCGAGGACACCGGGCGGGTGCTCTCGCGCTTCGTGGACGCGATCGTGTGGCGCACCTTCGGGCAGGAGCGGCTCGAGGCGATGGCGTCGACGGCGACCGTGCCGGTGGTGAACGCGTTGTCGGACACCTTCCATCCGTGCCAGGTGCTCGCCGACCTGCAGACCATCATCGAACACAAGGGTTTCGCCGCGGGACTGTCGATGACCTATCTCGGCGACGGCGCCAACAACATGGCGCATTCCCTGGCGCTCGGCGGGGTCACCGCGGGGATGCACGTGACGATCAGCGCTCCCGACGGATTCCAGCCCGACCCCGCGGTCGTCGAGGCAACCGAACTCCGGGCCGCGACGACTGGCGGGTCGGTGCGGCTGGTCACCGATCCGGTCACGGCCGCGACCGGCGCCGACGTGCTGGTCACCGACACCTGGGTGTCGATGGGCCAGGAGGACGACGGCCGGGACCGCAAGGCACCGTTCCGGCCGTATCAGATCAACGACGACCTGCTGTCGGTCGCGGCCGACGGCGCGATCGTGCTGCATTGCCTGCCGGCACATCGTGGCGACGAGATCACCGACGCGGTGATCGACGGACCGGCCAGCGTCGTCCTCGACGAGGCGGAGAATCGGTTGCACGCGCAGAAGGCGCTGCTGATCTGGCTGCTGGAGCATCGATGACCGCCGCGGGCAAGGACGCACGCGAGCATCCGGAAGCCCGGCTCGCAGCAACCCGAGCGGGCCGATTGGCGCGGATCGTCGACCTGCTGGCCGCACATCAGGTGCGCAGTCAGTCCGAATTGCAGCAACTGCTCGCCGACGAGGGGATCGACGCCACCCAGGCCACCCTGTCGCGCGATCTCGACGAACTCGGCGCGGTGAAGCTGCGCGCCGCCGACGGCGGTGCCGGCGTCTACGTGGTCCCCGAGGACGGCTCGCCGGTGCGTGGTGTCTTCGGCGGAACCGACCGGCTGGCGCGCCTACTCGCCGATCTACTGGTGTCCACCGATGCCAGCGGCAACATGGCCGTGCTGCGCACTCCGCCGGGTGCGGCGCACTATCTGGCGAGCGCCCTGGACCGCGCGAACCTACCCGACGTGCTCGGCACCATCGCCGGGGATGACACCATCTTCGTGGTGGCACGGGATCCGGTGTCCGGCGCCGAGGTCGCCCGACGAATCGAGGGTCTCGTGTAGTCGGACACGGGGCCCATCGAAACGACAACCCCTCACTGGAATACTTCTCACGAACGACGGCAAGAAAACAGGAGCGCACACCACCATGGCGGAACGTGTAGTACTGGCGTACTCGGGCGGCTTGGACACCTCGGTAGCGATCAGCTGGATCCAGAAAGAAACCGGCAAGGAGGTCGTCGCGGTCGCGCTCGACCTCGGCCAGGGCGGCGAGGACATGGACGTCGTGCGCCAACGGGCACTCGACTGCGGTGCCGTCGAGGCGGTCGTCGTCGACGCCCGTGACGAGTTCGCCGACGACTACTGCCTCGGCGCCATCACCTCCAACGCGCTCTACATGGATCGCTATCCGCTGGTGTCGGCGCTGTCGCGGCCTCTGATCGCCAAGCATCTGGTCACCGCGGCGCGCGATCACGGCGGAACCGTGGTGGCCCACGGGTGCACCGGCAAGGGCAACGATCAGGTGCGTTTCGAGGTCGGTTTCGCCACGCTGGCCCCTGACCTCGAGGTGCTGGCGCCGGTCCGCGACTACGCGTGGACCCGGGAGAAGGCGATCTCCTTTGCCGAGGAGAACGCCATCCCGATCAACGTGACCAAGAAGTCACCGTTCTCGATCGACCAGAACGTGTGGGGACGCGCGGTGGAGACCGGCTTCCTCGAGGACCTGTGGAACGCCCCCACCAAGGACGTCTACGACTACACCGAGGACCCCACGGTCAACTTCAACGCCCCCGACGAGCTGATCATCAGTTTCGACAAGGGTCGCCCGGTCGCCATCGACGGTCGGCCGGTGAGCGTTCTGCAGGCCATCGAGGAGCTCAACCGGCGCGCCGGCGCCCAGGGTGTCGGACGGCTCGACGTCGTCGAGGACCGCCTGGTGGGCATCAAGAGCCGCGAGGTCTACGAAGCGCCCGGCGCCATGGTGCTCATCCGTGCCCACGAGGAACTCGAACACGTCACCCTCGAACGCGAACTGGGCCGGTTCAAGCGGCGCACCGATCAGAAGTGGGCAGAACTGGTCTACGACGGGCTGTGGTTCTCGCCGCTGAAGCGTTCATTGGACACCTTCGTGGCGAGCACACAGGAGCACGTGTCCGGCGACATCCGCCTGATCCTGCATGCCGGCGGGATCATCGTCAACGGCCGGCGCAGCGGGGAGTCGCTCTACGACTTCAACCTGGCGACCTACGACGAGGGTGACAGCTTCGATCAGTCCGCCGCGCGCGGCTTCGTCGAACTGCACGGCCTGTCGTCGAAGATCGCGGCGAAGCGCGACCTGAACCTGTGAGCGAGAGCACCGGGGGCCAGAGCGCCGGCGGACAGACCAATGAGGGGTCGCTGTGGGGCGGACGCTTCGCCGGCGGTCCCGCCGAGGCGATGGCCGCACTGAGCAAGTCCACCCATTTCGACTGGGTGCTCGCGCCCTACGACGTCGAGGCGTCCAAAGCGCATGCGCGCGTGCTCAATCGGGCGGGTCTGCTCACCGGTGAGGAACTCGAGGCGATGCTGGTCGGTCTCGATCGGCTGGCCGACGACGTGGCCGCCGGCCGGTTTGTCCCCGCCGAGTCCGACGAGGATGTGCACGGTGCACTCGAACGCGGCCTGATCGAGCGCGTCGGTCCCGAACTCGGTGGCCGGCTCCGAGCCGGGCGGTCCCGAAACGACCAGGTGGCGACGCTGTTCCGGATGTGGCTGCGGGCCGGGATGCGCCGGGTCGCGCTCGGGCTGCTCGACGTCGTCGAGGCGCTGACCGCACAGGCGGCCGCGCATCCGGACGCGATCATGCCGGGTAAGACCCACTTGCAGGCGGCGCAGCCGGTGTTGCTCGCGCATCATCTGCTGGCGCACGCCCAGCCGCTGCTGCGCGACGTCGACCGGCTGGCCGACGCCGACCGGCGGGTGGCGGTCTCGCCGTACGGTTCCGGCGCGCTCGCCGGGTCCTCACTGGGACTCGATCCCGCGGCCATCGCCGACGACCTGGGCTTCGACGCACCGGCCGAGAACTCGATCGACGCCACGGCCGCACGTGACTTCGCCGCGGAGGCGGCCTTCGTCTTCGCGATGATCGCGGTGGATCTCTCTCGGTTGTCCGAAGAGGTGATCATTTGGAGCACACCGGAATTCGGCTACGTCACGCTGTCCGACGCGTGGTCGACCGGCAGTTCGATCATGCCGCAGAAGAAAAATCCCGACGTCGCCGAACTGGCACGGGGCAAGGCCGGCCGGCTGATCGGCGATCTGACCGGTCTGCTCGCCACGCTCAAGGCGCAACCGCTGGCCTACAACCGCGACCTGCAGGAGGACAAGGAACCGGTCTTCGACGCCGTCGCCCAACTCGAGTTGCTGCTGCCCGCGGTCACCGGCCTGGTCGCGACCCTCGAATTCCATACCGACCGGATGGCCGAACTGGCGCCGGCAGGATTCACCCTGGCCACCGATATCGCGGAATGGCTGGTGCGCCAAGGTGTGCCGTTCCGGGTGGCACATGAGGTCGCCGGCGCATGTGTGCGCGAGGCCGAATCGCGGGGCGTCGGACTCGCCGACCTCGACGACGCCACGCTGGCCGCCATTCATCCCGACATCACCCCGCAGGTCCGTGAGGTGTTGTCGGTGCGCGGATCGGTGGAGTCCCGCGACGCCCACGGGGGCACCTCCCCGAACCAGGTTCGACGCCAGCTTGACGTGCTGTCGGGGCAGACCGCAGAACTGCGGACGCGCTGGCAGCGCGGCCCGGGCGGGCGAACCCACGTTGGCGAACCCGCGAATGAGTAGAGTGACACGCGTCACGTGACCGAAAAGGTAACGACCGGGTCGGGGGACTACAGGAGGGATCGGACGAGGATGGTCGGTTTCACAGGAGTGCCCGACGTCGGCGGGGTGGTGGGCCGTGTGCTGGCCACCGCGCAGAACGGGCTCGAGGTGTTGCGCTTCGGCGGCTTCCAGACCGACACCGAGCCGGCGCCGTTCGCGATCGTCGAGACGGAGAAGATGTTCCGGCTGCGGCGCTATTTCCCCGACGAGCACGCCGACGATCCGAGCGTCGTGCTGGTTCCGCCGATGATGGTGTCGGCCAACGTCTATGACGTCACCGAACTCAACGGTGCCGTGTCGATCCTGCACCGCAACGGCATCGCTCCGTGGGTCATCGACTTCGGGTCCCCGGACACCGAAGAGGGCGGGATGGAACGCAATCTCGCCGACCACGTCGTTGCCATCAGCCGCGCCATCGATCTGATCGTCGAGGCCACCGGACGCGACGTGCACCTGGCGGGCTATTCGCAGGGCGGCATGTTCGCCTACCAGACGGCCGCCTACCGGCAGTCCAAGGGACTGGCGAGCGTGATCACCTTCGGCAGCCCCGTCGATGTGCTGGCCGCGCTGCCGCTCGGATTGCCCGCCGGGCTGGTCGCCCCGGGCGCCGAGTTTCTCGCCGACAAGGTGTTCAGCCGGAACCTGTGGATTCGGGATTGGATGGCGCGCACCGGTTTTCAGCTTCTCGATCCGGTCAAGACGGTGCGCAGCCGCATCGACTTCCTGCGCCGTCTGCACGATCGTGACGCGCTGCTGCCGCGCGAGGATCAGCGTCGCTTCCTGGAGGCCGACGGCTGGGTCGCGTGGTCTGGCCCGGCCATCGCGGAGTTGTTGCGGCAGTTCGTCGCCCACAACCGCATGGTGTCCGGCGGCTTCGTCATCAACGGTGACCTGGTGTCACTGGCCGAGATCACCTGTCCGGTCCTCGCGTTTGTCGGTGAGGCCGACGACATCGGTCAGCCGGCGGCGGTCCGCGGGATCGTCCGCGCCGCCCCGTACGCAACCGTGTACGAATCCCGGGTCCCGGTAGGACATTTCGGGCTCGTCGTGGGCAGCTCGGCCGGAAGCCACACCTGGCCGACCACCTCGGACTGGATCAAATGGCAGGAGGGCCGGGCCGACAAGCCGGCGATGATCTCCACCATGGAGGCCGTCGAACCCGGCCACGGTGGCGGCGTGAGCCTGTCGTCCCGGATCACCCACGGCGTCGGGTCGGTCGCCGATGCCGGCACCGCGGCCTCCCGAGAGCTGATGGTGCTGGCCAACTCCGTGCAGCGCACCTCGCGTGCGGTGGCGCAGGAGTCGATCCGCACCGTGCCGCGCCTGTTCCGGCTCGGTCAGATCCAGACCGGTACCCGGATCTCACTCGGAAAACTGATGTCGGAGAACAACAAGCGCGGCGGTGACAAGGAACTGTTCCTGTTCGAGAACCGGGTGCTGACCCATGCGCAGGTGAACGCGCGCATCGACAACGTGGTCGCCGGTCTCATCGCGTGCGGAGTGCGTCCGGGGCAGCACATCGGCGTGTTGATGGACACCCGGCCGAGTGCGCTGGTGGTGGTCGGGGCGCTGTCGCGGCTCGGGGCGGTTGCGGTGATGCTCGCCGCCGACGGTGATGTCGCCGAGATGCTGCGGCTGGCCGACAGTTCGGTGATCGTCACCGATCCCACCCACCTCGAACAGGCAACCGAGCATTGTGACCGGGTCCTGGTTCTCGGTGGCGGCAGTGGCGATGCCCGCGTGATCGAGGCGGCCGATGGCATGTCGGTGATCGACATGGAGCAGATCGACCCCGATCAGGTCGAGTTGCCGACGTGGTATCGGCCGGATCCCGGCGTTGCCGGCGACCTCGCCTTCGTGCTGTTCACGCGTTCGCGCGGTCGATTGGCGACGTGGCCGGTCAGCAATCACCGCTTCGCGATGTCGGCCTTCGGCGCGGCGTCGGCTGCCGGCCTGACCGACCGCGACACCGTCTACTGTCTGCCGCCGCTGCACCATGCCTCGGGCCTGCTCACCACGCTGGGCGCGACCGTCGTCGGGCGCTCGCGGATCGCGCTGTCCAACGGCATCGATCCGGAGACCTTTGCCGCGGAGGTCCCGCGGTACGGCGTCACGGTGGTCTCCTACACGTGGACGATGATGCGCGACATCGTGCGGTCCGAACAGTTCCGGATCAACCCCCACAACCCGATCCGGCTGTTCATGGGTTCGGGTATGCCGGTCGGTCTGTGGGACGACGTCGTGGACAGCTTCCCGCGGGCGCGTGTCCTGGAGTTCTTCGCGACCGCGGACGGTTCGGCGATCCTGGCCAATGTGTCGGCCGACAAGGTGGGCTCGATGGGCCGGCCACTACCGGAGACCAATCCGGTCGAGGTCGCCGCCTACGACATCCGGTCCGAACGACTCATCATCGACGACGCCGGTTTCGTGCGGAAGGCCGAGATCGGCGAGCCGGGTCTGCTGCTGTCGAAGGCGCGGCACCGGTTCGACACCTCGTCGACGGTTCTGCGGGACGTGTTCGGCTCCCACGACCGGTGGGAGGTGTCGGGTCACCTGTTCGTCCGCGACGTCGATGACGACCTGTGGTTCCTCGGCTCGGTGGACAGCGTGATCCGGTCTGCGACCGGGCCGATCTGGGTGGCGCCGGTGGAGCAGATGCTGTCCCGGGTCAAGGGGGTCGATGCGGCGGTCGCGTACGCGGTGGGGGAGCCGGGACGCCAGATAGGGGTCGCCGCGGTGACGCTGCGTGCCGATGCCAAACCCGATGCCCTGACCGCGACCGCGCTGCGGATCGGACTCGGCGAACTCGCCGTCGGGCAGCGTCCGCACCTGATCCGGGTGGTGGACGAGATCCCGGTGACCGACGCGTATCGGCCGATCAGCACGAGATTCGCACGTGAGGGCATACCGCAACCGGGTGCGCGGATCTGGTACCGCGACGACGAGGGACGATACCGCCGCTACACCCGTACCGCCGCCGCCAAGCTGGAGTGGTTCTCTGATCAGCCGGCCGCGATAGCCGCGGCCGCCGAGAAGTAGGCGCCGAGAAGTAGGCGCAGAGAAGTGAGCTGCCGACCACCGACCCGCGCACAGCGGGTAGCCGATTAGGGTTGAGCCCGACAGATGCCGGCACCACAGAAGGGGGAATCACGGTGAGTTCACGCGCCGAGTCCATCGATCCGATCACGCGCGAACGTCTGGTGTGCCCGCAGGACCACGGTCCGCTGCTCGACGCCGGTGACGAGTTGTACAACCCGCGACTGCGCGTCGCCTACCGCATCGACGCCGACGGAATCCCGGTCATGCTCGCTGACGAGGCACGGACCGTCGACGACGCCGAGCACGAGCGGTTCACCGCGAACGGGTGAACGCGCGGCGATGACATCCGGCCGGACGTGAACCCGTGACACGACGATGACAAGATCGGAGTCGTGAGTGCCGAGCATGCCAATCCCGAGACCACGCCAGCTGCAGGTTCCGGCGACATCGTCGACGAACTGCAATGGCGGGGACTGATCGCACAGTCCACCGACCTGGACGCGCTACGCGCCCGGCTCGCCGGGGGGCCGACCACCCTCTATGCGGGGTTCGACCCGACGGCAGCCAGTCTGCATGCGGGTCATCTCGTCCCGCTGCTGACCCTGCGTCGGTTCCAACTGGCCGGTCACCGGCCGATCGTCCTCGCCGGCGGCGCGACGGGGCTGATCGGTGACCCGCGTGATGTCGGCGAACGCACCATGAACTCCGCGGACACCGTCGCCGACTGGGCCGCGCGGATCGACGCGCAACTACGACGGTTCGTCACCATCGACGACTCGCCGACCGGGGCGGTTCTGGTCAACAACATGGAATGGACCCGCGAGCTCACCGTGATCGAGTTCCTCCGGGATCTCGGCAAGCACTTCTCGATGAATGTGCTGCTCGGACGCGATCTGGTGCGACGGCGGCTCGAGACCGACGGCATCAGCTATACCGAGTTCAGTTACGTGCTGCTCCAGTCCCACGACTTCCTGCAACTGCACCGGCGCTACGACTGTGCGCTGCAGGTGGGCGGGTCCGATCAGTGGGGGAACATCGTGAGCGGTGTCGATCTGACGCGCCGCGTCGAGGGCGCCACCGTCCACGGGTTCACCGTTCCGCTGGTGACGTCGTCGGACGGAAAGAAGTTCGGGAAGTCCACCGGTGGCGGCAGCCTCTGGCTCGATCCGGAACTGACCAGCCCTTATGCCTGGTACCAGTACTTCGTGAACACCGCTGACGCCGACGTGGTGCGGTACCTGAAGTGGTTCACCTTCCTCGGGCGCGAGGAGATCGACGCGCTCGAGCGTGCGACCGAGGAGACGCCACACCTGCGTAAGGCGCAGAAGGCGCTCGCCGCGGAGATGACGACGCTGATTCATGGGGAAGCGAACACCGCAGCGGTGGAACTGGCCAGTCAGGCTCTGTTCGGGCGCGCGGAGCTCGACGCGCTCGACGAACAGACCTTGGCAGCGGCGGTCGGCGAGACCACCGTCGCCGAATACACCGGCGAGCCGCCGACCATCGTGCGGCTCCTGGTCGACACGGGACTCTCGGACAGCAACAAGGCAGCGCGCCGGGCCGTCGCCGAGGGTGGTGCGTATGTGAACAACGTGAAGATCGAGGACCCCGACTGGACCCCGACGGACGATTCATTGCTGCACGGACGGTGGTTGGTGGTCCGACGGGGCAAGAAGAGCTTTGCCGGCGCGCGGATAACGAGCTGACCAGGCGATTTGACGCGTTGTTCTCGCCTGTGTAACTTAATCGATGCACCGCAGAGAGCAACTCCCCCGGGGCCAGGACGGACCGGGGAAGCAAAGGTGTCCGAGCCACGAGGCTCGGGCCGCTCATGTGTGGCCACTCCCGAGAACATGAGTGCGACTCGTCGCGCTCAGGGAGAGCTCACCGGAGACGGGTCCTTGACCGGACAACGGCTGGTGGGTGTGTGTTCTTTGAGAACTCGATAGTGTGACGATGAATTGTTTGATGCCATTTGTTTGGCATTGTGTGTCCAAGTGTTTTTGGATGGATGATGATTTATTTTGTGGCATCTGCTCCGATGGGGTGGGTGTTGCTAGTTTTTGGATTGGTCAGGTTTTTCTTTCCTGATTGTGTTGAAACTTCTGCTGGCTTTTGTGGTTGGTGGGTTTGTTTCGATGTTTTTTCATGGAGAGTTTGATCCTGGCTCAGGACGAACGCTGGCGGCGTGCTTAACACATGCAAGTCGAACGGAAAGGCCCAGCTTGCTGGGTACTCGAGTGGCGAACGGGTGAGTAACACGTGGGTGATCTGCCCCTGACTTTGGGATAAGCCTGGGAAACTGGGTCTAATACCGGATATGACCTTACATCGCATGGTGTTTGGTGGAAAGCTTTTGCGGTTGGGGATGGGCCCGCGGCCTATCAGCTTGTTGGTGGGGTAATGGCCTACCAAGGCGACGACGGGTAGCCGACCTGAGAGGGTGATCGGCCACACTGGGACTGAGACACGGCCCAGACTCCTACGGGAGGCAGCAGTGGGGAATATTGCACAATGGGCGCAAGCCTGATGCAGCGACGCCGCGTGAGGGATGACGGCCTTCGGGTTGTAAACCTCTTTCACCAGGGACGAAGCGTGAGTGACGGTACCTGGAGAAGAAGCACCGGCCAACTACGTGCCAGCAGCCGCGGTAATACGTAGGGTGCGAGCGTTGTCCGGAATTACTGGGCGTAAAGAGCTCGTAGGCGGTTTGTCGCGTCGTCTGTGAAATTCTGCAGCTTAACTGTAGGCGTGCAGGCGATACGGGCAGACTTGAGTACTACAGGGGAGACTGGAATTCCTGGTGTAGCGGTGAAATGCGCAGATATCAGGAGGAACACCGGTGGCGAAGGCGGGTCTCTGGGTAGTAACTGACGCTGAGGAGCGAAAGCGTGGGTAGCGAACAGGATTAGATACCCTGGTAGTCCACGCCGTAAACGGTGGGTACTAGGTGTGGGGCTCATTTCACGAGTTCCGTGCCGTAGCTAACGCATTAAGTACCCCGCCTGGGGAGTACGGCCGCAAGGCTAAAACTCAAAGGAATTGACGGGGGCCCGCACAAGCGGCGGAGCATGTGGATTAATTCGATGCAACGCGAAGAACCTTACCTGGGTTTGACATACACCAGACGCGGCTAGAGATAGTCGTTCCCTTGTGGTTGGTGTACAGGTGGTGCATGGCTGTCGTCAGCTCGTGTCGTGAGATGTTGGGTTAAGTCCCGCAACGAGCGCAACCCTTGTCCTGTATTGCCAGCGGGTTATGCCGGGGACTTGCAGGAGACTGCCGGGGTCAACTCGGAGGAAGGTGGGGATGACGTCAAGTCATCATGCCCCTTATGTCCAGGGCTTCACACATGCTACAATGGCCGGTACAGAGGGCTGCGATACCGTGAGGTGGAGCGAATCCCTTAAAGCCGGTCTCAGTTCGGATCGGGGTCTGCAACTCGACCCCGTGAAGTCGGAGTCGCTAGTAATCGCAGATCAGCAACGCTGCGGTGAATACGTTCCCGGGCCTTGTACACACCGCCCGTCACGTCATGAAAGTCGGTAACACCCGAAGCCGGTGGCCTAACCCCCTGTGGGAGGGAGCTGTCGAAGGTGGGATCGGCGATTGGGACGAAGTCGTAACAAGGTAGCCGTACCGGAAGGTGCGGCTGGATCACCTCCTTTCTAAGGAGCATTATGCATGGGGGTTTCGGCCTTCATGGAGTCCTGTTTGTGGCCGAGTGTGCTGCACGGGGAGCTCAAGGGTGAAACATCAGACGGGTCGTGTTCGGTGGGGTGTTATGCCTGCCGGTATCGATCATTGTTGGCTGTGAGGCCGGCGTGTTCATCGCACACTATCGGGGTTCTGAGGGAACACGCGGTGTTTCTTCTGGGCTGGTCATTGCGCTGCTCTGTTGATGCGTCCTGTGGTGGGGTGTGGAGGGGTGTGTGGGTGGCTGGTGTGTGTTGTTTGAGAAGTGCATAGTGGATGCGAGCATCTTTATTTCTCGTGATTTCGAGAGATAGCAAAATGTTTTGATTTTTTGGTGATGTCTACATTTGGTCCTCAGCTGTGTGTTGGGGGTTTTGTGTAGGTGTTGTTGTAAGTGTTTTAGGGCGTTCGGTGGATGCCTTGGTACCAGGAGCCGATGAAGGACGTGGTAGGCCGCGATAGTCCTCGGGGAGTTGTCAAACGAGCTGTGATCCGAGGGTGTCCGAATGGGGAAACCCAGCACGAGTGATGTCGTGTTACCACCCAGTGAATGTATAGCTGGTGTGGGGGGAACGTGGGGAAGTGAAACATCTCAGTACCCATAGGAAGAGAAAACAATTGTGATTCCGTGAGTAGTGGCGAGCGAAAGCGGAGGAGGCTAAACCATGCGCATGTGAGACCGGGTAGGGGTTGTGTGTGTGGGGTTGTGGGGTTCATCTTCTTCCATCTGCCTGTGGAAGCGTGAGTGAGAAAATCGTGTGTTAGGTGAAGTGGCCTGGAATGGTCTGCCGTAGACGGTGAGAGTCCGGTAGCTGAAAGCATGCGGTCTTGCGTGATGTTCTCCCAAGTAGCAGCGGGCTCGTGGAATCTGCTGTGAATCTGCCGGGACCACCCGGTAAGCCTGAATACTTCCTGGTGACCGATAGCGGACTAGTACCGTGAGGGAAAGGTGAAAAGTACCCCGGGAGGGGAGTGAAATAGTACCTGAAACCGGACGCTTACAATCCGTCAGAGCCTGTGCAGTCTTTGGTGGCTGGTGGGTGATGGCGTGCCTTTTGAAGAATGAGCCTGCGAGTTAGTGCTCGGTGGCGAGGTTAACCCGTGTGGGGTAGCCGTAGCGAAAGCGAGTCTGAATAGGGCGTTGAGTCGCTGGGTCTAGACCCGAAGCGGAGTGATCTACCCATGGCCAGGGTGAAGCGTCGGTAAGACGTCGTGGAGGCCCGAACCCACTTCAGTTGAAAATGGAGGGGATGAGTTGTGGGTAGGGGTGAAAGGCCAATCAAACTCCGTGATAGCTGGTTCTCCCCGAAATGCATTTAGGTGCAGCGTTGCGTGTTTCTTGCCGGAGGTAGAGCTACTGGATGGCCGATGGGCCCTACTAGGTTACTGACGTCAGCCAAACTCCGAATGCCGGTAAGTGAGAGCGTGGCAGTGAGACTGCGGGCGATAAGGTTCGTAGTCGAGAGGGAAACAGCCCAGATCGCCGGCTAAGGCCCCTAAGCGTGTACTAAGTGGAAAAGGATGTGGGGTCGCGAAGACAACCAGGAGGTTGGCTTAGAAGCAGCCACCCTTGAAAGAGTGCGTAATAGCTCACTGGTCAAGTGATCCTGCGCCGACAATGTAGCGGGGCTCAAGTACACCGCCGAAGCCGCGGCACTCACATAAGCCCGCCCATGATCTACGGGTTGTGGGCTAGGTGTGTGGGTGGGTAGGGGAGCGTCCTGCATCCGTGGAAGCGCCCGTGTGAACGAGGTGTGGAGGGTGTGGGAGTGAGAATGCAGGCATGAGTAGCGAAAGCAGAGTGAGAAACTCTGCCGCCGAATGACCAAGGGTTCCTGGGCCAGGCTAATCCGCCCAGGGTGAGTCGGGACCTAAGGCGAGGCCGACAGGCGTAGTCGATGGACAACGGGTTGATATTCCCGTACCCGTGTATCCGCGCCCATGCTGAATCAGTTGTACTAACCACCCAAAACCGGATGGATCACCTTCGGGTGACCGGATGGGGCTGCGTGGGACCTCGGCTGGTAGTAGGCAAGCGATGGGGTGACGCAGGAAGGTAGTGGGGCCAGTGAGTGGTTGTACTGGTGTAAGCCTGTAGGGCGTTGTGTAGGTAAATCCGCACAGCATGAAGCCTGAGAGGTGATGCGTAGCCGTTGCGGCGAATTCCATGATCCTATGCTGCCGAGAAAAGCCTCTAGTGAGTTGGTACACGGCCCGTACCCCAAACCAACACAGGTGGTCAGGTAGAGAATACTAAGGCGATCGAGAGAACTGTGGTTAAGGAACTCGGCAAAATGCCCCCGTAACTTCGGGAGAAGGGGGACCCATTCTGGTGACGGCCCTTGCGGTCTGAGCTGGTGTGGGTCGCAGAGACCAGAGAGAAGCGACTGTTTACTAAAAACACAGGTCCGTGCGAAGTCGTAAGACGATGTATACGGACTGACGCCTGCCCGGTGCTGGAAGGTTAAGAGGACCGGTTAGTGCCCTTCGGGGTGCGAAGCTGAGAATTTAAGCCCCAGTAAACGGCGGTGGTAACTATAACCATCCTAAGGTAGCGAAATTCCTTGTCGGGTAAGTTCCGACCTGCACGAATGGCGTAACGACTTCTCTGCTGTCTCAACCACAGACTCGGCGAAATTGCAGTACGAGTAAAGATGCTCGTTACGCGCGGCAGGACGAAAAGACCCCGGGACCTTCACTATAGCTTGGTATTGGTGTTCGGTTCGGTTTGTGTAGGATAGGTGGGAGACTGTGAAGTGGGCACGCCAGTGTTCATGGAGTCGTTGTTGAAATACCACTCTGATCGTATTGGACTTCTAACCTCGGACCCTGATCGGGTTCAGGGACAGTGCCTGGTGGGTAGTTTAACTGGGGCGGTTGCCTCCTAAAATGTAACGGAGGCGCCCAAAGGTTCCCTCAGCCTGGTTGGCAATCAGGTGTTGAGTGTAAGTGCACAAGGGAGCTTGACTGTGAGACGTACATGTCGAGCAGGGACGAAAGTCGGGACTAGTGATCCGGCACCGGCAAGTGGAAGCGGTGTCGCTCAACGGATAAAAGGTACCCCGGGGATAACAGGCTGATCTTCCCCAAGAGTCCATATCGACGGGATGGTTTGGCACCTCGATGTCGGCTCGTCGCATCCTGGGGCTGGAGTAGGTCCCAAGGGTTGGGCTGTTCGCCCATTAAAGCGGCACGCGAGCTGGGTTTAGAACGTCGTGAGACAGTTCGGTCTCTATCCGCCGCGCGCGTTAGAAACTTGAGGAAACCTGTCCCTAGTACGAGAGGACCGGGACGGACGAACCTCTGGTGTGCCAGTTGTCCCGCCAGGGGCACTGCTGGTTAGCTACGTTCGGAAGGGATAACCGCTGAAAGCATCTAAGCGGGAAGCCTGTTCCAAGATGAGGTTTCTCACCACCTTGAGTGGTTAAGGCCCCCTACAGACCATGGGGTTGATAGGCCAGAACTGTACGCCTAGTAATAGGTTCAGGTGACTGGTACTAATCGGCCGAGGACTTACCACAACACTTTTTACATCAAGTGTTCGCATCCACTATGTACTTCTGAAATTGCACGCACCCCCACCCCCTAAGCGATGTGCTGGTGGGTGGGAGCGGGATAATTTCACAGAGTTACGGCGGCCATAGCGGAGGGGAAACGCCCGGTCCCATTCCGAACCCGGAAGCTAAGCCCTCCAGCGCCAATGGTACTGCACCCTAATCAGTGTGGGAGAGTAGGACACCGCCGAACACAACTTGAGAAGGCCCCGTATTCGATATGTTCATATCGAATACGGGGCCTTTCTTTATGTTCTTGATCTTCGACGGATCCGACGGCATAGGGTGAGGAAGCATGAGTGATCGTGATCGAGGACGTCCGGACTCACGCGGGCGGGGACGCCGAGACCGCGAGCGTCCGCCGGGTCCGGTGATTCCTGACGACGTGGCGGCGTCCGATCTCGAGGGTGAGGTCCGACGCGACCTGTTGACTCTCGACAAGGCTAATGCCGACAGTGTTGCCCGGCATCTGGTGATGGTGTCGCGGCTTCTCGACGAGAATCCACTTCTGGCTCTCGAGCACGCGCGTGCCGCACGTGGTCGCGCGTCCCGCGTCGGCGTGGTCCGGGAGACCGTCGGCGTCGCGGCCTATACCGCGGGCGAGTGGCAGGAAGCGATCACCGAACTCCGGGCCGCGCGTCGGATCACCGGGAACTCCGCGCTTCTTCCGCTGATCGCCGACGCCGAGCGCGGACTCGGCCGGCCGGAACGCGCGATCGAGATCGCGCGAGGTGACGACGGTCGCGCCCTGACCGGTGACGAGGCAACCGAGATGCGCATCGTCGAGGCCGGCGCGCGCATGGATCTGGGCGACGCCGAAAAGGCGATTGTGACCCTGCAGGCCGAGGATCTGCGACCGGGTCAGACCGGGACGATGCCCGCCCGGCTCTTCTACGCATACGCCTCGGCGCTCGAGGCCGCCGGCCGCACCGACGATGCCGTCACCTGGTTCATGAACGCTGCCGCCGCCGACGTCGACGACGTCACCGACGCTGAGTTCCGGCTCACCGATATCGCCGAAGGCACTGCTGCTCCCGCGGACAGCACAGAGAACGAGACCGAGACCGAAGGCACCGCACCCGCCGCGGAGAGCGGCGCGGTACCGGTGGAGACCAGCGAGCCTTCCGCCGACAGCGCCGCGGTTCCAGTCGAGACCAGCACGCTTGCCACCGACCGCACTGTGCTTCCTGCTGAGATCTCTGCCCCTCTCGCCGAGGGGTCCGCGCCTGTCGTCCATGACGCCGCTGTTCCGGTCGAGAGCACCGCTGTCGAGAGCACCGCAGTTCCCGTGGACAGCACACCTCCGAAGCGTCGTCGAACTCTCGCAGACTCCTACGACGCCCTCCTGCTCGATCTCGACGGCACCGTCTTTGCCGGGCATCGTGCGTTGCCCCATGCCGTGGACTCCCTGGCGCGTACCTCGACAGCCCGGTTCTTCGTGACCAACAACGCGAGTCGCCGTCCGGCCGAGGTGGCCGCCCACCTGACCGATCTCGGATTCGACGCGACTCCGGATCTCGTGGTCACCAGCGCCCAATCCGCGGCGCGGTTGCTCTCCGAGCACCTCGAGCCGGGTTCTCGCGCTCTGGTGATCGGGACCGATGGGCTCGCCCAGGAGGTGCGGGAAGCCGGGATCGGGGTGACGCGCAGTGCCGATGACCGGCCCGCGGCAGTAATCCAGGGACACTCCCCGGAGACCGGCTGGGCCCAGCTCTCCGAAGCCGCACTCGCCATCCGCGCGGGAGCACTGTGGATCGCCACCAACGTCGACGCCACGCTGCCCTCCGAGCGAGGCCTGCTGGTCGGCAACGGGTCGATGGTCGCAGCCGTGCGCAACGCGACCGGCGCCGAGCCCATCGTCGCAGGCAAGCCGGCCGCGCCCCTGATGGCCGACGCCATCGCCCGGTCCCGCGCACGCACACCGTTGGTCGTCGGTGACCGGCTGGATACCGACATCGAGGGAGCGCACGCCGTCGGGATCGACAGCGCGCTGGTGCTCACGGGTGTGAGCACGGTGCCCGATCTGCTCATTGCGCCTCCCGAACAGCGTCCCACCTACGTCATCGACGACCTCGCCGGACTGTTCGACGACCCCGAAAGCGTCCGGGTCGGGCCGCAGCCCGGCTGGAACGTCGAGGTCTTCGACTCGCGTGTCGTGGTGACCCCCGACGACGATGCCGCCGCGGTGTCGATGGTCCCCGCGGTCGTGCACGCCATCTGGGCGGCAATCGACGGCACCGATGTGGATGTCGACACGCTTTCGGTCGCCGCCGGTGATGCCGCAACCCAGGAACGGCTCGCCGTCCTGGGCATTCCGAGCTAGTTTTGCTGACGATGACCGATTCACCAGAAGCCAGTCGCCCGACCCCCGGTCCGTCGCCGGCGGGGATGCCGCGCCGACAGTTCGAGACCACCGACGAGTTCGTCGACGTCGACACCGAAGGCGCCACCGCTGCCATTCGCTCGGAAGTGGAAGACCTTCTGCAACAGGTCGACTCGGTTCGCCACGAGGTCGGGGACACCTTCGATCTGCGTGCGCTCGAACACCAGACCGCGTTGCTCGAACAGGCTCATGACGCGCTGACGGCCGCCCTGGACGCGGTCGATCGTCGCTGACGCCGGGGCGCGAAAATGGCCACCCGGGCGCGACTCGACGCCGAACTGGTCCGTCGCGGCCTGGCGCGCTCGCGCGAGCATGCTCGCCACCTCGTCGACTCCGGGGTGGTCAAGGTGAACGGAGTCGTCGCCACCAAACCGGCGACCAACGTCACCCGCGACACCCCGGTGCTCGTCGTCGAAGAACAGGGTGAGGATTGGGCATCACGCGGTGCGCACAAACTCATCGGCGCCCTCGACGCCTTCGAACCGGCGGGACTCGAAGTCGCCGGCCGACGCTGCCTCGACGCGGGTGCCTCGACAGGCGGATTCACCGACGTCCTGTTGCGGCGCGGCGCGGCGCGTGTGGTGGCCGTGGATGTCGGCTACGGACAACTCATCTGGCGACTGCAGAACGACGACCGCGTCGAGATCCACGACCGCACCAACGTGCGTCATCTCGAACCCGACGAGATCGGCGGGCCGGTCGACGTGGTCGTCGCCGACCTCTCGTTCATCTCATTGGGCCTGGTGCTGCCCGCGCTGGCGCGCTGCTCCCGGCCGGGCGCTGACCTCGTTCCGATGGTCAAACCGCAGTTCGAGGTCGGCAAGGATCGGGTCGGTTCCGGTGGCGTGGTCCGTGATCCGGCGCTGCGTGCCGAAGCCGTCCACAACGTCGCACGTCAGGCGGCCGAAGTGGATCTGATGCCCTGCGGGGTGGTCGCCAGCCCGTTGCCCGGACCGTCGGGCAATGTGGAGTACTTCCTCTGGCTGCATCACCAGCCCGGCGGAGCGTCGGGTGGGGGCGATAGGGTCGACCTGCGATCACTGATCGAGCGAGCCGTCGACGACGGCCCGTCCTGATCGTCGGCCAGCGGCCGCATCCGCCGAGTGAGAAGGGGACCAGAGTGGCCGACGAGTCGGTAGCCGAACCCACCGGCGGCCGCGAGTTCTTGGTGGTCGCCCACACCGGGCGCGAGATCGTCACGACGACGATCGATGCCATCGCACGACACTGCGCCGAAGCCGGCATCAAACTGCGGGTAGTCGACCACGACACCAAAGACGGTGCGCGCGCCCACTCCTACGCCGATCCGCCCGACCACCTGCCCGGCAAGACCCCCACCGCCGAGAATCACCCCGTCGACCCGGATCACCTGCGTGAGATCGGCGCCGCGGTGGATGTGACGACCGCCGACTCGGCGTCGGCTGCGGGATGCGAGGTGGTGATCGTCCTCGGTGGTGACGGGACCTTCCTGCGGGCCGCCGAACTGGCCTATCCCGCCGACGCCCCGGTACTCGGAATCAACCTGGGGCGCATCGGATTCCTCGCCGAAGCCGAGGCGAATCGCGTCGACGCGGTGATGGCCCAGCTGATCTCGGGTGACTATCGTGTGGAGCCCCGGATGACGCTCGATGTGGTGGTCACCGACCCCGCCGATCCCGACACGACGACACGCAGCTGGGCGCTCAACGAGGTCGCCATCCTCAACCGGACCAACAGCGGCGTGCTCGAACTGTTCACCGAGGTCGACGGTCGGCCGGTCTCGGCGTTCGGGGCCGACGGTGTGCTGGTGTCGACGCCCACCGGGTCCACCGCCTACGCGTTCTCGGCCGGCGGACCGGTGATGTGGCCCGATCTGGAGGCGATCCTGGTGGTCCCGAGCAATGCGCACGCACTCTTCGCGCGACCCATGGTGACCAGTCCGCGGTCCCGGATCGCGGTCGAGATCGACAAGAACGGCCGATCGGCCATCGCTCTCTGCGACGGCCGGCGGTTACTCGACGTCCCGGCCGGTGCCCGCGTCGAGGTCGTCCGCAGCGAGCGGTCGGTGCAGTGGGTTCGGATCGACTCGGATCCGTTCGCCGATCGGCTCGTCACCAAATTCGCGCTTCCGGTCACCGGATGGCGGGGGAGGCAGACGTAGGGGTGCTCGAAGAACTGACCATTTCCGGGCTCGGCGTCATCGAGGCCGCCTCGGCCCGGTTCCATCCCGGGTTCACCGTGCTCACCGGTGAGACCGGGGCCGGTAAGACGATGATCGTGACCAGCCTGCACCTGCTGTCCGGTGCGCGGGCCGACGCCAATCGCGTTCGCAACGGCAGCCCGAAGGCGGTGGTCGAGGGTCGCTTCCGCTTGCCCGGGCAGGGCTCTGCTGCCGCTGGGACACAAACGTCTGGGATACAACAGGATTCGGTGGTGGCCGAGATCCTCGAGTCGACCGGCGCCGAACTCGACGACGATGACACCGTCATCGCTGTGCGCACGGTGGGCGCCGACGGTCGCTCGCGAGCACATCTCGGTGGCCGGTCGGTGCCCGTGGGTGTGATGGGCCGACTCACGAATGCCGTACTGGCCATCCACGGCCAGAACGACCAACTCCGACTGCTGCGGCCAGAACATCAGCGCGCCGCACTCGACGCCTTCGCCGGGGCACGTGCGGACAAGGCTCTCACCGCCTATCGGCGTGCCCGAGACGCGTGGATCGAGATCCTCGACGAACTCGACGCCCGTCGCGCCAATTATCGCGAGATCGCCCAGGAGGCTGATCGGCTCCGCTTCGGAATCGACGAGATCGCGGCCGTCGACCCGGCACCCGGCGAGGACGAGGAACTCGCCGCCACCATTCGCCGGCTGACCGATCTGGAGTCCATCCGGACCGCCGCGGCGACCTCGCAGGATCTGGTCGCCGGCGACGGACGTTCGGTCATCGAGGGACTCGGGCAGGTCCGCGACATCCTGGAGACCGTCGCCGACGAGACGCTGCGCGCCCTGGTCCCGCGGGTCAGTGAGGCGCTGACCGTGATCACCGACGTCGGCGCGGAACTCACCGCCTTCCTGTCCGACCTCCCCGCCGATGCCGAGGAACTCGACAAGCTGCTCACCCGGCAGGCCGAGTTGAAGGCGCTCGTCCGCAAGTACGCACCCGATATCGACGGTGTCATCGCCTGGCGGATGCAGGCGCAGGCTCGACTCGCCGAGATCGAGGATCCGCGCAGCTCCATCGAGGAACTCGAGGCCGCCGCAGCCACGGCGCGCACTGACGTCGAGGCCGCCGCCGGCAAGCTGCACGCAGTACGTGCCAAGTCGGCCACCTCGATGGCCAACAAGGTGTCCGCGGAACTCCGCGGGCTCGCCATGGGAGATGCCGCACTCGACGTGGCCGTCACGCCGGAACCGGCGAGCGCCGACGACCGGCTCGGCATCGATGTCGTCGGGACGCGCGCCCACGCGGGTGCCGACGGGGCCGATCGGGTCGAGTTCGCGTTGATCGCGCACAAGAACGCCCATCCACTGCCGATCGCCACCTCGGCCTCGGGCGGCGAGCTCTCGCGAGTGATGTTGGCTCTCGAAGTCGTTCTGGCAGAACCGACATCGGGTTCGGTGATGGTCTTCGACGAGGTCGATGCCGGCGTCGGCGGGCGCGCCGCGGTCGAGATCGGCAAACGACTGGCCGGACTCGCGCGGGCCCATCAGGTCATCGTCGTGACCCATCTTCCGCAGGTGGCGGCCTTCGCCGACAACCATCTGGTGATCGGCAAGAGCAGCGGGCGGGGCGCACACACCAGCACCGTGCGCGAACTCGACCGGGACGAGCGGGTGGCCGAACTCGCCCGGATGCTCGCCGGACTCGGTGAGTCCGACACCGGCAAGGCGCATGCCGAGGAACTGCTGCAGACGGCGGAACGGGCGAAGGAGTGACCGCCCCGACGCCGTAACTGCTGTTACTCATGTGACAAAAGTTGCCCCTGTTACGGCGCGCCTCCTCGCGGCGGCCCGCTACGCGGTCAATCATGGCCGTCATGAAGATGCCTGCACTGCTCGCGCGAAACACCGAAGAACTGCCTGGCGTCACCGGTATCGCCAGGATCGACAAGAACACCAAGCGGCTCCTCGGCCGGGTGGGGCCGGGTGACATCGTCATCCTCGACGAGGTGGACCTGGATCGGGTGACCGCGGATGCCTTGGTGCAGGCCAACGTCGTGGCCGTGGTCAACGCCTCGCGTTCGATCAGCGGCCGCTACCCGAATCTCGGTCCGGAGGTCCTCGTCGCATCCGGCATCGTGCTGCTCGACGACGTCGGGCCGGAGGTGTTCAAGCGGGTCAAGGACGGCGCCAAGGTCAGGGTCCACCACGACCGGCTCTTCGTCGGCGACCGGCGCCTGGCACGCGGCGCCGAACTCGACGAACACGAGATCGCCGACATGATGATCGGTGCCAAGTCCGGCCTGGTCGATCACCTGGAGGCCTTCTCCGGCAACACGATCGAGTTCATCCGCAGCGAGTCCCCGCTGCTGATCGACGGGGTCGGCGTCCCCGACATCGACGTCGATGTCGCGGGCAAACACGTCGTCATCGTCGCCGATGGTCCCGACCGGGTCGCCGACCTGCGCTCGCTCAAGCCGTTCATCAAGGAGTACTCGCCGGTGCTCATCGGGGTGGGCGTCGGCGCCGAGACGCTGATGAAGGCCGGCTACCGGCCGGCCCTGATCGTCGGCGATCCGAGCGAGCTGAAGACCCAGACACTCAAATGCGGTGCGCAGGTGGTGCTTCCGGCCGACACCGACGGACATGCTCCCGGTCTTGAGCGCATCCAGGATCTCGGGATCGGTGCCACCACGTTCCCGGCGGCCGGCTCGGACGGCGATCTCGCCCTGTTGCTCGCCGACTACCACGGCGCCGACCTCATCGTCACCGTCGGCTATGCCGGGACACTCGACGACTTCTTCGACCGCTCCCGGCGGGAGAGCAATCCGTCGACCTTCCTGACCCGCCTCAAGGTCGGTCCCAAACTCGTCGATGCGAAGGCCGTGGCGACGCTCTACCGCAGTCGGGTGTCCGGCGCGGCCATCGCCTGTGTGGTGCTCGCCGCTCTGGTTGCCGTGATCGCCGCGGTGCTGCTCTCGAGCGCCGGTCCCGAGGTCACCGATTGGGTTGTCGCGCAGTGGCATCAGTTGGTCGAGTGGGCCCGGGGAGTTTGGAACAGGTAGTCGATGATCTCACTTCGCCAACACGCCATCTCGCTGGTCGCGGTCTTCCTGGCCCTGGCGCTGGGACTGTTCCTCGGCTCCGGGTTCGTCGGTGACCGGATGAACTCGGTCACCGGAACCAGTCGTGACCGTATCGGCGACCTCGAGAACCAGCGCGATGACCTCAACGAGCAACTGAACGCGGCGAACAGCTTCGATCAGGCGGTCGCTCCGCGCCTCATCGCCAATTCGCTTCGCGGACAATCGGTTGTGGTGGTGACCGCGCCCAACGCGGCCGACGCCGACGTGACCGCGGTGAAGGAGTCCATCTCCGGTGCGGGCGGTCGCTTCGCCGGTCAGATCGCCCTCACCGACACGTTGGTCACCGACCAGAAGGCCGAGCAGCTGCGCACCATCGTCGACCAGACGATTCCGCCGGGTACGCTGCTGCGTCCGGAACTGACCGACTCGGGTGGCCGTACCGGTGATCTGCTCGGCAGTCTGATCCTGCGACGTGACGGCAGTGCGCCCGCCCGCGCCTCCGATCGGGCCACCGGTCTGCAGACGCTGCGTGACGGCGGATTCATCGACTACGCCGACAACGCGATCACACCGGCCGATCTCATGGTGCTGGTGACCGGTGGGGACTTCGGGAAGGACTCGGGCGCCCAGGGATCCGTGGTCGCACGTTTCGCCGCGGCGATGGCCGCGCGCGGGGAGGGCGGTGTCCTAGTCGGCCGCGGTGGCTCGGCCGAGGGCGGCTCACCGATCGCCGTCGTGCGTTCCGACCCGGCTCTGGGCAACGCGGTCTCCACGGTCGACAACGTCGATCAGCAGACCGGCCGGATCACCACCGTGCTGGTGCTGTCCTCGGAGTCGAAGGGACACACCGGCGCCTACGGCACCGGAGCCGGGGCGAGCGCCATCACCGTCGGCGCCGACGGCCGCCCGGCGCAGCAGTAGCCGCCCGGCACAGGAGCCGGCACCGTCCGTCCGGAGTGGCGGACGGTGAATCGGCGTAGTGGTGTTACCCTGGAGTCCCGTAGGTAATCAGGGCATCCGCGCCTGGTTCGGCCGACGGGAGATACGCGTTTTGCGACCACTTCGCCATGTGCACGACACGAAACACATCTTTGTCACGGGCGGTGTCGCCTCGTCACTGGGTAAGGGCCTGACGGCTTCCAGCCTGGGGCAGCTGCTCACCTCGCGCGGTCTGCGCGTCACGATGCAGAAGCTCGACCCCTACCTCAATGTCGATCCCGGCACGATGAACCCTTTCCAGCACGGTGAGGTGTTCGTCACCGACGATGGCGCCGAGACCGACCTCGACGTCGGTCACTACGAACGTTTCCTCGACCGCAACCTGTCCCAGTCGGCGAATGTCACCACCGGACAGGTGTATTCGGCGGTCATCGCCAAAGAACGGCGCGGTGAGTACCTCGGTGAGACGGTGCAGGTGATCCCGCACATCACCGACGAGCTCAAATCCCGGGTGCTCGCGATGCGTGAGCCGGGCGACGACGGTGAGACGCCGGATGTCGTGATCACCGAGATCGGCGGCACCGTCGGCGACATCGAATCGCTGCCGTTCATCGAGGCGGCGCGCCAGATCCGTCACGACGTGGGACGCGACAATGTCTTCTTCCTGCACGTGTCGCTGGTGCCTTACCTCGCACCGTCGGGCGAGCTCAAGACCAAGCCGACTCAGCACTCGGTCGCGGCGCTGCGCAACGTCGGTATCCAGCCGGACGCGCTGATCCTGCGATGCGACCGCGAGGTCCCCGAGGGGCTCAAGAAGAAGATCGCGCTGATGTGCGACGTCGACATCGAGGGCGTGATCTCCACGCCGGATGCGCCGTCGATCTACGACATCCCGAAGGTGTTGCACAACGAGCACCTCGATGCCTACGTGGTGCGCAAACTGGGTCTGCCGTTCCGCGACGTGGACTGGACCGAATGGGGCGAGCTGCTCAACCGGGTCCACGACCCGCGCGAGAGCGTGACCGTCGCCCTCGTCGGCAAGTACGTCGACTTGCCCGACGCCTATCTCTCTGTCACCGAGGCCATCCGGGCCGGCGGCTTCGCGTGGCGTGCGCGCACCGAGATCCGATGGGTCCCGTCCGACGACTGTGAGTCGCCGGCCGGCGCGCAGGCGGCGCTCAGTGACGTCGACGCCGTCCTCATCCCCGGTGGTTTCGGCATCCGGGGGATCGAGGGCAAGGTCGGCGCCATCAATTACGCACGGCGACGCGGGATTCCACTGCTGGGCTTGTGCCTGGGTCTGCAGTGCGTGGTCATCGAGGCGGCCCGTTCGGTGGGTCTCGACGAGGCGAGCTCCACCGAATTCGATCCCGACACCCCGCATCCGGTGATCTCCACGATGGCCGATCAGGAGGATGCCGTGGCCGGGGCGGCCGACCTCGGCGGCACCATGCGGCTCGGGGCCTACCCGGCGTCGCTCAAGCCGGGATCGGTGGTGGCCGAGAGCTATGGCACCCGGGAGGTCTCCGAGCGGCACCGTCATCGCTATGAGGTCAACAACGCCTATCGCGACAAGATCGCCGCATCCGGGCTGGTGTTCTCCGGCACCTCGCCGGACGGGCATCTGGTGGAGTTCGTCGAGTACCCGAAGTCCGTCCACCCGTTCCTGGTGGCGACCCAGGCCCATCCCGAACTCAAGAGCCGGCCGACGCGGCCACACCCGTTGTTCCGGTCGTTCATCGGTGCGGCGCTGAAATACAAAGCGGCCGAACGCCTTCCGGTCGATATCGGCGACTATGATCCGCATGCTGACGCCGACGTACCCGAGTCCGACTCCGTCGACTCCGGTGAGGGCGTGGGCGCTTGACCCCGGCCGGGAGTCACGACTTCGCGGTGAGCGAGCGCCGTACCGTCTACGAGGGCGCGATCCTGGCCCTGCGCGTCGACAAGGTGCAGATGCCCGGCGGGCGCGTCGCCGAGCGCGAGGTCGTCGAGCACTACGGCGCGGTGGCGATCCTGGCCCGCGACGAGCAGGGCCGAATCGCGATGGTGCGCCAGTATCGGCATCCGATCGGCCGCAGGCTGCTCGAACTCCCCGCCGGTCTGCTCGATCAGGGGGACACGGAGGATCCGCTGACGGCCGCGCAACGCGAACTGGCCGAGGAGACCGATCTGGCCGCCGATTCGTGGCGGGTACTGGTGGACCTCGACCTGTCTCCGGGATTCACCGACGAGGCGCTACGCCTGTACCTGGCCGAGGATCTGCGTCACCTCGATGCGGCCGAACGCACCGACGAGGAAGCCGACATGTCGGTGGAGTGGATCGCCTTCGACGAGGCGGTCGCCAAGGTCCTGGCCGGCGAGATCGTGAACGCGACCAGTGTGGCCGGGATCCTCGCTGCTGCAGCCGCCGATCGATCCACGACTGCGCTGCGGTCGGTGGATGCGCCGTGGCCCGACGAGCCCACCGCGTTGCGCCGTCGTCGCCGGCCGTGATCACCGATCCGTTTCCCGAGGGACCGATCGCGGCCCCGGTGGCGCGCTACCTCGATCACCTCACCGTCGAGCGCGGGGCGGCGCACAACACCGTCACGTCGTACCGGCGCGATCTGGAGCGGTATCAGAACTATCTGATCGCCCGCGGGATCAGCGGGCTGGCCGAGGTCACCGAGTCCGATATCCGCGAGTTCCTGGTGGCCCTGCGGCGCGGTGACGAGGCGACCGGTTCGCGGCCTCTGGCGGACAGCTCGATAGCGCGAACCCTGGTGGCCACCAGGCGGTTTCACGGATTCGCCGTGGACGAGGGGGTGGTGTCGACCGACGTCGCGCACGCGGTCCGTCCGCCGCGCCCGGCGCGCCGGCTGCCCAAGTCGCTGCCGGTGGACGAAGTGCTGGCGATCCTCGAGGCGTCGAGCACCGGTGACCATCCGCGAGCACTGCGCGACCGCGCGCTCCTGGAGTTGCTCTACAGCTGCGGCGCACGGATCTCAGAGGCAACCTCGCTCGACGTCGACGATCTCGACACCGCCGCCCGCGCCGTCCGGCTGCGGGGCAAGGGTGGCAAGGAACGTATCGTCCCGGTTGGTGGGCCGGCCGCCGACGCCATCGACGCCTACCTCGTACGTGGGCGACCCGTGCTGGCGACCCGGTCGGCGCCCGCCCTGTTCCTCAACGCCCGCGGCGGGCGGCTGTCGCGGCAAAGTGCCTGGCAGGTGCTGGTGAGTGCGGCCGAACGGGCCGGACTGGACAAGGCGGTGTCGCCGCACACGTTGCGGCACAGCTTCGCGACCCATCTGCTCGACGGCGGCGCGGACGTGCGGGTGGTGCAGGAACTGCTTGGTCACGCCTCGGTCACCACCACTCAGGTGTACACGCTGGTGACCGTCAACACGATGCGCGAGGTCTATGCGACCGCCCACCCGCGGGCACGGTGAGCGCGGGCGACACGATGTGCCGTGGTCGCGGCGGTGCTCCGACGCTTGACCGGTGCCAACCACTAGGCTGACAGACGCCGCACGGCGAGATCGAGGGAAGAGGGGAGCTGGCCAGGAGTGACGAATCCGAGCTCACCGCGTCCCGATCACCAATATCGCATCGAGGTCTCGCCCGGACGTGACGCCGACGAGACCGAGCATGTCACGCAGAGCGAACTCGGTCCCACCGGTCGCCCGTACCGCGACATCCCCGAACCCGCACCGCTCGATCGGCACGGACCGGCCACCGTCGTGGCCGTCTGCAACCAGAAGGGCGGCGTCGGCAAGACGACGTCGACGATCAACCTGGGGGCCGCGCTCGCCGAATACGGTCGCCGTGTGCTGCTGGTCGATCTCGATCCGCAGGGCGCGCTGTCGGCGGGACTCGGGGTGCCCCACCACGATCTGGACCAGACCGTGTACAACCTGCTCGTCCCGCCGCACACCGACACCGACGAGGTCCTGATGCGGACCCGTGTCGACGGCCTGGATCTGTTGCCCAGCAACATCGATTTGTCGGCGGCCGAGATCCAACTCGTCACCGAGGTGGGCCGTGAGCAGTCCCTCGGCCGCGCCCTGCACCCCGTCCTCGACCGCTACGACTTCGTGCTCATCGACTGCCAGCCGTCACTGGGCCTGCTGACGGTCAACGCGCTGGCCTGCTCGGACACCGTGCTGATCCCGATGGAATGCGAGTACTTCAGCCTCCGTGGTCTGGCGCTGCTCAACGACACCATCGAGAAGGTGCGCGACCGCCTCAACCCGCGTCTGCAACTCGGCGGCATCCTGGTGACCATGTTCGACGCCCGCACCCTGCATTCGCGCGAGGTGATGGCCCGCGTGGTGGAGGTCTTCGGCGACGCTGTCTTCGACACCGTCATCTCGCGCACCGTCCGGTTCCCGGAGACCAGCGTGGCGGGGGAGCCGATCACCTCCTGGGCCCCCCGTTCGGCCGGTGCCGCCGCCTACCGTGCACTGGCCCGCGAGGTCATCGCGCGCGATGCGAAGGGCGCATGAACGCCGCCGACACCGGCGATGTGGTCCCTTCCTCAGGTGAACACGAGGGCGGCGTCGTCGCGTCCCCGAACGAGTACACCGCGGCCGACGACGCCTCAGCCGAGACCCCGGCCACGACCGGCTTCCAGGTGCGACTCCCCAACTTCGAGGGGCCGTTCGATCTGCTGCTCAACCTGATCAGCCAGCACCGCCTCGATGTGACCGAGGTCGCCCTGCACGAGGTGACCGACGATTTCATCGCCTACACCCGGGAGATGGGTGCCGAACTACCTCTCGAGCAGACCACCGAGTTCCTGGTGGTGGCCGCCACCCTCCTCGATCTGAAGGCCGCCCGCCTGTTGCCCACCGGTGAGGTCGACGATCCCGAAGACCTCGCGCTACTCGAAGCCCGCGACCTGTTGTTCGCCCGGCTGCTGCAGTACCGGGCCTACAAGCAGGTGGCCGCGCTGTTCGGTGAGCTGGAAGCCGCTGCGCTGCAGCGCTATCCGCGTGCGGTCTCGCTGGAGCAGCAGTTCGAGGACCTGTTGCCGGAGGTCACGCTCGGCGTCGACGCCCACGGTTTCGTCGAAGTCGCGGCCAGTGCGCTGACGCCCCGGCCGGTCCCCACCGTCGGCCTCGATCATCTCCACGACGTCCACAAGGTGTCGGTACCGGCGCAGGCGAAACGGATGGCCGGGTTGCTCAGTGCCGTTCCGGGACAGTGGTTGTCGTTCACCGATCTCGTCGCCGACTGCGCGAACGGACTCGAGGTGGTTGGGAGCTTCCTGGGGCTGCTCGAGCTGTACCGGCAGCGGGCGATCACCTTCGATCAGCCGGAGGCGCTCGGCGATCTCCGGGTGACGTGGACCGGAGACCGTGACGCCGACGACGTCAACATCGACAAGGCAGAGGACTACGGATGAGGAGTGTGCACCGATGAGCGAGCTGGAGCACGACGGCGTCGACGAGGAGGTCGACGAGGAGAACGACGAGATCGCCCTCGATGACGCGTCACTGCGCTCGGCGCTCGAAGCGGTTCTGCTCGTCGTCGACACCCCGGCGACCACCGACGAACTCGCCACCGCGGTCGACCAGGACAAGCGTCGCGTGCAGGACATGCTCAACAGCATGTCGTCGGACCTGACGGCATCGGGCAGCGGGATCGATCTCAGATTCGCCGGTGACGGCTGGCGGTTCTACACCCGTGCTGAGTACGCCCCGTACGTGGAGCGGCTGCTGCTCGACGGCGCCCGCTCCAAACTCACCCGGGCCGCGCTCGAGACCCTCGCGGTCATCGCCTACCGCCAGCCGGTCTCGCGTGCCCGTGTGTCGGCCATCCGGGGGGTGAATGTGGACGGCGTGATCCGCACCCTGGTGGCCCGGGGCCTCATCAACGAGGTCGGCACGGACCCGCAGACCACCGCGACCACCTATGGGACCACCGAACTGTTCCTCGAACGCCTCGGGCTCGCCTCCCTCGACGAACTCCCCGATCTGGCGCCGCTGCTGCCCGACATCGACCTCATTGATGACCTCGACGAGGAACTCCTGGCGGATCCGCGATTCGCCAAACTGGGGCGTCAGGCGTCAGACTCGAAGGAAGAATCCATCAACCCCCAGGACTGAGACATGCCAACCGCTGGCCGAGACGGCGCACCGGGACCCCGCAAGCGGACCGGAAAAGCCCAGAAGAAGCGCACCGACCAACCCGCTGCGCGACAATCCCCCAAGAAAACGCACCGCAAGGGGCAGTCCAAGGACACCGGCCGCGGCCGCACCGCATCGAAGCCGGATGTCGAAACCGGCCGGGTACGCCTGAACAACGCCCGTCCGGCCCGTCATCAGACCGCGGTCGACCCGGCCGACTCGGGCGCGACCTACGTCGCCGACGGTGTGCGGCTGCAAAAGGTGCTCGCCCAGGCCGGCGTCGCATCACGCCGCGGGGCCGAGGAGATGATCGCGGCCGGTCGAGTGGAGATCGACGGTGAGATCGTCACGGAGCAGGGACTGCGCATCGACCCCGACACCGCGATCATCCGCGTCGACGGGGCGCGCGTCATCATCGACGAGACGCGGCAGTACCTCGCGCTCAACAAACCCAGGGGCTGGCAGTCGACCATGGCCGACGACCAGGGCCGGCCCTGCGTGGGCGACATCGTCGCCGAGCGGGTGATGGCCGGCCAGCGACTCTTCCACGTCGGGCGCCTCGACGCCGACACCGAGGGGTTGCTGTTGCTCACCAACGACGGGGAGCTCGCGCATCGCCTCATGCACCCGTCCTATGAGGTCCCCAAGACCTACCTCGCCACCGTGCGGGGAGAGGTGCCGCGCTCGCTGAGCCGCATGCTGCGCGACGGCGTCGAACTCGACGACGGACCCGTGGCGGTGGACAAGCTGACCATCGTCGATGTGCACGAGGGGCAGTCGCTGCTGCGAATCACGTTGCACGAGGGCCGGAATCGGATCGTGCGCCGCATGATGGACGAGGTCGGGTTCCCGGTCGTCGAGCTCGTGCGCACCCACGTCGGTTCGGTCGCGCTCGGCGAGCAGCGCCCGGGTAGCCTGCGTGTGCTCGGGCGTGACGAGGTCGGCGCGCTGTACAAGGCGGTCGGACTGTGACAGATTCCCCGACGCCCCAGTCGTCGTCGAATGTCGCACCGGTGGAAGAGAATTCACGGGTCGTCGCCATCGACGGCCCCGCCGGGACCGGCAAGTCGACGCTGTCCAAGATGCTGGCCGCGCAGGTCGGCGCCCACTACCTCGACACCGGAGCGATGTACCGTGCAGCGACCCTGGCGGTCCTGGACGCCGATGTCTCGCTGGAGGATTCGCGGGGCATCGAGGCCGCAGTCGCCGACGCCACCATTGAACTGGTCCCCACCGCAGACGGACGCTCCCGCGTGTATCTCGACGGGGTGGACGTGTCCGGTCCGATTCGTACCGACCGGGTGACCGACGCGGTTTCCGCGGTGTCGGCTGTTCCGGCCGTTCGTACCAAACTCGTTGCGCTGCAACGGATGCATGCCGAGGGCGCCTTTGTCGTGGTGGAGGGCCGGGACATCGGCACCGTGGTGTTCCCCGACGCTGACGTGAAGATCTTCCTGACCGCGAGCCCGCAGGCGCGGGCACAGCGCCGCCATCAGCAGAATTTGGGAGCCGGTCGCGACAGCGACTTCGAGGCCGTGCTGGCCAGTGTCAACCGGCGCGATCATCTCGATTCGACGCGAGCGGTGTCGCCGTTGCGTGCCGCACCGGACGCCGTCGTCGTCGACACCAGTGACCTGTCCATCGACGAGGTGCTCAGCACGCTGACGGCGCTCGTCAACGACCGGATCGGAGTTCAGCGGTGACCGACAATCTGGACGGCGATCTCGCCGCACTACCCGGTGACGGCACCTGGTCGGACGAATCCGATTGGGAACTGGGGCAAGCGGACGGATTCGACGGTGCCGCCGACGTCGAGCACATGCCGGTGCTCGCGATCGTCGGACGGCCCAACGTCGGTAAATCCACTTTGGTCAACCGCATCCTGGGCCGTCGTGAGGCCGTGGTCGAGGACATCCCCGGGGTCACCCGCGACCGTGTGTCGTATGCGGCGAGCTGGTCGGGGCGACGGTTCACCGTCGTCGACACCGGCGGCTGGGAACCCGACGCCAAGGGACTGCAGCAGGCGGTGGCGGCGCAGGCCGAACTCGCCATGCGCACCGCGGATGCCATCGTGCTCGTCGTCGACGCGACAGTGGGCGCGACCGCGACCGACGAGGCGGTGGCCCGTGTGCTGCGCCGCTCGAAGACGCCGGTCATCCTTGCCGCCAACAAGGTCGACAGTGAGCGACTCGAAGCCGAGGCCGCTTCGCTGTGGTCGCTGGGACTGGGGGAGCCGTTCACGGTGTCCGCGGCGCACGGTCGTGGCGCCGGTGACCTGCTCGACGTCATCCTCGAGAAGCTGCCCGAGACCCCGCGTGAGGGTCCGGCCCTGGGTGGCCCCCGGCGCGTGGCACTGGTCGGAAAACCGAATGTCGGCAAGAGTTCGTTGCTGAACAAGTTGGCCGGCGCGGAGCGGTCGGTGGTCGACAACGTCGCGGGCACCACGGTCGACCCGGTGGATGAACTCATCGAATTGGACGGCAAGACCTGGCAATTCGTCGACACCGCCGGATTGCGCCGCAAGGTGCGCACGGCCAGCGGGCACGAGTACTACGCGTCGCTGCGCACGCGGGCGGCGCTCGACGCGGCCGAGGTGGCCATCCTGCTGATCGACGCCTCGGAACCGATCACCGAACAGGACCTGCGGGTGCTGTCACTGATCATCGACAGCGGCCGGGCGCTGATCATCGCCTTCAACAAGTGGGACCTCGTTGACGAGGACCGCCGGTATCAGCTCGACAAGGAGATCGACCGCGAACTGGCCCGCGTGCCGTGGGCCTCACGCGTCAACATCTCCGCGTCCACGGGCCGAGCGGTGCACAAGCTGGTTCCCGCACTGGAATCCGCGCTCGACTCCTGGGACAAGCGGATCTCCACCGGGCCACTGAACAATTGGCTCAAGGACGTGATCGCGGCCAATCCGCCACCGCTGCGGGGCGGACGCCAGCCGCGGGTGCTGTTCGCCACCCAGGCCGCCACCCGGCCACCGACGTTCGTGCTGTTCACCACCGGGTTCCTGGAGGCGGGATATCGCCGCTTCCTCGAGCGGCGGTTGCGTGAAGAGTTCAACTTCGACGGCTCGCCCGTCCGGATCAACGTGCGGGTGCGCGACAAACGCGAGCGCCGCAAGCGCTGAGTCCGACGCCGCGCTGCCCCAGCAACGCTCCCTGAGGTGTGAGGAGCGTTCGCGACGAGTCTCGAAGCAGACAGTGAGACAACAGCTTTGGCGACCACCATGGAGTTGTGTCACCAGCCGCTGGGCAGTGATAACTACCGACGTGTCCGCACGGGTCGTCCTCAGTGCACACCGAGGGCATATTGCCCTCGGCGGCACGTGAGAACGAACGTTCCGGACACGACTGTCCTCGGCACTCAATTCGGTTGTCCCGGCGCCGGTATTGCGGCAGCATGGCGGACGTGATCGTGACGCTGAGGACGCCCATCGGGCGTGAGGAGGTCGTCGGCGTGCGCGCCGACACCGTGTGAACAAGCTGCTCCGCAGGCGCAGGCAACGCACATCAGGCGGCCCGCGCCAGCTCTCGCATACCCTTCACACGCACGATTTCCCAGGAGTTCTCCCATGCATGCGCTCACCGAGTCGCAGATCCGCAAATCCCTCGTCAACGCCTCCATGCGTGAACGCAACGCGTTGACGCTGCCAGCCGATTTCCCGTCCCTTGACTTCGATGACCTCGACTTCCTCGGCTGGCGCGATCCCAAACTCCCACTCGTCGGCTACCTGGTGGTGCCGGTCGACGATCGGCTCGTCGGCATCATGATGCGCCAGGGTGCCCGCCAGCCGCGCACCCGTCCGCAGTGCTCGTTCTGCGAGGACGTTCAGTTGCCCAACGAGGTCACCTTCTTCAGCGCCAAGCGTGCCGGTGCCGCCGGACGTAAAGGCGACACCGTGGGCACTTTGCTCTGTGCCGGTTTCCAGTGCTGCGCCAACGTCCGCGTCCGACCGTCGGCCATCTTCGCCGGTGACAACCCGGAGGCCGTGCGTCAACGGCGTATCGACGCGCTGCGCGCGCATGTGGAGGGTTTCGCGAGGCGGATCCTCGGCTGAGGTGGCCTCCGCTATGCTCGCTTGGTGCTCATCTTGGGAATCATCGTGTTCGGCATGGTCATTGGTGCACTTGCCCAGCTCATCGTCGGCGGCAAGAACATGTGGAACATCGACTGGGGACTGGCTATCGTCGCCGGACTCGTCGGTTCATTCGTCGGCGGACTGCTGATCAGCCTGCTGGCCGGTGACGGCCTCAACTTCCGGCCCAGCGGCATCATCGGGTCGCTGGTGGGTGCGCTCATCGTGACCGTCGGTTGGATCTGGTATAAGAAGCGGTCCTCGACCGCCGCCTGACCGACGGCCCGGCCGCACTACCAGCGATCGTCTGACCAGGCGATTGGATTGCGGACGGGATCGTCGGCTAGGCTCTTGAACGCCCCTCACGGGGCAACGGGCTGTGGCGCAGTTTGGTAGCGCACCTGACTGGGGGTCAGGTGGTCGCAGGTTCAAATCCTGTCAGCCCGACAAGTGACCCCGCCGGCAACGGTGGGGTTTCGTGTTTGCAGCGTCGTGATTCAGACACACGTTGGACGCATTGGCGTCCGAGGCCCCGGTGCCCACCAAGCCGACTGTCCGTCACGGGTCTTCCGGCTCCATCGCATCTGTGGCGCTGAGGCGGATCGGGCCCTTGACCTCGGTCGCCACCACCGGCACGCCCGTCTGTGTCACGCGGATGACGCCTCGCTCCGACAGGTCGTCCGCGATCTCGCGCACCAGCGGCATCAGCGGACGCCACTGCTCGCCGCCCACAATGCGGGCGACCTCACTCGGACACAGCGTCTTCGGCGCGCGGGCGTGTGCCATCGCGCGGATCGCGCTCTCGATGCGGGTGCGCCGCCCCTCGTCCGACGGGTCCTCCCACCACGGCTCGCCGCGCTCACCGAGAGCCACCTTGGCGTCGCGCACCCTCGGTCGCGCCGTGTCCGGGTCCGACCGCACCGCCCGCCGGGCGTCCATCAACTCGTCCACCAGCTGCCGGCGCAACGATTCGGGGATCGCGGGGTCCGTCGCCCGCCAGCGCCGGCCGTCGACGACGATGTACCGTCCGTCCGCTGTCGCCTCCGGCTCGCCCATGTCTCCACCGTAATCATCGTCGGGCCGCCGTCGCCGAACCCGCGGATGTAGTGGTGGCTGTGTTCGGGTCCGCGGACAGCTCTGGCTCGGCAATCGCGCCCACCGACCGGCTCGCAGACAGATGTGCCCGTGCGGCACAGTTGTTGATCATGGGCACGCTCACCGGAGACTCGTCGTTCACGGTCGCCACCTTCAATGTCAACGGGATCCGGGCGGCACGTCGTCGGGGATTCGACCGCTGGCTGGCGGCCCGGTCGCCGGACGTGGTCGCGCTGCAGGAGCTGCGGTGCCCGGCGTCGGAGGTGAACCGTCCTGGATCGGATAGAGACCTGGTTCAGGCCACCTCCGCCACGGAGGCGACGCTGTCACGATAGCGCGTCTCGTACTCGACGGGTGAGCAGTAGCCCAGGGAGGAGTGCAGCCTCTCGGCGTTGAACCAGTGCACGTAGGCGGCGGTCTCTCGTTCGACCTCGCCGCGGTCCTTCCAGGCGCGGCCGGTGTCGATCAGTTCGGTCTTGTACAAGCCGATCGCCGACTCCATGAGCGCGTTGTCGAGCGCATCGCCGACCGATCCTATGGATCCGGTGATGTTGGCCTCGGTCAGCGCAGCGGTGAATGCCAACGATGTGTACTGACTGCCCGCATCGCTGTGATGAACCAAACCGGTTGCGGTGAAGTCGAATCCGGATCGGCGGCGGGCGAACAACGCTTGCTCGACAACACTCGTCACCAACGGTGTGTGCTTGCTCGCCATGACTCGCCACCCGAGGATGCGTCGCGAAAACACATCCACGAGGAACGCGACGTAGACAAACCCCGCCAATGTCCACACATACGTGAAGTCGGCCACCCACCACTGATCCGGATGTGTCGGTGTATCCCATTGTCGTTCAACATGATCAGGGAATCGTGGCGCCCTATCGTCTCGGTGGGTCGTGGTGGTGCGATGGCTGCCGCGTACAGCACCGGAGATGCCGCAGATCCCCATCAGCCGGCCGACCTGATCACGACCCATCACGTGACCGGCGCGCCACATCGTGTGATACATCTTGCGCACCCCGTACACACCGCGGTTCTTCTCGAACTGCTGGTAGACGGCATGAGCGGCGTAGGCCTCCTCGAGCATCGCTGCCGAGACCAGGCCACGCTGCTTGTGGGCATAGTAGGTGGATGGGGCAATCTGCATTCCGTACTCGGTGAGTACCCGGCAGATCGGATCGACCCCGAACCTGTCCCTGTGATCGTCGATGTACTCGACGATCAACGAAGTCGGCGGTCGATCTCCGCCGCGGCGAAAAACGCCGACGCCGTCTTCAAAATCTCATTGGCTCTGCGCAATTCGGAATTCTCACGACGCAGCTCACGCACCTGGGCATCCAACTCCCCACTGGTCGTACTCACCCCCGAGGAGACCACCGGCGTGTCCTTCTCGATCCAGTTACGCAGCGTCGCCTGATTGATATCGAGCATCTCGGCGACATGCCGGCGCGCCGCCGACTTCGACCCGCCCACCTCGCCGAGCCGATCCTGATACATCCGCACGGCACGCTCACGCGTCTCCTGGTCAAACTTCCGTGGTGCTCCCATAACAGCATTCTCCTGGTGAGATCACGGTCTCCACCAGACCCAGGACGGTTCAGAGGTGGGTGTGATCGCCGGATACCAGGCTGCGGTGGACGTGGGATCGGTGGCCGGACGCAACGGTGTCGCCGTCCTGACGAGAACGCCCGCCGTCGCCGTACGAACCTGGGTCACGCACCGGCCGCGGGCACGTGGGCTGGGTGAGTTCGCGGCGCATGGGCGCTACATCGAGGTCGACCTCGGCGACCGCCCGGTGACCGTGGCGTGTCTCTATCTTCCGAAGGGCGGGCTCCCCGCGCACCTCCAGCGTCCGGGATCGATGCGCGAACAGCCCGACGGTGGGGCGAAGTATCAACGCAAGCAGCGATTTCTGAGTGCCTTCGCGCGCGAGTTGGACCGCAACCGGCTCGCTGCGCTGCGTGCCGGTCGTGAGTATCTTCTCGTCGGAGACCTCAACCTCGCCCACACGCAGCACGACGTGACCAACTGGCGGGCGGCCCGCAAGATGGACGGGTTTCTTCCCGAAGACCGCGCCTGGTTCGACTCGATCCTCGGGTCACGTCGGCTCGTCGACGTGGTGCGGCGAGTACATGGTGATCAACCTGGTCCGCTCACGTGGTGGAGTTGGGCAGGGGAGTCGTTCACCAAAAACGTGGGCTGGCGCGTGGACCACCAGCTCGCGACACCCAGACTTGCCGCGGCCGCCACGGAAGTGATTGTGGACAAAGAGCTTTCGGCGACCGAGCGGCTGTCCGACCATGCCCCGCTCGTCGTGACCTACCGGGATCACTGACTGCGCTGCGCGCGAGGGGTGGTCCGGTCGATATGGGGCCGGTAATCAATCCTCGCCGTATGCTGGGGCGATGCAGATTCACGAGGTGTTCGACGGGGTTGCGACCGCCTTCGAGGTGATCGGCGTGCTCGCCATGATCGTCGGATTCGTGGTGGCCTTCATCGTCGCCGGACGTCGTGCACTGCAACGGGATTCGAGTGCGTTCACCGTTCTGCGCAACGCTCTCGGCGGCGCCATTCTGCTCGGGCTGGAGATCCTTGTCGCCGCCGACCTGATCAGGACCATCACGTCGAAGCCCTCTCTGACCGACGTCGGTGTACTCGCGATCATCGTGCTGCTGCGAACGGTACTGAGCATGTCGATTCAGATCGAGGTCGAGGGAGCGCTCCCGTGGCGCCGGGCGCTGCGGTCCGGCGCCACGGTGATGGCCCAGGCCGTATCCGCCGAAACCGACGCGAAGCGCGCCGGCTCGGCCTCGTGAGCTGTCACTCGCGGCGAAGGGCGGCAACGATGGCCACAACCCCGAGCGCGCCGAGTGCGGCGAGTCCCGCCCCCATCATCATCGAACCCGCCGCGCCGGGGCCGCCCACCACGACGAGGGTGCCGACCAGCGCCGACGAGATGGCGTTCGCGATGAGTTCGGCCGTGCCCACCCCCGCCGCGGCTTTCGAGCCCTCGACGGGATCGTCGGTGCTGCGCATCGCCGCCACGCTCAGGTGGGGGAAGGCCAGACCCACACCGGCTCCGGCGAGAATGAGGCCGACCACCCAGACCACGGGAATCCATGCCGCGGTGACGTGCTGCGTCGCGGCATAGACAGCGAGGCCGACCGTCACGAACACCGGTCCGAGGATCATAAGCCGTCTGCCGATCCGCTCGCTGTCGACGCTTGCGCTGAAGAGCTGCACCACACTCCAGCCGATCGACACCGTCGCGCCGAAGACACCTGCGACCAGCGGTGTCATCCCGGCGAGATCCTGGCCGAATTTCGGCAGGAAGATCTCGGCCATCGCTGCGGCGCTGAGGATGCCGAGGACGATGTAGAACCACTTCAGCGGGTTGCCACGCTGATAGGTGATGTGCGGCAACACCGGCGACGACGCGCGGCTGTCCACCAGGATGAATCCGCCGACCAGCGCGGCACCGGCCGCGAGCGCAACAGCGGTCGGCCCGCCGACCGGAACGATGGCCGCGATGCTGAACGCCGTGGCCGCGAGAACCAGCATGACGAGAGACGTCGCCGGCAGCCTCCCGAAGTCGTCGGACTCCGAACTGCCCCTGGGCAATGCGCGAGTGGACAGCACCCCGAGCACCACCGCCACGGCCGCCAGCAACCAGAAGGCACCGCGCCAGAAGCCGATCTGGGCGAAGAATCCGCCCGTTGTTGGTCCGAGGAGAGTGCCAACCCCCCACATCGCCGAGACGAGACCGGTGGCACGGGTCCACAAGTGTTCGGGGAGTGCGTCGCGAATGACGGCATAGCCGAGTCCGGCGAGGAGTCCGCCACCGAGTCCCTGGAGCACCCGCGCGGCAAGGAGGAGTTCCATCGTCGGGGTGAGTGCGGCGGCGAGAGATCCGGCCGCAAACAGCAGAAAGGCCGTCAGGTAGGCACGTGCGGCACCCATCGCGGCGAGAGTGCGGGCGACCAGCATCGAGGCGAGCACCGAGGCGACCATGAAAGTGGTTGTCACCCAAGCGAAGTACTGATCGCCACCGATGTCAGCGATGGTGGAGGGGAGGAGCGCTGCCGTGACGAAGGTGTTCATGGCGTACACGGCGATACCGCCCGCCAGAACGAGTGAGGCCGTGGCGTGGTCGGCGCCAAAGAGTTCGCGCCAGCTGCCAACCGGTCTGCCGAGCGGCGTCTCGGTCTCGGAAGTTCCTGTTGCTCTTGTGTCTTCAGCGGTCATGTGGGCTACGCTAGAACCTGAACTTAAGTTGAGGTCAAGCATGAATGAGATCAAGCCTGTCCCGACCGATCTGCTGACCGTCGGAGAGGTTGCACGCCGGACCGGAGTTGCGGTGTCTGCCTTGCACTTCTACGAGCGGGAAGGGCTGATCAGCTCGACCCGGACCTCGGGCGGTCAACGCCGATTCGCCCGCCACGTGATCCGACGCGTATCGGTGATCCAGGTGGCCAAGCGCATGGGTATCCCGCTGGCCGAGGTGGCCGAGGTCTTCGCCGACCTCCCGCAGGACCGGATGCCGTCCAAGACCGACTGGCGGCGCATCGGCGAGCGATGGCGCGGACGACTCGAGGCCCGACGTAAAGAGATCGAGCGGATGGAGGAGGAATTGGTCGAGTGCATCGGCTGTGGTTGCGTGTCGCTGCGCAGCTGTCGCGTCCTCAATCCCGATGACGAACTGGGATCTGCCGGCGCGGGGCCCCGACTACTGCCCGCAATCGACCCCGGCGACGTGGACTGAGGTCGCGCGGCCGGCCACGCGCGCAGGGTGCCGTGTGTCGTTCAGATCGTGCACAACGGCGGCCGGGCTGCCGAGATGTGCCCATAGGCTGGATGTATGGACTCGCAGCAGTGGCTGGCCGACTTCCGTGTCGCGGCACACCGACGTTCGCAGAGAGCCCAGCCCGACTGGGCCGGCGGCACCGATCTCACACCCGCGGTGGTGCTCAGCCTCCAGCGGTTCCAGGTCGGGGAGAGCGGGGATGGCGCCCACCTCATCGCGAAGGCCGACCTTAGCGGCGACACCGACTACGCCGCGGCGGTCCGCCTCTTCGTCGCCGAAGAGCAGAACCATGCGCGAATGCTGGCCGCGTTGCTCCGCGCCGGCGGTCACGGCACCGTTGACCGGCATTGGTCCGACACCGTCTTCGTTCATCTGCGACGACTGCTCGGGCTCCGGCTCGAAGTGATGATCCTGGCGATCGCCGAAGTGATCGCACTGCGGTACTACCGGGCGCTGGCCGAGGGCGAAGATCGCCTGCTCACCGACGTCGCCGAACGAATCCTCGACGACGAGCACCGCCATGTCCCGTTCCAGATCGATTGTCTCCGAGAACGATTCGGGCACCATCCGGCCGCGGTTCGACATGTACTCGTATATCTGTGGCGCACCGCGGCCCTGGTGGTGACGGTGGTTGTCGGGCTAGACCACGGGCCGGCGTTGCGCGACCTCGCAGTCTCACGGCGCCGGTTCATCATCGACACCTGGAGACTGTTCGTCGTGGTGTCCGATGCCGTACTCGATTCCGCGCCACCGGCGGGTTCGGTGCGTCGCCCAACGAGTCGACGACCGATCTCCTGATCACCCCGGTGGGGCTACACGTTCTCGATCTGGAGTCACATCCACTTGCTGTCGATCGTGTTCGCCCTCCTCGTGGTGTGGAAGGGCGCCGCCAGGACCATTAATCCGCGACGCCTGCTCATCGACCTCGAAGTCGCGTTCGCCGGCGCGGCGGTGTGGATTCTGGTGTCGGCACCCGAATGGACCTGGGTGACCCCGATCGTCCTGATCGTCATGACGGTGGTCCTGCTCGACGCGGCCCGGATCGCCGCGCGGCCGGCCGACGACTCTGCGCCGCCGTGGCTCACGGTCCTGACCTCGTGTCCTCGTCGGTGTCTACGCGGCCTGGGCAACGGCAGCCGTCTTCCAGAACTGGGCAGCCGCGATCGGTGCCGACCTCGCTGATCCGCAGTCACTGGGCTGGCAGGTGGCCATTCTCCTCGCGTGCGCCGTGGTCGGGCTGGCCGTCACCACCGCAGTCGGGTCCGTGCTCGTCGCCTACCCACTCACGCTGGTCTGGGCCTTCGTCGGGATCATCGTGGCCGCGCAGGGGAGACGACGGCCGTCGTCGGCATCGCGGTCGGGACGATCGTGGCGCTGGTCGTCACCACTGCGGCGATCGCGGTCCTGCGGCGTCGGAGGGTTACGCCGTCGCCGTTTGCGGCCGGGTGGGAAGCCGAGCCACGATCGGGCGATCGTCGGCGCGGGGTATCCCGGAGTGAATGATTCTGGCACTCGCCCGGACCCTTACTGCACCATCCGACGGGCTACGTTTCCCTGTCCACAGCGGTGAGCGCGTAAACGTCAGCGAGTACGAGGTTCGCGATGATGGGGTGACCAACTCGATCGGGGGACTTATGAGCGCAACCAACGATGTCACCAAGGGGTTCGACTCGACACAATCGACTGAGGTGTCACTGGGTCTGGCCATGTCCGAGCATGTGCGCATGTGGCGAGACGGGGAACCAGTGTTGATGAAGATCAAGTCGCACACGGACTGCGACGATCTCGAACAGGTGTTGTGTTCGGGGGCGGTATCCACCCGTCGGTACGGCCGTGCGCACTATCGCGAGGTCGCGAGCTTCGATTCGTCGACGTCAATGATCTGCGTAGGAATCACCAGTCGTTTCTCGCATGCGAGCGAGTCGACCATCGGCAGGGGTTTGTTCATCCAACTCGGTCCCGTACGACGCGGCGGGCTGTACGACGGGTGCTGGGAGGACGTGGAGCAGTACATTATTCGGGCGGCAGAGGGTGCGCAGGCGAGGGGTGAGGTGGTGGTCGGCCGAGGACCGAACCCGGGAAAGGGTGAACCGGCTGTCCTGATCAGTACTTCAACTGTCAACGCGTGGACATATTCAGTGATCTCGGCTTCTCCGGCGCCCACGGTCGGCAGCTGGGGCGAAACGTCTGCAGCCAACGATCGCGCGACACTCGTGGCGACACTGTCGGCGACCTCACGAATCGAGGCGGCGACGCTGACCACCGCCGCGCTGCGTGAGTGGGAAATCGAACCTTTCAATGTCGCAATCGGATTCGTTGTCCCGATCGAACTCATGATCCACCCTGAGAACGTTCGCATCGAGGTGTGACGCGGAGTGGTCCACCTCGCTCCTCACACGTCAGGGATCGGAATCAAGTGGTCCATCGCAGGCGCCGGTTCAGTTGTTGAGTCCGAGGTGCGTTTCGAGGAGTGCGGCGAGCCGGGTCTCGACGACGGAGTCGGGGTTGATGGTCTGACGGAGCTGGAGGCGGGCGAGTTCGCGGACCTGTTGGTCGATCGCGCCTTGTTCAGTGGGCAGCGCTGATCGTCCGGTGTCCATGTCGGGAACATCGGTTGTCGGGTCGTCGGTCGTCGGCCCATTGCCAGGTGGGCCGTGGATTTCGGCGCGTACCTGCGCGAGGTGTTTGGTGAATCCGGCGGCCAGGTCGGGGGTGCGGTTGACCCGTTCGGGGTTGGGTGGTGCGCCGGGGCGGGTGTTGAGGGTCCAGCCGCAGCGTCCGCGGTCGGGGCCGTCGCCGATCATGCGGGTGGTGTATTGGCCGGGGTTGGGTCCGACCATCCGATTGTGTTTGGGACACGCGCCGGTCATGTCGATGATGTCGGTGAGTCCGCCGTCGGCCCAGTCCAGTTGGGCGTGATGCAGTTCCAGATACGCCGCCGGCTGATCACAGCCGTGGGCGGAACAGACGTGTCCGTCGGGGCGGGCGAAGTTGACCATGCGTTGGGCTTGGGTGGCGAACCGTTTGCCTTTCCCGAAGAACAGGGGGATCGGGGTGGCGTCCTCGAACACCGCCAACCACGGCTGTGCCTGCGCGGCCAACCGGATGACATCGGTCATCGGTAGCAGGGTGTTGGTGGCGGTGACACCGTACCCGGTCTCGGCGATCAGATCGCTCAGGTCGGCTTTGATGATCAACTGCACCGGCAGACCGCGGTGGGTGGTGCCCAGCGTCCCGTCGGCAAACATGGCTTCCAGGGCCGCATCGAGGGCGTCGTGGTTGCGTTGGGTGGGGGTGCGGTAGTCACGGCAGGCGGCGTCGGCGACGTGGTCGGCATCAGCGTTCTCGTAGGCCCCGTTCGGCGCGTCGGGATCGTCGGGGTTGTTGAGGCCGGGTTGGCCGAACACGGCCATCATCATCGACAGTCGGGCCGCCAATTCCGGGGTAAGGGTGCCCGACAGATGCGAGGTCCCATCAGTACGCGGTTTGCCGATCCACACTCCGCGGCGCCGCGCCCGATCAGCATCACCGGTCAGCGACCCGTCCGGATCGAGATGGCCCAACAGGCGTTGACCGGCCATCGCGATCTCGGCAGGCGCGAACTCGGTGGCGATGTCGACCATCTGCCGCTCGGCCGCGGTCTTCTTGTCGAAGGGGACCGACGCGGGGATCTGGTCGAGCACATCGAGCACCGTGGTGATGTGCCCGGTGCCGACGGTGCCGGCGGCGAACGCCTCGGCGAGCACCGGAAACCTCGGTTCGGTGGTGTCGCCGGTCAACGATCGTTGAGTGGCGGTGGCCGCCAGTTGGGTGCGGCGGCGTTGCGGGTTGGAGATCCGCAGACGATGGTTGAAGAAGTTCGGCACCGAGCGGTAGCCCATCTGCCGCGGCAGATCCCGCGCGGTGATCTCCACCAGTTGCCGGTCACCGGCGTAGGTCAATCGGGTGATGGCTTGTTCGTGCGCGTTGGCGGCAGCGATGAGGTCATCGTCGGAGCAGGCGGTGAGGTCCACCTGCTGGAGTTCGTCGGTGAGGGCGTGGAGTTGGGCGATCAGGTCGGTGAGCTGTGGTGGTAATGGTGGCTGGTCGCTCACTGTGGTCACCCCCCTTGTGTCGAACTGGTGTTCTTCGAACCTACTTTCGATGTTAGATCGGTTTGTCGGATTGTGCAACCTCTGATTTTGTCGAGTGCTCTCACGGTGGTGGTTGCGTGGATCGGGTGTGTCGTCAGGGCTTCGAGGCTTGTGACTAGCGCTCCTCACACCTCAGCCGGCGAAAGGGGGACGTCGGGGGACAGGTCAGCCGGCGTAGGGGCACCTAGTAATGGGTTGAGGGATTGGAAGCCAGCGACATCCTCCTGTTTTGGTTGATGTCGGGCTTGGTGTCCCAGAACCAAAACTAGGAGGATGTCAGTGTCTAATCGTAGTCGGTTGAGTCGTGGTGACAACCGCCGTAATGCCCGGATCAAGCGGTTACGTGAGATCGTGCCTCACGACAACGTGAATCGCCCCGGGTTTGCTGGAGGCTCGGTTAGTTGGTTCCGGCCTCTGCTGGGACCGGGTTCTCACGGTAGCTGGTGACCGTGTGGGCCGCCCAGTAGGCGGCCTCGTACTCGACCGGCGGGACGTGTCCGATCTCGCCGTGCAGACGGCGGTGGTTGAACCACTCGATGTACTCGGCGACCGCGATCTCGACGTCGCCGACACCGCCCCACCCGCTCTTCGGGCGCATGATCGGGTTGCGGATACATTCCGCCTTGAATAACGAGTTGAACGCCTCGGCCATCGCGTTGTCATACGAATCACCCTTGGAGCCAACCGAAGTCACCGCTTCAGCTTCGGCGAGACGCTCGGTGTAACGAATCGCTCGATACTGCACTCCGCGGTCCGAGTGGTGAATCAGTCCGGCCACATCCTGGCCGGCACGATCACGCGCCCACAATCCCATGTCTAAGGCGTCCAATGCGAGGTCGGTGTGCATCGTGGTCGAGACCTGCCAGCCGACGACCACGCGCGAGTACACGTCGAGGATGAACGCCGCGTACACCCACCCGGAGTGGGTGCGGATGTAGGTCAGGTCCGCCACCCACAAGGTGTTCGGCGCCTCGGCGGTGAACTGCCGGCCGACTCGGTCGGCCGGTTGCGGGGTTTCGGCGCCATCGCTGCGGGTGGTCCTGCGTGTCTTCAACCTCGGTATCCCTTGCAGTCCATCGGCTTTCATCAATCGTTCGACAGTGCAGCGCGCCACGTCGATATCCTTTCTGCGTAGTTCGGCGTGGACCTTGCGGGCACCGTAGACGCCGAGATTGTCGGCGTGCACGGTGCGGATCTCGCCGAGCATCTCCCGGTCACGCACCGTGCGTGGCGCCTCGGTCTTGTTCGCACTCAGGTGGGCTCGTACCGTGGACGGAGCGATCTGGGCGGCCGTGTCGCGTAGGGCCGCGCAGATCGGATCGACTCCGTGTTCGTCGCGAGAAGCGGCGACGAACTCCACGATCAACGCTGTGGGCGGTCGATCTCCGCGGCAAAAAAAGCCGACGCCTGCTTCAAGATCGTGTTCGCCCGCCGCAGCTCGCGGTTCTCCCGCTCGAGCTGCGCGATCCGCTCGGAATCGCTGCTCGTGGTACCCGGCCGCTGCCCGCCATCGATTTCGGCTTGCTTGACCCAGGTGCGTAGCGCCTCCGGGTGCACACCGAGTTGATCGCCGATCCGTTTGAACGCTCCCGGCCGTGTGGCCGGGTCCTTGCGGGCTTCCACCGCCATCCGCGTCGCTCGCTCCTTCAGCTCAATGCTGTACTTCCGAGGTGCTGCCATGCTCTCCATCCTTCACAGGTTCGAGAGCCTCCGACGAACCCGGGGCGGTTCAAAGCACCTGGGGAACAACCCGCGGCTGAGCATGAGCAGTCCCACCCTCGCGCGACCAAAGCTCGAATGAAGACTGTCGGGAACAACCCGATTGACCGCTAGGTAGAGCACGCGCAGGGCACCCCGGACCCCGGCAACCCAACAACCCCCAGCACCCAACTGCGGCAAACAGATTCCTTGTCAGCAGTCGAACATACACGCCCACACACCGAAAACCAGCCCTTGACAACCAACCCCATAGACTGCTCAGCCGACGTCGGGTCGGGGAACTTCCTACCGAACGTCGAGTCCGGTGGGCACCTCATCGTGCAGACGTCGGGCGATCTCGTCGAGTATCTCGTCCACGTCGGCTTCGTTGCTGCCCGGATAGTCCGCGACGAACGTGCGTAGCCGCTCGCGTTGGGCCTCGAGGAGACGATCCGCCTCTGCGCTCCCGGCCGACGTGATCCTCGCGATTCCGCCGTCGATGGTCACCATGCCGCGGCCGCGAGCCTCTCGGCGGTGTCTTCGACGATGGGCAGCGGTGTGCCGGACACCGAGACCATGGTGGCGAAATCCCGCGTCGTCTCCTCGGCCACCCGGCTGACCATCCACGCCTCCCCGCGGGACAGCGGACTGCCGGCGGTGGCGACGACCATCTCCCAGATGCGCAGTCGGTCTTCGGCCCAGCGTGCGCCAGACCTGCAACCGCAACTCCTCCAGAGATGTTCGTGCAGAAGGTATTCCGAAGGATTCGCTGGGTTCGGGAATGCGGGTGACGGTGCGCAACTCGACCTCGGGTAGCAACCACGAGAGGCCGAAGGCGAGGAGCCCGATGGGGACCGCGACGAGGAACACGGTCTGAAAGGCGTCGGTGAAGCCGTCCAACCGTGATTGGACGACCGGCGGGCACGAGGGCAGGCTCAGCGTGGAGGCCTCGAGCACTTCCGCCGAGCACGGCCCGACCGCCGCGGGCGGGACGCCGGCGGACAGGTGGGAATCGAGTTGGCTGTTGAAGACGGCGCCGAAGACGGCCACACCGACCGATGACCCGATGGTGCGGAAGAACGTCGCCCCACTCGTCCCCGTCCCGAGATCGCGATAGTCGACGGCGTTCTGAACGTCTTGATCTCGGCTCTCTCACCGAGTCGGGAAATACGCCACCGCTGCGCCGTGTTGGCTACCGACATGAGTGATCAACCAGAACTGAGCCCGACCGACTGGGTACGTGACCAGACCGCAAAGATCCTGGAACAGGGCACCACCGACGGCGTTCAGGTGCTCGACCGTCCGATCGTCCTGTTCACGACGACCGGCGCGAAATCCGGCAAGAAGCGCTATGTACCGCTGATGCGGGTCGAGGAGAACGGCAAATACGCCATGGTCGCCTCCAAGGGCGGCGCACCCGAGCATCCAGCCTGGTATCACAACGTGAAGGCTCACCCGCAGGTCACCGTGCAGGACGGCGATAGCGTCGTCGAACTCACCGCCCGCGAGGTCGACGGGGACGAGCGGGCGCACTGGTGGGAGCTCGCGGTCGCCGCCTTCCCGCCCTACGGGGAGTATCAGACCAAGACCGATCGGCAGATCCCGGTTTTCGTCCTCGAGTGATCAGGCGATCCACACCGTCTTGATGTTGCAGAACTCGCGGATGCCGTGAGCGGTGAGTTCGCGCCCGTAACCGGATCGCTTGACCCCGCCGAAACCGAGTTCCGGGTATGAGGTGGTCATTCCGTTGATGAACACCTGCCCGGATTCGATCTCGTCGATGAAGCGGTCCTGTTCGCCGGCGTCGGTGGTCCACGCATTGCCGCCCAGGCCGAAGGTGGAGTCGTTGGCGAGGGTGATCGCGGCGTCGATGTCATCGACCCGATAGAGCGCGGCCACCGGCCCGAAGGCCTCGGCCGAGTACAACTCCATATCCGGGGTGATGTCGGCGATTACGGTGGGCTCGTAGAACCATCCGGGCCGGTCGATGCGGTGGCCGCCGATCAACACGGTGGCACCGTCGGCGACTGCGCCGTCGACGAGCTTCTCGAGATCGTCACGTCCCTGTTCGGTGGCCAGCGGGCCGACATCGGTTGCCTCGTCTGTGGGATCGCCGACGACGAGCTCCCGAAATCCGTCGACGAATGCTGCGGTGAATTCGTCGTACACGTCGGTATGAACGATGAATCGCTTTGCCGCGATGCAGGATTGGCCGTTGTTCTGCACCCTGGCGGTGACGGCGGTCTTGGCGGCCGCAGCGATATCCGCGCTGGGCATGACGATGAACGGGTCGCTCCCGCCGAGTTCGAGCACGGTGTGTTTGACCTCGTCACCGGCCACAGCGGCCACCGCGCGGCCCGCCGGCTCGCTGCCGGTCAGGGTGGCGGCCACTACCCGCGGATCGCGCACGATCGCCTCGACCATCGACGACCCGATGAGCAAGGTCTGAAAACAGCCGTCCGGAAATCCCGCACGGCGCAGCACATCTGAGATGTAGAGCGCGGACTGCGGGACGTTGGACGCGTGTTTGAGGACACCGACGTTACCGGCCATCAGGGCCGGTGCGATGAACCGGACGGCCTGCCACAACGGGAAGTTCCACGGCATCACCGCAAGTACCACGCCGAGGGGCTGATATCGCATGTAGGCCTTGCTCGCGCCCACGGCGTCGGCATCGGCGGGCTCGTCGGCGAGCATCGCGGCACCGTGCTCGGCGTAGTGCCGAAATGCGCGGGCGCACTTGAGGGTTTCGGCCTTCGCAGCGGCCAGGGTCTTGCCCATCTCCTGAGTCATCATGGCCGCGACCGTGTCGGCCTCGGCCTCGAGCAGATCCGCGGTGGCGCGTAACCATCCGGCGCGCTGCTCGAAGGTCGTCTTGCGGTAGTCGGTGAAACATCGCGCCGCTCGATCGAGGGCCGCGTCGACCTCGTCCTCGGTGAGCGAGTCGAATTCGCGAATGGTCGTGCCGGTGGTCGGATCGATGGTGGCGATGGCCATGTCCATGCCCCTTCTGTCGTGGTCGGCTGGTGCGCACCCCTTCTTCCACGAGTACCACTCGCGGCCTCGGACGGCAGCGACGCCGGTCAGGCGTCTGCGCCCGTCGCGGCGCCGATCAACGGTGCCAATGCGTCGGCGACGATCCGGTATGCCACGTCCTCCTCCGGGTGCACAGCTGGGAAGAAGTAGAACCCGTGCGGCATTCCGGCCGGGAAGTACGACGTCACGGATGTACCGGCCTGGTCGAGTCGGTCGGCAAAGGCTCGCGCCGAGTCGATGATGGGATCGTGGGTGCCGGTGGCTATCACGGTCGGCGGATAACCGGCGAGATCACCGTCGATGGGACTCGCGTAGGGGTGATCCCACGGTGTCGTCGGCAGATACGCGCCGCGGATGAAACCGGTGAAGGCGGTGTCGTAGACGATGCCGCGCGGGGCCTGTTCGACGAACGACGGCCAGCGCTCGAAACGAAAGTCGACCATCGCCCCGAGCAGGACCACCGCATCGGGCCGACGCACGCCATCATCCTTGCAGCGCAACGGCAATGCTGCGGCGAAGTTCGACCCGGCCGAATCGCCGGCCACCGCCACGAAGTGGGCATCGCCGCCGACCCGCGAGGCGTTGTCGAACACCCAGCGCAGAACGTCGTAGGCATCGTCGAGCGGTACCGGGAACGGAAACTCCGGAGCCGACCGGTAATTCGCCGAGATCACCAGTGCACGATTGAGATGGGCGATCTTGCGGGTCAGGAAGTCGCAGTCGTCGGACGAGCCGACCGTGAATCCGCCACCGTGTTAGTAGACCACCACGGGTAGCAATTCGTCGGGGTCGATCCCCGCCGGACGGTACAGCTCGCAGCGGGCGACCCCGTCCCGGACGGGGATGTACACCGTTGTCACCTGCACGTCGGGCACCGCCGTCGCACCGGACGCGGGCACCAGCGAGGGATCGGGTTGATGCCCGTCGCCGATGTAACCGCTGCGTACCGGCGCGATCATCAGGTCACGCAGGGCCACGGGCTGCCGGTTATTGGCTATCACCCGATACATGGGCATGGCGGGGTCGTCGTGCGCGACATAGCTCAACCCGTCGATGACGACGGGGGCTGTCACATCCACTGAGCCGGTGGGTTCTCGAGGAGAGCGGGGTCGACCACGGATCGATTATCGCAACGAGCGGCACCGGCAGCGGTGGAATCGGCCGAATCCGGCGTCCGATCCGGCAGGCGTCCGACCCGGCCGGACCGCACGTTCTCAGGGATCGAGCTGATCGACGTAGGCGCCCTGCCAGACCGTGTCGAAGGGGGTGTGCGCCGCGACGCGTCCGGCGATGGCGGCGGTGGTGAAGTCCTTGGCGAAGGCAACCGCATCGGCGACAACCACCCCCTTGGCGAGTTCGGCGGTGATCGCGGCGGCCAGCGTGCATCCGGCGCCGGAGACGCGTTCGGTCCCCACCTTGGGGGCACGCAGGACCGTCACCTCGTCGCCGTCGAACAACACGTCCACGGCGTCGTCACCGGGGAGATCCACCCCGCCCTTGGCGATCACGTACCGCGGACCGAGATCGGCGATCCGGCGGGCGGCGTCGGCGAGCTGATCGACGGTGGTGATCTCGTCGACACCGGCCAGCGTCTTCGTCTCGAAGAGATTGGGCGTTACGACGGTTGCGAGCGGCAGGACCTTCTCCCGCAGCGCGGTGTCGGTGTCGAGGGCCGCGCCCGGCTCCTGGCCCTTGCAGATGAGAACCGGGTCGAGGACCACGTGCCGCCAGCTGCGGGCCGCCAGCGCATCAGCGACCACGTCGATGGTGTCCGGGGTACCCAGCATGCCGACCTTCACGACATCGAGGTCGTGGGTGGCGGTGGCCGCCTCGATCTGGTCGGCGATCACCGTCGGCTCGATCGGGACGAAGCGGTGCGTCCACCCGTGCTGGGGATCAAAGGACACGATGCACGTGATGGTGCCGACCCCGTAGACACCGAGTTCCTGGAAGGTTTTCAGGTCTGCCTGCAGACCGGCGCCCCCGGTGGCCTCGGAACCGGCGATGACGTATGCGAAATCAACCACGTCACCGAGGGTACGTTGGGTGTCTTCGGACACCAGCATCGGTATCTGGCCGGATCAGCCCCGCACTCCGGATTGCCGGGCCTATCATCGGTCGGTCGGGCCACTGCATGCACCCAGTGAATCGAGACGATCATGTGGCACGTCGGCCCCGTATCCGCTTACCGTCGCGTTGTGAGCGTGCTGTTCGCGGCGGTGTTGTTGACCGTCGGCCTCGCCGCCTGTGGATCGTCAGACGATGAGGCGACGGGAACCTCGGCGTCGGATGCGCGAGTGTCGGTCCCGCCGGAACCCGTGTTCACCCCGGTCGTCGGGGAGGTGATGTTCGCACCCACTCCGTTTGTGGGTTCGGACGGGCGCCGGCATCTGGTGTACGAGATCGCATTGACCAACTTCACCGCCGCACCGGTCACACTCGGCGGTCTGCGCGTTCTCGACGCCTCGTCGAGAACGCCCGTCCTCGAACTCTCTTCCGGCGGCCTGGCCGCCCGGACCAAACCGGTGGGAGGTCCGGAAGGTGGCTCGGCACCGGGTGCGCCCGAAGGGTATTCGAACATCCTGCGCGGCGGGCAGAACGGCATCGTGTTCGTGCACATCGTCATCAGTGCGGGCGCGCAGGTGCCCACCACGCTCGTCCACGAACTCGACGTCGTGGCCCAGGCCGCGCCGCCCGGCTCGAATCGGATGACCGAGACACTTGCGCAGGCGAGGGTGGGTAGCGGTGATGTGCCGGTATTGGCTCCGCCCCTGTCCGGCGCGAATTACCTTGCGGCCGACGCCTGTTGCGACGCCATGCGGCACACGCATGCGGTGCTGCCGGTGAACGGTTCGCCATATCTGGCGCAGCGATACGCGGTGGACTGGGAGCAGGCCGACGACCAGGGCCGCATCTTCGTCGGTGACCCGAAGAACCCGGCGAGCTACCGGATCTTCGGCGACGACGCGCTCGCTGTCGCCGACGGGGTGGTGGTGGCGAGCCGCAACGATCTGCCCGAACAGACGCCGGGGGAGTATCCGCAGGGCATCGCGCTCGCTGACGCCGACGGCAACAATCTGGTGCTTGACATCGGCAACGGCTTCTTCGTGAACCCTCTTGCCGGTGATGCAGCGGCGCGCCGAGCGGCGCTTCGCGGGCCGCACCCTGTCGCTGGAGGAGTCCTCGACCATCGTCGACCGACGCGTCGATCCGCACGGATGAGGGAGAAGCAGTTCCGATGACCGGCTGGACCACGTTCCCCGCAGGCTTCCTGTGGGGCGGTGCGACTGCCGCCAATCAGATCGAGGGAGCCTTCGACGCGGACGGCAAAGGGCTCTCGATCCAGGATGTCCTGCCCCGCGGCATCCTCGAACCCCGCACCGCCACACCGACTCCGGACAACCTCAAGCAGATCGCAATCGACTTCTATCACCGCTACGCCCAGGACATCGCGCTGTTCGCCGAGATGGGTTTCACGGTGTTCCGGTTCTCCATCGCGTGGAGCCGCATCTTCCCCAACGGCGACGACGCCGAACCGAACGAGGCCGGCCTTGCCTTCTACGATCGGGTACTCGACGAACTCGAGCGACACGGCATCACCCCACTGGTGACCATCTCCCACTACGAGACACCCCTGGCGATCGCCGAGCGCTATGACGGCTGGGTCTCGCGCGAGGTCATCGGACTCTTCGAGCGGTATGTGCGTGTGCTGTTCGCCCGCTACGGCCACCGCGTCCGATACTGGTTGACGTTCAACGAGATCAATTCGGTGCTGCACGCTCCGTTCCTGTCCGGCGGTATCAACACCGCACCCGAAAAGCTGTCGCCGAGCGACCTCTACCAAGCGATCCACCACGAACTCGTGGCGAGCGCGCTGGCCACCCGCATCGCGCATGAGACCGATCCGGACATCCGGGTCGGCTGCATGGTGCTCGGGGTTCCGGTCTATCCGTTGACACCCGCCCCGGCCGACGTCGAGGCAGCGCTGCACACCGACCACGCCAACCTCATGTTCTCCGACGTCCATGTGCGCGGACGTTATCCCGGCTATGCGGAAAGGTACTTCCGGGACAACGGGATTCGACTGCACATCACCGACGACGACCGAGAGCTGCTGGCCGCGAACACCGTCGACTTCGTGTCGTTCAGCTACTACATGAGCGTGTGCGAGACCGCCGACGAGACCCGTCGAACAGCCCGGGAGGCAAACCTGATGGGTGGTGTGCCCAACCCGTACCTGGCCTCCTCGGCCTGGGGTTGGCAGGTCGATCCCACCGGTCTGCGCATCGTCCTCAACCAGTTCTGGGACCGCTGGAACAAACCGCTGTTCATCGTGGAGAACGGCCTCGGCGCACATGATGAGGTGGTCGAGGGTCCCGGCGGCCCCACCGTGCTCGACGACTACCGGATCGAGTATCTGCGCGATCACCTCGTCGAGGTCGGTGAGGCGATCGCCGACGGGGTGCACGTTCTGGGCTACTGCTCCTGGGGACCCATCGATCTGGTCAGCGCCTCCACCGCGCAGATGTCCAAGCGCTACGGTTTCATTCACGTCGACCGAAACGACGACGGCACCGGAACGCTGCGGCGTACCCGCAAGAAGTCGTTCCACTGGTATGCCGGCGTCATCGCGACCAACGGAGCAAGCCTGCGGTCCTGACGCCTGCGGTGCGACACTACGGGTATGCCACGCCGCGGTGAACCGCTCCACAAACTCGGCTTCCTGACCATCGGCCGATTCTCCGAAGACCATCCGCGGGACGGCCATCTGGAAACTCTGCGCATGATCGAACGCGCCGAGGATCTCGGCTTCGACTCGGTCTGGGTACGTCATCGTCATCTGCAGTTCGGGATCTCCTCGCCGGTCGCGGTTCTGGCTGCGGCCGCCGTCCGGACCAGCCGCATCGAGCTCGGCACCGCCGTCATCCCGCTCGGGCTGGAGAATCCGTTGCGTCTCGCCGAGGACCTCGCGACCGTCGACGTGCTGAGCGATGGGCGCCTCAATCCGGGTGTCTCGGTGGGCGTTCCGATGCGCTACGACGATTTCAAGCTCGCTCTGTACCCCGAGACCCACGACGTCGAGAACTTCTCCAAGGACAGGGTGGCGCGTCTGCTGGACCACCTGCGGGGTGTCCCGGTCAGTTCCTTCGAGGGCACCGTCGGAATCGAGTCCTTCTCGCGGCGGGTCCAGCCACATTCGCCCGGGCTGGCCGGCCGTGTCTGGTACGGCGGGGGCCGGAGTTCGGCACGATGGGCGGGACAGCAGGGGATCAACTATCTGACGTCGTCGGTGGTGACCATCGAAGGCACCGAGTCGCGGGACTTCGCGACGATCCAGGGTGAGCACATCGACGAATATCTGGCCCACCACCCGGATCCGACGCGAGCGCGGGTGTCCCAGGGGTTGGTGGTGATCCCCACCGATCGCGCGACCCCCGAGCAGGTCCGCAAGTACGAGGCCTACGCCGAGTCCAGACTGGCCCGCACACGCACCCCGCAGGGGCCGCGGGGCATGCTCTTCTCGCCCGACTATGTGGGTCCCTCCGATCAGCTCGCCGAGCGGCTGTACGCGCATACCGGCTTTCAGCGGGCCGGCGAGGTGGCGTTCGCGCTTCCGTTCAGCTTCGACGAATCCGACTACATCCAGATCGTCACCGACATCGCGGAGCGACTGGGCCCGGCGCTGGGATGGCCTCGGTGACGGGTCACTGGCATGCCCGCATCCGTCGGGATCGGGCCCGACGCGACGATGTCAGCCCCGCCGCAACGACCGCAGGCGGGTGTCGGGGTACACGCGTTGTGCCAGAGCCAGTTTGGCGTCGATGGCGCGACGGCGGGCGGTGGGGGAGAACCCGCCCGCGGCCGGCCGGTCCGGAATGGTGTCGCCACCTTCTACGAGGGTCCACGCCGACCCGGCATCGAGCAGCGAGCGGTGCTTGGTGGAGTAGTACACCGGCATCGGAACGATAGCGATTCCCGAATCGCCTGCGGCAGCGGCCATCAGGTGCGGATGGAATCGGGTGGTGATCCAGGTGTTCGCCTTTCCGGCCGGCAATCCGTGGCGCCACAGTTCCCGGAACGGGATGACGGCCGCACCGTCGAGACGCGAACCCAGCCGGTGGGGAACCTCGTAATCGTGTCCGGGAATGCCTTCGACGACAGTCACATCGGAACCCGGGACGTCCCAGGCGTCGAGCGTGGATCGGACGAAGTCGGTGAGCGCCTCGACACCGGTGGAGGCCGGCCCGCGGAACTGGTCGGTCAGATCCGATTGCAGGCAGAGCACCACGCCGCGGCCGGGGCTACGTGTCCCGATCCGGCGGTAGAGCTCCGAGACCGGCCGATGCAACGCCAACCAGGCGTCGTCGCCCGAGGCGCTTGCCCCGACACCGGGTGCCCCGGCCAGGGCATCGGCGGAGGCGGTATCGCGGACGTCGAAGACGGTGAAGTCCCGGGCCGCGTCGAGCAGTGCGGTCCAGCCCGGCTCGTCGAGTCGCGGGATGAGTCCCTGGCCGCTCGCCACCGCGGCGGCGCCGGTCTGGCGGGCCACCGCCGCGATCGCGCTGACAGGTGAAACATGGTGCGGCCACACACTGTTCACATATCCGCCGCCGAGCAGATGGATCGTCGACGCCCGATTGAGGATCTCGATGCCCTCGCTCAGGCGTGGCGCCCGGCCCGGATCGGCGGCCGTCCGGGCCACCCACTCCCACGGCCGCGTGGGGTCCGGCTTGTGCTCGTCGTCGCTCGCCGGCGCATTTGCGGCGAATTCGGTGAGTTGCCAGAGCGTGTTGGTGAAGATGACTTTCGGATGCGCGTCGCGCAGTAGCAGGGAGGCCTGTCCGGGCGAGTGGCTGTCGAGCACCACGGTGGTGCGTGGACGTACGCGTGCCAGGTATCGCAGCCACGTGCGAGCGATGAGTTCGTCGCCGTAGTTGGGATAACCGGTCGGCGCGACGAGATAGATGACCTCACCGATACCGAGCGACCGTGCCAGAGAAGAATCGGTGGCCCGGCGTGCGGCGGCACCGCCGGCCCGCCACGCGAGTTCGGGGATCGACATGCGCTGAGATTACGGTGCGCGGGACCTCGCGCGCACCGCTGGGTCATCACGGGCGGTCGGGGGTGGGTCAGCGTGGCCGGTCGGGCGGGGGTCAGCGTGGCCGCGCGGACGAGGGTGGGTCACCGCGATGGGGCAGCCGGCATGACCAGTGTCCGGAGCCGATTCAGATCGGCCAGCACCGCGGCGCAATCGGCGTCGAACGCATCGTCGGAAGCGTCACCCTGCCGCACGGTGAACAGCACCTCCGACCCCTCCGGATGCGCGAGCACCCGCACCGGATTGTCGACGACGCTGCCGTCGGGCAGCCTGACCTGATGGTCGAGGACCCCGAACGGGTTGGGCTCGGCAAAGCGCACCGTGACCGCGCCCATCGGCGAGTCGGCGATCAGCTCGTCACCGACGCGGCGTACACCGCTGGCGAGCCCCGCCGCCCAGCGCGGCAGATTGTCGGGGTCGGCGGCGAAGCGATAGACCTCGGTGGCCTCGACGCCGGGGATGACGACCGAGATGTGTCTGCTGATCATGCGCTGTGCCTTTCACGGTCGCGTATCGTTGGCCGCGCCGAGCCTCGCCCAGGGGCATCGGACCCAGGAGGCATCGAACCCAGAGGCCTCGAACCCAGTGGCATCGAACGGAGACGGAGTCGACGTGCCCATTCTCAACAAGGACATGACCCTGTGTATCTCGTTGTCGGGCCGACCGTCGAATATCGGTACCCGATTCCACAACTATCTCTATGACGAACTCGGGCTGAACTGCATCTACAAGGCGTTCGGCACCGACGACATCGAAGGCGCGATTCGTGGCGTTCGGGCGCTCGGTATCCGCGGCACATCGGTGTCGATGCCGTTCAAGGAGGCGGTGATCCCGCTCGTCGACGAACTCGAGGAGTCGGCATCGGCCATCGAGTCGGTCAACACCATCGTCAACGACGACGGCCGGCTGGTCGCCTCGAACACCGACTACGAGGCGGTGGCACAGCTGATCGCCGAGCACTCCCTGGATCCGTCCGTTCCGGTCGTCGTGCGCGGTTCGGGAGGAATGGCCAAAGCGGTGGTCGCGGCGTTCCGCGGGGCGGGTTTCGATACGCTCACCGTGCTCGCCCGCAACCAGGAGGCCGGATCCGAACTGGCTGCGAAGTACGGGTACGAGCACACCGTGGCCGAACCGGCGCCCGCGGACGTCATCCTGGTGAACGTGACCCCCATCGGGATGGCCGGAGCCGACGAGGCGGCGCTGTCGTTCTCGGCGGAGCAGATCGCCGCCGCGCGCGCCGCCTTCGACGTGGTGGCGTTCCCGGCCGAGACCCCTTTCATCATTGCCGCGCGGGGTGCGGGCACACCGGTGATCACCGGCGCCGAGGTGATCGCGTTGCAGGCCGCCCGCCAGTTCGAGCGCTACACCGGCGTCGAGATCACCGCCGACCAGGTGGCGCGTGCGTCTGCGTTCTCCCGCGAGGTCTGACTCGCCAGTCCCATCAGTCGAACAGGCGCCGGAACAGGTTGGTGTCGGCGAGGTCCACGAGTTCGTCGCCGCGGCCCGACATGACGGTGCGCAGCGCGTAGAGGGTGAAGCCCTTGGCCTGAGCGGCGGTGATGGTGGGCGGGATCGACAGTTCCTGCCGGGCGGTCACCACGTCGAGGAGTGCCGGACCGTCATGCGCGAGAATCTCGCCGACCGCCTGCTCGAGCCGATCGGGTTCTTCGACGCGGCGCCCGAGGATGCCGACTGCCTGGGCCAGCGCCGCGAAGTCGGGGTTGATCAGGTCGGTTCCGAAGTTCACGAAGCCGGCCGCCTTCATCTCCACCTCGACGAAGTTGAGCGAGGAGTTGTTGAACACGACGATCTTGACCGGCAGCGCGTTCTGCGTGATGGTGAGCAGTTCGCCGAGCAGCATGGCCAGTCCGCCGTCGCCGGCGAGCGCGATCACCTGGCGACCGGGGAAAGCCGATTGCGCACCCACCGCCTGCGAGACCGCGTTGGCCATCGAGCCGTGTGTGAAAGAGCCGATGAGCCTGCGTGATTCGGTCATCCGCAGATAGCGGGCCGCCCACACGACCGGTGAGCCGACGTCGGGGATGAACACTGCGTCGTCGGTCGCCTTGTCGCTGATGAGCCGGGCCAGATACTGCGGATGGATGGGCGCGCGGTTGCGATCGTTGACGGCCAGGTCATCGAGCCGCGCGCGGGCTTTGGCGTAGTGATCCCGAGACGAGACCAGGTGCGACACATCGCGATTGCGGTCGATCAGCGCCAGTAGCGGTGGGATGGTGTCGCGCACGCTGCCGACCAGCGGGATGTCGACCGGACAGCGCCGGCCGATCTGTTCGCCGCGGATGTCGAGCTGGATGATGGTCGCCTTGGACGGATAGAACTGCTGGTAGGGGAAATCGGTGCCCAACAGGAGCAGGGTGTCGCATTTCTCGATCGCCCGATAGCCCGACGAAAAGCCGAGCAAACCGGTCATCCCCACGTCGTAGGGATTGTCGTATTCGACGAACTCCTTTCCACGTAGGGCATGGACCACCGGGGCCTGCAACGCCTTGGCCAGCTCGACGACCTCGTCATGTGCACCTTCGGTGCCGGCGCCGGCCAGGATCGTCACCTTCTCCGACGCGTTGAGGGTGGCGGCGACCCGTCGGAGTTCGGCATCGGTGGGCCGCACCACCCGGTCGACCGCGCGAATTGGCGCACCGGCGCGTCGCGAGGAGCATTTGGCCAGGAAGGTCTCGCCGGGGATCACCAGAACGGCCACCCCGCGCTCTTCGACGGCGGTGCGCATCGCGACGTCGAGCAGTCGCGGCATCTGTTCGGGTGTGCTGACCATCTCGCAGAACGAACTGCACTCGCGGAACAGCTGTTCGGGATGGGTTTCCTGGAAGTACCCGCTCCCGATCTCCGGGGCGGGGATGTGCGCGGCGATCGCGAGCACCGGGACCCGGCTGCGGTGCGCGTCGAAGAGCCCGTTGATCAGATGCAGATTGCCGGGACCGCAACTTCCCGCACATACCGCCATCTCGCCGGTGAGGGACGCCTCGGCGGTCGCCGCGAAGGCGGCGCCCTCTTCGTGACGGACGTGTTGCCATCGGATGGACCCGTCGACGCGCAGGGCGTCGGTGAAGCCGTTGAGGGAGTCCCCGGGGATGCCGTAGACGCGGGCGACCCCGGCGTCCTTCAGTCGTTCGACGATGATCTCTGCGACGGTGGTGGCCATGCTCGTGTCCTCCAGACGTTGGTGGTGTCGATCTGCTTGCACATCCCCGATCCGACCGGTCCGTCTCCAGCCCGTATTCCATGGTAGGAGCCGGGCGCCCGGGAGTGTGCGACCGTCGAGCGCGTGTCGAACGATCAACGCGGAATCGACGAGGGCCCGACGGTGCGCGCTCCCACAGCGCGCACGCGGCGCTGCAGTTCACGATCGGCCGTCACCACCACGACCTGCCGATCATGTTGTCCGGCAACGACGTCGACGATTGTGTCGTCTCCGGAGCCGGGCGCGGTGACCACCCGCACGTCGGCACTCGACTCGACACCGCGCGCCTGTCCCTCGACCACCAGCACCACGTCGAGCGGTCCGGGTACCCCGGCCAGTCCGGTCACCGTCAGGGGTGCGAGTCGGTCGCGGAGGCGCAGCGCCGCGCCGCGTCGGTCGCGCCACCAGCCGTCGGGCACCGAACCGACGACATTGGCGGCGTCGACCACCAATGTCGTCGGTTGCGGGGTTCGCGAAGTCGCCATCACCCCATCGTGCCCGGTGCGCCTGAGCTCGCACAAGTGCCCCGCCGCGTCGGTCAGGACAGCACCACCCCGTGGCAGAACCGGTTGCGCGGATCGAGCTTCGCCTTCAAGGCGGCGAGCCGGCGCCGGTGATCGTCGCTGAAGGCCGACGCCGAACGGGCCGAACGCTCTTCCATCTCGGTGAAGTTCAGGTAAGCGGCGCCGGTCACGTATGGCTCGAGATCGCGCCGGGCCAGCCGCAGGGCGGATTCGATCGCCAGACCCACATGCGGGTCGGGCACCACGGCACCGAGTTCGACGAGGAACTCCTGGCGGCGGCCTATCGCGCCGCCGCGGTCGCGGCGGGTGTCATCGCCGAGTGACCGGCCGGCCGGCATCGCGGTACGGGCCACTCAGATGTCGGCGGCGTTGACCACCCGGCGGCGCACCGAGAGAAGTTCCACCTCCGGGCGCGCTGCGGCCCAGCGTTCGACGGCGTCGAGAACCTCGACCACGTGGGCCCGATCCGCGGCGACCAGTCCGACGCCGATCATCGTGCGCCGGTGCACCTCGCGATGGCCGACCTCGGCGACCGTGACCTCGAACCGCCGCCGGATCTCGGCGACGATCGGGCGGACCACGGAACGCTTCTGCTTGAGGGAGTGGACGTCTCCGAGCAGATAGTCGAACTCGCCGAAGCCGATCCACATCCGCTCCTGGTCGTCGGACGCCACCGGATCAGTGGTCACCGCCGAGTAACTCGGCGACGTGATCGGGTACGTACTTCGACAACGAACGCGGTGGCCGATGGTAGTTGCCGCTCTCGATCGGATGCTTGGGCAGACTCACCTCCGGTCGGGGTACCTCGTGGTAGTCGATGGTGGACAGCAGATGGGAGATCATGTTGAGGCGCGCATGCTTCTTGACGTCGGATTCGACGACGTACCACGGACTCATCGCGGTGTCGGTGTGCACCATCATCTCGTCCTTGGCCCGCGAGTAGTCCTCCCAGCGGAACACCGACTCCAGGTCCATCGGACTGAGCTTCCACTGCCGCACCGGGTCGGACATCCGCGATCGGAACCGGCGGAGCTGTTCCTCGTCGGACACCGAGAACCAGTACTTACGCAGCAGGATTCCGTCGTCGATCAGCATCTGCTCGAAAATCGGTGTCTGCCGCAGGAACCGGGTGTGTTCCTCCGGGGTGCAGAACCCCATCACCTTCTCCACTCCGGCACGGTTGTACCAGGATCGGTCGAAGAGGACGATCTCACCCGGCGCCGGCAGATGCGCGACGTAGCGCTGGTAATACCATTGTCCGCGTTCACGATCCGTGGGTGCCGGTAGTGCTGCCACGCGAGCGATCCGAGGACTCAGGTACTCGGTGATGCGCTTGATGGTGCCACCCTTGCCGGCAGCGTCGCGGCCCTCGAAGACGACGACCACGCGGGTTCCGGTCTCGCGCACCCATTCCTGCATCTTGACCAGTTCGGTCTGCAGCCGGAACAGCTCGGCCTCGTAGATCTTGTTGGAGATCTTCGGCTGCTTGGACTTGCCCTTCTTCGCCATGCAGGAGAGCTTACGGCCCGCCGCTGTGCGGCGGTGGGATGATCAGCGATCGGACAGGGCGGACACCGCGTCGAGTTCGGCCTGCAACTCGGCCACCGATGCGTCGATCCGCTGCCGCGAGAACTCGTTGATGTCGAGCCCTTCGACGATCTGCCACCGTCCGCCGACGGCCCGCACCGGGAAGGAGCACACCAGACCTTCGGGTACGCCGTAGATCCCCGGCGATGGAAGTGCCGCCGAGGTCCAGTCGTCCGCCGGAGAGCCGAGCACCCAGTCGTGGACATGGTCGATGGCGCCGTTGGCGGCCGACGCCGCCGAGGAGGCCCCGCGGGCCTCGATGATCGCGGTGCCGCGCTTGGCGACGGTCGGGATGAAATCGTTGACCAGCCAGTCGCGGTCCTCGGCGAACTCCGCGCCGGAGCGGTTGCCCACGCGGGCGTGGAAGATGTCGGGGTACTGACTCGCGGAGTGGTTGCCCCACACGGAGATCCGGGTGATCTCGGCGACCGGGGTGCCGGTGTGACGGGCCAGTTGCGCGAGTGCGCGGTTGTGGTCCAGCCGGGTCAGCGCGGTGAATCGTTCGGCGGGTACGTCCGGCGCGTTGGCGGCCGCCACGGCGGCGTTCGTGTTCGCCGGATTACCGACGACGATGACCCGGATATCCTGTGCGGCAACCTCGTTGATGACCGCACCCTGCTTGGCGAAGATGTCGGAGTTGGCTGCGAGAAGATCGGCACGTTCCATGCCCTTGCTGCGTGGCTTCGCGCCGATGAGCAGTCCGTAGTTGGCGCCGTCGAAGGCGCGGTGCGGGTCGTCGGTGATGTCGATGGATGTCAGCAACGGGAACGCGCCGTCCTCGAGTTCCATTGCGGTGCCCTCGGTGGCAGCGATGGTCTGCGGCAGCTCGAGCAGGCGCAGCGCCACCGGCTGGTGGTGGCCGAGCATGGCACCGGCCGCGACGCGGAACAGCGCGGCGTATCCGATGCTCCCGGCCGCTCCGGTGACGGTCACGACGGCGGGGGAGGTACTCATGCGGCTCCTTGGACGAGCAATATCTGATTCGATTTGCCGGTCACGATGAGTGCCTGGCCCACCGAGTACCAGTTGAGTGGTGTCCGGGTCAGATCCTCGAGCCATTGATCGGCGCCGGCGCGGGGGCCGGCGCACGCCATTCGCGTCGACATCAACGGACCCACCCGCATGGTCGACCCGTCGATCGTGACCGGTCCGATGTGCCGGTTGCATCCAGCGGAGAGCGCGATGCGCCCGGCCGACGGGAAGTCGACGACGAGGGGTCCGCCGCCGGGGATCTGTGGTCCGGTGACCGCGGTCGACGAATAGTGCTTGCCCAGCAACGGGTTCGGGGCCGCGCTCGCACTCCCGGGTAGCGTGAGCAGGCTCGCTGCGGTGACCAGCAGACCGATGAATGTCAGTGCCAGTGCGCGGCCGATCCGCGCCCGGATCGGCGAGCGGCCACCCGAGCACATCCCGACACGTAAACTGATGCGTCGGACGTCACCGCCGGAATGGTCATGCGGCGACACCGCAGAGGAATTCGACCCAGAGGAATTCACGCCACCACGGTAGCCGATTCGAGGCGATCGGGTGCCCGACCGGAGGTGACCCATGGTGTCGGTGACGTGTCGCACCGAGTACCTGACCGCCGGGCATCATCGGGCCGCGACCACGGCCTGGGTGGCCATGGTGCTCGGTCTGATCGCGCTGGTGGTCCTCAACATCGCCGGTGTGTCGGGCATGGTCACAGCCGGCGTCGCGGCGGGGCTCGTCGCAGTGTCGTTGGCGTCGGCCGCCGTCGGCCGATTGGGCGAACGCGGCGCCGTTCTGCTGGCCGTCGACTCTGACTCGGTTTATCTGGGCGACGAGGACCGCAACCTCGTGAGCTACCCCCTCGCCACGCTCTCGTCGGTGTCGTTGAGCGGGCCGGCCGACACGACGACCGCGCCGCACGGCGATGTCCGGGACCTACGGGTCCGCGGGCGCAAGTACCTGACTCTCGGCTTCGATCCGGTGCCGCACGCCGGGGCGCAGTCCGGCGACCGGGAGAACTGGAAGATCGCGGTGGTCGACTCGGACCCGGCCGCCGCCGAGGTCATCGACCATCTGCGACGAGCGGCGCCGGAGCGCACCACGCCGAAGACAAAGCCCGCGGCGAAGGCGAAAGCCGCTGCGGCAGAGACGAAGACCGCAGGGACGAAGGCAACTGGGACGATGGCGGCAGCAGCCAAGACGGTCGTCACCGAGGACGGGGACGCCGAGACCCCGGCGCCTCCTGCCGGCCCGCGAATCGCCGACGCCGGCACCGATGACGCGGCGCAGCGGCTGTGGGAGGAGGCCACCCGCCGCCACGACACGATCCTGGGCGAGTACGCCGCCTATGAGCTGGACCCGGCCATGGTGTTGCGCTACCCCGCGATCACCGACGTGACCGTCGAGTCCACCCAGACGTTCCACATGGCGCTCGACGAGGCGATGGCACTGCGCACCGACACCTACCCGGGCACCAGATCGCGAGCCGATGCCTACCAGCAGGCAGTCGCCAGGTTGCGGCGCGCCTGGATCGCCTGCGAAGCACACGGCAAGAAGGTCGGCGTCGGCTATCTCGAACCGGGTGACCAGGACGACCTCGACACTGCGCTCAAGCTCTACCGGCATGCCGCCGGTAGCGTCACCCCGGCCGAGCAGGCGACCTACTTCGGACGGGTTCACGACATCGTCACGTCGATGACCGAGCGCGGCGGACTGCATCCACCCCAAGCGGCTGTCGCGGAACTGAAGGCGGCGACGCGTCGCGCGATCGAGGCGGGCGGTTCCTGATCGCGGGCCAGGTGCCGCCGGACCGGGGACCCGTCGGTCAGAACACTTCGTCGTGCAGAAATGTGGCTCTCCTGACCGATCCGTGGGTCATGACCGGCCGGGGAGGACTGGTCGGTGGCCGCCGAGGTTGAGCATGGCCAAGGCGATGAGAGCCTCGGGAGACCTGAATCCGAAGGCAACGCGGGTGATCAGCCGGATCTTGGTGTTGACCGACTCGATGCGACCGTTGGACAGACCGTGCTCGATCGCTGCGAGGATCGAGGCCTGGTGTTTGACGATGCGACGCTGCAGCTCCACGAAGGCGGGAATCCGGCAGCGCCGCGCCCACCGGATCCAGACCTCGAGCGCCTCCGCGGCCTCGGCGTGGGGCAGCTGGAAGACCAGTCGCAGGCCTTCTTTGAGCAGGTAGGCACGGTGCAGCCGCGGGTCGGTCTTGGCGACCCAGGCCAGCTTGGCCTGCTGCCTGACCGTGAGGTTCTCGGGGTTCTTCCACAGCGCGTAGCGGGCATGCTTCAACGCCTTCGCGTGTCCCGATGCGCGGCCGGCACGGCGCTGGGTGGCCGCTCCGCGGGCCTGGTTCCAGGCAGCTCGGCGGACCTCGTCGAGGGCGTCGGTGGCCCACCGGACGACGTGGAAGGGGTCGGCGCAGCGGACCGCGTGGGGGCAGTGGTCGGCGACCACAGTGCTGATCCAGTCCGCACCGTCGGCGGAGACGTGGGTGATCTGGCTGCACCGCTCCTCACCGAGGGCGTCGAAGAAGCCCTCGAGGGTGGCCTTGTCCCGGCCGGGGGCGGCCCAGACCAGCCGACCGGTGTCGTGGTCGACGACCACGGTCAGGTAGCGGTGGCCGCGCTTGTAGGAGATCTCATCGATCCCGATCCGGCGTAGGTCGGCGAACCGGTCATGCAGCTTCTCGACGTCGGCCCAGACCCGGGTGATGATCGCCCCCACGGTGCGCCAGGCGATCCGCATCAACTCGGTGACCGCGCTCTTGGAGCACTGGGTGGCCAGCCAGGCGACCTGCTCATCGAACCCGGTGGTGTGTCCGGCGCCATGCCGGGCCCAGGGCACCGCGCGGACCGTGGGCCCGTGCTCGCGGCAGTTGACCCGCGGTGCGTCGGCCTCGAGATGGACCTGGATGGTGCCCAGGTCCAGCGCCCGCCACCGACGACGTCCCTCGCCACGGTCGTACCAAGGAGACCGTCGCTGACATCGTCCGCAGCGAGCTCCCGCACGTCGCGTGGGCCGAACGCAGGCCACCAGAGTCTGCTCGTCCTCGTCGAACTCGATGTCCTCCACGACTGTCTTCTCGACCCCCAACAGGGCTCGCCATAAGGTGGCGTTCTGCACGCCGTTCTCCGCTCACTGGTTCCTGGTCCTAGACAGCTCAGAAACCTAGACAGGGAACGGCGTGCTCACGTTTCAGGCGCGCTCAACCACCCACGGATGCGTCAGGAGAGCCAGAAATGTGCCCGTCGTGGAATAGATCCCTTCGGCGGCCTTTACATCGGCGATCGCGATGCTGATCGCCCACTGAGATGCTCGAGCACCCGCGGTGCGGGCGTCCTCCGCGTCGAAAAACGGCGGATCGGACACCTCGATGTCGACTGCGTCCTGGTCGTAGGGCGGAACGTTCCCACGCGAGATCGCCTGTCGTCGCACCGATTCGAAGGTGGCGAGCGAAACCTCAGCAAAGGTGAAGCCGTCGGCCGTGCCCCGTCCGCGATAGTCCGTGAGCTCGGGGAATCTGCCTGGCTGAATCTCGAGGTTTCCGTACCGGCCCGGCATCCGGTACTCGATCCGGACCCCACCGCCGTTGAAGGCACTCCCGACGTAGGGCGTGTTGGGTGCGAAGGAGCGGATCTTGAACTGCGTGAGTACGGGCATGTCGAGGGGCAACCCTTCGCCGACCATCGCGGCTCGCGTGAGGTCGAAGGAACGCGCGAAGTCATTCGGGTCGAAGAATTCGGCCACAGTGCCATCGGGGCGGGCCTGCATGGTGACGCCGCTCGACCCGATCGTGGTGTTGCCGTCGAACGACGCGCTGACCAGGAGGGGAGCACGGCCGTCATCGGAGCCACGGGGACGCTCGATGTTGACGTCCTCGATCTCGCTGTCTCCCCCGAATCGGGTGACCTGTGCGGTCATCGTGTTCACGATCGCGGTGAGGTCGGTGCGAGCCAGATCGGCGGCGGTGAATGTGCTGGCCTTGCGGCGCGAATCGGTGGTGGGCGACGTCCGAGCTGTGTCGATCCAGATGTTGGTCGTTTCGCCGGTGTTCGGGTCGAACACGGTGGCGTAGTCGGAGCCGGCGTTCTCGTCGAGTCGGATGCTGAGGATGTTGTCGGCGCCGACCGGTCCGAATCGATCGGTGATCGTGCTCAACGCGGCGCGCAGCTTGGTGCTGTAGTCGGGGTTCTCGTCGTCGGTGAGATCGAGCGTCTTGCTGATCGACGGCATCGTCACGCCGATGTGCCAGGCCTGGCCGACGCCGAACAGCAGCGCGACGAGCGCGACGACGGTCACGGCCGGATAGATGATCGCCCAGCGTCCGGGGTGGTCGTCGAACTCCGGGACGTCGTCACCGGAGGTGCGGGCGGGCAGCAGGTCGGGCGGCAGCGTCGTGAACGGTTGGGTGGTCAGCGCCTGGACGTGGCCGCGCGACATCGCGGTGATCCAGCGGGCCTCGTACTCGGTGTCGTCGGGCGGGGTGACCGTCGCGGTCACCAGCGTCGGCTGGAGGTCGTCGGTGTCGAGACTGCTCCGCGTCAGCGCCTCGACCCGGATCGGGACGGAAGCGCGGTCGGTGCCCCGGCGGAAGATGTCGAGTTCGGAGATCCGCGAGGGACGTGGACCGATCGCGATGCCGGTGAACACCAGCGGCACACCGAAGAACAGCGCCACCCACCAGGCGTTGAAGGCGCCGAGACCGATCCCGACGGCGATCAGCAGTCCACCGAGGACGGCTCGCAGGATGCGCAGCCGTGTGCGGTTGACAGCGAGCCCATTCATCGAAGCCTCCCTGACGGTGCCGGGGGCGCGGGGTTCGTCGTCGATTCGTCGATCCACGGCCGGACGATGCAGCAGGAATTGTAATGTCGCCGCCGACCGGTGACCAGCGACGTGAGCGCTGACCAGTGACATGTCGCACGGGCGGGCCGCGTACCGTTGACGATGTTCTCATCGCGGCCACGGGTCGCCGATGGGCCGTGATGGCCGACGATTGATCAGGAGAAGTGTTCGGTGGGAAAGCTGACCAACAGCATGTGGCGACTGCTCGGGTCGCAGTCGACACGTAACCAGTCCAAGTCGCTGGGCGTGATCAAGGATGCCGACAAGCACACGGACTGGGCAGCCGACCTCGACGACGAGGACTTCCTGCGCGAGGTCGAGAAGCTCGACATCGCCACCCACGACGGCGATCGTGCGAAGTTCCTGGCGCTGACCAGAGAGGCCGCTGATCGCTCCATCGGTCTGCGTCCCTTCGACGTCCAACTCCAGGGCGCGCTGCGTCTCCTCGAGGGCGACATCATCGAGATGGCCACCGGTGAGGGCAAGACGTTAGCAGGAGCGATCGCCGCGATCGGTTACGTCCTCGACGGGCACCAGGTGCACATCATCTCGGTGAACGACTACCTCGCCGCCCGAGACGCCGACTGGATGAAACCGCTGTTCGAGATGTTCGGGATGACCGTGCACTCCATCTCGGAGAACTCGACCCGCGAGGAACGCAAAGCCGCCTATGCCGGTGACATCACCTACGGGTCGGTGAACGAGATCGGCTTCGACGTGCTGCGTGATCAGCTGGCGCTGCGCGAGGACGATCTCGTCTCGCCGAAGCCCGATGTCGCCATCATCGACGAGGCGGACTCGGTATTGGTCGACGAGGCGCTGGTTCCGTTGGTCCTGGCCGGCTCGACCGAGGCCGACGTACCCGATGAGGCGATCCACGATGTTGTCGGGCGGCTGAAGAACAAGCACTACGAGATCGATTCCGACGGACGCAACGTGACCCTCACCGACGAGGGCGCCGAGTTCGTCGAGGCCGAACTCGGCGGCATCAACCTCTACGACGAGGAACACGTGGGCAGCACTCTCGTCCACGTGAACATCGCCATGCATGCCCATTACCTGCTGGAACGCGATGTGCACTACATCGTCCGTGACGGCGGGGTACACCTGATCAACGCCTCGCGCGGGCGGGTCGCACAGCTGCAGCGCTGGCCCGACGGCGTGCAGGCCGCGGTCGAGATCAAGGAGGGACTGGCTCAGACCGGTGACGGCGAGGTCATCGACACGATCACCGTGCAGGCGTTGATCGGCCGCTACCCCAAGGTGTGCGGCATGACCGGTACCGCGATCGCCGCCGGTGAGCAGTTCCGCCAGTTCTACGAGCTGCGCATCTCGCAGATCCCGCCGAACACCGAGAACATCCGCACCGACCTCCCGGACCGGGTCTATGACACCAAGGCCAACAAGGTCGAGGCCATCGTGGAGTACGTCAAGGAGATCCACGAGACCGGGCAGCCGATCCTCATCGGTACCCACGACGTCGCCGAATCCGAAGAGCTGGCGTACTTCCTGGACAAGGCCGGGGTCACCTCGGTGGTCCTCAACGCGAAGAACGACGCCGAGGAAGCCAAAATAATCGCCGAGGCGGGCACCAAGAACGCGGTGACCGTGTCCACCCAGATGGCCGGCCGTGGCACCGACATCCGGCTCGGCGGTTCACATGACGACGAGGAGGCGCGCGAGGAGATCGTCGAACTCGGCGGCCTGTGCGTGATCGGTACCGGACGTCACGACACCGAACGGCTCGACCTGCAGTTGCGCGGACGCGCCGGCCGACAGGGTGATCCCGGCATGTCCGTGTTCTTCTCCAGCCTCGAGGACCCGGTGGTCACCAAGAACCTCGCGTTCAAGCGTGATCCGGTGTCGCCCAACGACGATGGCTCGATGGGAAGCAAGGGTATCGACCTCATCGAGCAGGCCCAGCGGGTCGCCGAAGGCGTCATGCTCGAATTGCATGCCAACACATGGCGATACAACAAGCTCGTGAATCAGCAGCGGGAAATCGTGGTCGAGCGGCGGATGGCCGTCCTGACCACCGAGACCGCGCTGGAAGAACTCGCGGAGCTCGAGCCGGATCGGTATGCCGAGTTGCTCGGCGAGAAGGCGGACGAAGCGAAGTCCGACGAAGCGAAGGCCGACGACAAAAAAGCCGACGACGAGAAGGCCGACGACGCGACGACCTCCGTCGAGAAGACCGACGACGGCGGCGATGGCGGGGCCGACGACGACGGGGCCGACGAGAAGTCAACCGCCCCTGTCGAACCCGTGGACCGGGAGGTCCTGGTGCAGGCGGCCCGCGAGATCATGCTCTATCACCTCGACCGGGCGTGGGCCGATCACCTTGCCTTTGTCTCCGATGTGCGTGCGAGCATCCATCTCCGGGCCATCGGCAAGGAGAGTCCGCTCGACGAATTCCACCGTCTGATCCTCGCCGAGTTCACCGATCTGCCCGCGCAAGCGGTGACCAGCGCCCGCAAGACCTTCCGCGAAGCGCAGATCACTGCCGACGGCGTCGACCTGGGAACTGCCGATCTGCATCGCTCGACGACGACGTGGACCTACATGGTGCACGACAATCTGTTCGCCTCGGGCGGCGCGAAGACCCTGCAGGGCGTCATCGGAATCTTCCGGTGACCTCGGCGGGGGGCTGACCGGTGCGCGACGCCACGTCACCGGACCGGGACGCGGGGGAGTCGAGCGTTGACGCGCCTGACAGGTACGTCACGGTGCCGAACGCGCTGAGTGTGCTGCGGCTGGTGCTGATCCCGGTGTTCGTGTGGCTGCTGCTGGTGCAGAAGGCCGATGGATGGGCCTTTGCGGTGCTGATGTTCTCGGGCTTCTCCGATTGGGCGGACGGCAAACTCGCCCGGCTGCTCAATCAGTCGTCGCGGATCGGTGCACTGCTCGATCCGGCTGCAGACCGGCTCTACATCGTCATCATCCCGCTCGCTTTCGGTATCCGGGAGTTCTTGCCGTGGTGGCTGATCGCGGTGATCATCGCCCGTGACGTGCTGCTGTTCGCGTCGGCCCCGTTGCTGCGCCGTCGGGGCATCCTGGCCCTACCGGTGCTCTACATCGGCAAGGCCGCGACCTTCGCGCTGATGAGCGCCTTCCCCTGGATCCTTGCCGGACAACTCGATTCGGTGGTGGGCACGATCTGCTATCCGATCGGCTGGGCGTTCATGATCTGGGGTGTCGCGCTGTACCTCTGGTCGTTCGCCTTGTACTGGTATCAGACAGTTCTGGTGCTGCGTCGGATGCCGCCGGTGTCCGCCACGGCACGATCGTCGTACCCGGCGGATGAGCCGCCGGTACGGCGCGACACCGGTTTCACCTCCGACGAAGAAAGGCGCACACCGTGACCGACAGCAACGTGCCAGACGAACTCCGCTACACCGCCGAACACGAATGGGTCCGTCAGGTCGGACCGACCGTGGTCCGGGTCGGCATCACGGATTTCGCCCAGGATGCGCTCGGCGACGTGGTTTTCGTCCAGTTGCCCGAAGAAGGCTCGGCCGTGGAATCGGGTGAATCGTTCGCCGAGGTCGAGTCGACGAAGAGTGTCTCGGACATCTTCGGGCCGCTCGACGGCACCGTGTCCGCGGTGAACGGGGAGCTCGAGGCCGCACCGGATCTGGTCAATTCCGACCCGTACGGGGCCGGCTGGCTGGTGGAGATCGAGATCGCCGACAAGGCGACACTCACCGCCCGGCTCGACGCGATCCTGGATGCGGCGGGATATCGCGCCGTCATCGAGGGATAACCACCGTGGCCGGAGCCGGGGTGAGGATATGATCGTCGGTGCCGGAGTCGACTCGCCTGCCGGTGCGATCGGCATGACCGGTACGGTTACGGCAGGACGATCGCGGGCGGGCACGGACACGCCGGCCGCGATGTGGCACCGACGATCTGGGGTCCCCCGGAACCGAAGGGTGCAGTGAACCGGGCCCCCGCGGCGCAGGCCGGTGATCGGGCGGCACCGATGATGACGAAGGAGAAGCGGTGAGCGATAACGACAAGGACTTCGAGGCGCCGGTGGAGACCACCTCGGTGTTCCGCGAGGAGTTCATCAACGAACTCGATGCGAATGCGCAAACCTCGAGTGAACCCGCCGACACCGGGGTGGAGCGGCTCTCGCCCGGGACGGCGTTACTTGTCGTCAAGCGGGGTCCCAATGCGGGATCGCGGTTCCTGCTGGATCAGCCGACCACGTCTGCGGGTCGGCACCCGGACAGCGACATCTTCCTCGACGACGTGACCGTCAGTCGTCGGCATGCAGAGTTCCGCCTCGGCGACAACGAGTTTCAGGTGGTCGACGTGGGCAGCCTCAACGGCACCTACGTGAACCGGGAGCCGGTGGACACCGCGGCCCTGAGCAACGGCGACGAGGTGCAGATCGGGAAGTTCCGGCTGGTGTTCCTCAGCGGTCCGCGCGACGAAGCAGCTTCCTGAGCGCTGTGACGGCATCCTCGGCTCCGCGCGGCGAGGGATCGATGTCCATCGGCTCGGTCCTGGCGCTGCTGCGCGACGACTTTCCGGACATCACGATCTCGAAGATCAGATTTCTGGAATCGGAGGGATTGATCACACCCGAGCGGGCACCGTCGGGATATCGGCGGTTCAGTGAGGACGACTGTGAACGCCTGCGGTTCGTGCTCACCGCGCAGCGTGATCGCTACCTTCCGCTCAAGGTGATCAAAGAACAACTCGATGCCATCGACTCCGGTGATCGCGGTGCGGCGCCGGGAGCCACCCGGTTGCTGTCCTCGGCGCGGGGGGCGGTGGCCCCGGCCACTGACTTCGGGTCGCGTGGTGGCCGGGTGTCACGGGAATCGTTGATCGAACGCACCGGGGTGGACTCGGCGTTCGTCACCGAGTTGCAGCGCAACGGACTGCTGTCGGCCGGACCCGCCGGCTTCTTCGACGAGGATGCGGTCCGGCTGGTCGAGGCGGCGGCGGCATTGGCCAGCTATGGCCTCGAGACCCGGCACCTGCGGGCCTTCAAGGTCTCCGCCGACCGCGAGGCGGGGCTGGTGGCGCAGATCGCCAGCCCGATCGCGAAGGGCAAGGGGACCGGAGCACGCGACCGTGCGGAGGAACTCGTGCGCGAGATCGCGGCACTGTCGGTGACCCTGCACACGCAGCTGGTCAAGGCGGCGGTGCGCGGCGCGCTCGACTGAACCTCGACGGTCGTCGGGTGAGTTCAAGTCGCCCGCCGCGCATGCGGACAGCGGTGTAGCGTCGAGGAAAACCGAGGCGAGGTGAGACCGCAGCAGGGGGCGGACCAGATCGCAGCGGGACCGGCTTGTCGGGGTGAGACCCAGGGCGACATCGAAGGTGGGTGTGAGATGAGCGAGATGCGAGTGGTGGGAATCCGGGTGGAGCCGCCACAGAGCCAACCTGTGCTGCTGTTGCGTGAGGTGGACGGGCAGCGTTACCTCCCGATCTGGATCGGCCAGAGTGAGGCTGCCTCGATCGCGTTGCGGCAGAAGGGGATCGAGCCTCCCCGCCCGCTGACCCACGATCTCATCGTCAATCTGATCAACGAGTTCGGCCAGACCCTGCTCGAGGTACGCATCGTCGACATGCAGGAGGGCACCTTCTACGCGGAGATGGTCTTCTCCGGAGACCTGCGTGTATCGGCGCGTCCGTCGGATTCCATCGCGGTGGCGATGCGCGCCGAGGTGCCGATCATCGCCGACGAAGAAGTGCTCGCCGAGGCCGGCCTGCTCATCCCGGACGAGGAGTCCGACGAGGAGGCCCCGGCGGCCGGCGACGACGAGGTCGAGAAGTTCAAGGAGTTCCTCGACAACGTGTCGCCGGACGACTTCAAGGCGAGCGGCGGCACCTGAGTCGACGGTGTCCGTGCGGACCGCAGATTGCTGACGCAGAGTGCCGACGGGAGCGGGCCGACCCGAGAGGTCACGGAACGGCCACCGCGGGGTCACCATTCACGCCGATCTCGAGTTGAGGTCGAGTGTTTGGGCGCGTCGCATTGATCGGGTCCCCGGATTGGACATACCGTCGGAGGCAACGTCGCCCGAACCCGACAGGCGATGAGGGAAATCGGCCGCTCGATGCCGCCCCGCGCCGCGTAGAGTGGACGCCGGTGCCGGGCATTATGTGACGGTCCGATCCGAGGCTTGCGAGGGAGTCTGCAGTGGGCGATCAGCCGGTCGACAGCACATCGACGTCACACGGCGAGGGGACGCCGCCGGACGGCGGCGTGACAGGGGCGCGGCCGGCGCAGGGCCCCACGCAGGGCAGCCTCGACGACATCGCGCCCGGCCTGTTCCCCAACGACACCGTCCCCGACGAACTCGTCGGCTATCGCGTGCCCAGTGCCTGCCAGATCGCAGGGATCACCTACCGCCAGCTCGACTACTGGGCCCGCACCTCGCTCGTCGTACCCTCGATCCGAGGTGCGGCGGGTTCGGGTAGTCAGCGGCTGTACTCGTTCAAGGACATCCTTGTCCTCAAGATCGTGAAGCGTCTGCTCGACACCGGGATCTCACTGCAGAACATCCGGGTCGCCGTCGACCACCTGCGGCAGCGTGGGGTGGAGGATCTGGCCCGCATCACGCTGTTCTCCGACGGGACCACCGTCTACGAGTGCACGTCTGCTGAAGAGGTCGTCGACCTGTTGCAGGGCGGGCAGGGCGTGTTCGGCATCGCAGTCAGTGGCGCGATGCGCGAACTCACCGGCACCATTGCCGACTTCCCGGGCGAGCGCGCCGACGGCGCTGTCAGCGAGACGTCCCCCGAGGACGAACTCGCTGCGCGGCGCAAGAACCGGGCGCGGCGCACGGGATAGGGCGCTATCGCGGACGTTGGCGACCTGCTTCTGATACACGACCATGACGCGCTGTCATGGTCGTGGACATCTGCCAGAGGCGTTCGGCCGCATCACTGTTCATTGCATGGGGTGCGACCCCGCCGTCGTCGACGGTGCCGCCCGACGCGGTCACGTTCGCGATGTTGCAGTTCTCGAGGTAGAGGCCGCCACAGCCGTCGAGCAGTGGCGAGGTGGCTGCCCAGAGCGCTGTCGCAGCACCTTGCGCAGGTGACTTGAATCCGGGATCGACAACGCGCCCGGCATCGTCGATCCATCCCTTCTCCACTTGCTCGGCGACGTCGAGGTGGCGCTGCAGACCCGTGAGGATCTTGCCCGGATGCAGGGAGAACGCGCGAACCCCGGATGTCTTGGCAAGCGCATCGAGGTGAAGAGCGAACAGCGCGTTCGCGGTCTTGGACTGTCCGTAGGAGATCCATTTGTCGTATCCGGTGCGCAGATGTGGATCGGACCAACGAATGTCGGATAAGTGGTGGCCGGCTGATGAGTACACCACGACTCGCGCGGTGTGCTCGCCCGCAGCCTCGGCGAGCAGTGGATACAGGTGGTTGACCAGGGCGAAATGCGCGAGGTGGTTGACGGTCAACTGGTGATCCCACCCGGGTCCGACGAGCCGATGCGGGGTGGCCATCACGCCGGCTGCGGTGACCAGGATGTCGAGCCGATTGGTCAGCTGGGCGACGGATTCGGCTGTGCGTTCAACACTGCCGAGGTCCTCGAGGTCTATGCCACCGATCACGGTTGTGCGGGGCACGGCGCCCAACGCGGCCATGGCAACGTCAAGGCGCCGAGCCGGAACGATGACATTGGCTCCAGCGGCGGCAAGACTCATGGTGGTCTGCCGACCGAGTCCGGAGTAGCCGCCTGTGACGAGAGCGGTCCGGCCGTGCAGGTCGACGCCCGACATCACGTCTTCGGAGGTGCTCTCGGCGGTGAATCCGGAGCCCATCGGCCGCTGTGGGATGACTGTCATGACGCCGACGCTAGGAGCTAGAGTTCGCTCTAGGTCAAGTGAGGTGGTCCGATGGGTGATGGTGACGCGCGAAGGTTCGCGATCGGTGAGGTCGCCGACGCAGTCGGGATGAGTGTGCACGCCTTGCGCTTCTACGAGGACGCAGAGCTACTGGTGGCTCCGATCGAGCGAGACTCGGGTGGACGGCGTCGATACCGTGCGGCGGATGCGGAGTGGCTGCGTATCTGCACGCGCCTGCGTGCGTCGGGGATGCCGTTGGCCGAGCTCCAACGGTTCGCCGCCCTCGTCAGAGACGGCCCGGGCAACGAGGCAGAGCGGCTTGCGCTGCTCGATGCCCAACGTGAGCGGGTAGACGAGCAGATTCATGCACTCGAACAGGCTCGCTCGATCATCGCGTGGAAGACCGGTGTCTATCAGCAGCATCTCCGGGACGGCAACGTTTCCGGACTGTGGGATCCCGCGCACGGGGCTCGGACCTGAACACCGCAGGCCCTCTGTCGGCGAGTGATTCCGCGCACGCGCAGCTGGTCGCAGCGTCGGCGCGCATCAACCGCCGGGTAAGCTGAACCCGCGTCGCTACACCTCGGGAGAGCGTCACCGGGCCGCAAGGCCCCGGGTGGCCGCCGAAGGAGCAATACCTCCTCGTCAAACTCTCAGGCACCCAGGACCGTGGTGTTGACGGCGTCTCTGGAAAGTGACGACTTGCGTCGTCCGCCCACGGTGAAAGGTCGTCGTCGGCGCTGCTGCACCGTTGCAGTGGCAGCCCCGATTGCCGAATCTCTCAGGCGTCCGCGATCGGCCTTCGATCGATGACATGACAGAGGGGGAGGGCCAGCTGCCCGTGCGCGATCGATGCGCGACTCGGGTCCTGCGAGAGGTCGGTCCCCGTCAATGAGTGCTTTGCCCGCCGAATCCCCGGAACCCATCCGGTCCGCCGCCTTCGTCGACCGACACATCGGTCCGGATGCCGACGAGACCGGCCGCATGCTCCAGACCATCGGGGTCTCCTCGCTCGATGACCTCGCCCGTGGCGTGGTGCCGGCCGTCATCGTCGATGACACCGAGACCGATGCCCTGGCCGGTCTGCCGGCACCCATGAGTGAGGCGCAGGTGACTGCACGTCTGAGCGAACTTGCCGCCGCGAACACCGTGGCCCGCTCGATGGTCGGACTCGGCTACTACGGCACCCACACCCCGGCCGTGATCCGCCGCAACGTCCTGGAGAACCCTGCCTGGTACACCGCCTACACGCCGTATCAGCCGGAGATCAGTCAGGGTCGGCTCGAGGCCCTGCTCAACTTCCAGACGATGGTCAGCGACCTGACCGCGATGGAGGTTGCGAACGCGTCGATGCTCGACGAGGCGACCGCGGCCGCCGAGGCGATGACGCTGATGCGTCGCGCGGGCAAGTCCAAGTCGAATCGGGTGGTCCTCGACGCGGATCTGTTCCCGCAGACACGGGCCGTCATCGAGACACGTGCCGAACCCCTGGGCATCGAGGTCGTTGTGGCGTCGCTACACCCGGACCTGCCCGGTCAGGGACTGCCCGAGGGCGAGTTCTTCGGTGTGATCCTGCAGGTGCCCGGGGCCTCTGGGCGGATCGTCGACGCCACCCCGATCATCGAAGCGGCGCACGAGCGCGGGGCCCTGACCGCCGTGGGGGCCGACCTGCTGGCGCTGACGCTGATCACACCGCCCGGCGAGCAGGGTGCCGATGTGTGCTTCGGTACGACGCAACGTTTCGGGGTGCCGATGGGCTTCGGCGGACCGCACGCTGGATACCTGTCGGTGCACGCCAAGCACGCACGACAGCTGCCCGGACGGCTGGTGGGGATCTCGAAGGACGCCGACGACAACCTCGCCTACCGGCTCGCGTTGCAAACCCGCGAGCAACACATCCGTCGGGAGAAGGCCACCAGCAACATCTGCACGGCGCAGGTGCTGCTGGCGGTGATCGCCGCGATGTACGCGTCCTACCACGGCGCGGACGAACTTCGCGCCATCGCCCGTCGAACCCATTCGGCGGCAGCTCTTCTCGCCGACAGCCTGGCCGCCGCCGGTTTCGCGGTCGCCCACGCGTCCTTCTTCGACACCATCGAGGTTCGCACGCCGGGCCAGGCACAAGCGGTTGTGGAGCAGGCAAAACTGGAGGGAGTCAACCTGCGGCGGGTCGACGACGACGTGGTCGGCATCGCCTGCGACGAAACCACCACCGACGACGACCTCCGACGTGTGTTGCGCGCATTCAGTGCCGCCGAGGTGAGACCGAGAGGATTCGCCCAGCCGATCGAGACGCGGACCTCGGAGTTCCTCACGCACCCGGCATTCAACAGGTACCGCACTGAAACCGCGATGCTGCGGTACCTGCGGGCGTTGTCCGACAAGGACATCGCGCTCGATCGCAGCATGATCCCCCTCGGGTCCTGCACGATGAAACTGAACGCCGCGACGGAGATGGAGCCCATCACCTGGCCCGGCTTCGCCGGACTCCACCCCTTCGCGCCGGCCGACGACACCGTCGGAATCCGGGAACTCATCAGCACCCTCGAGGACTGGCTGGTCGACGTCACCGGTTACGAGAAGGTGAGTCTGCAGCCCAACGCCGGTTCACAGGGGGAGTACGCCGGGCTGCTCGCCATCCGCAGCTATCACCGCAGTCGCGGCGAGGCCGGACGTGACGTCTGCCTGATCCCGTCGAGTGCCCACGGCACCAATGCGGCTTCGGCGGTGATGGCCGGGATGCGCGTGGTGGTCGTCGGGTGCCGGGAGAACGGCGACGTCGACCTCGCCGACCTGCAGGCGAAGCTGGCCGACAACGCCGATCGGGTCGCGGCGATCATGATCACCTACCCGTCCACGCACGGCGTCTTCGAGCACGACATCCGGGAGATCTGCGCGGCCGTGCACGATGCGGGCGGGCAGGTGTACGTCGACGGCGCCAATCTGAACGCACTGGTCGGGGTCGCCCGGCCGGGGCACTTCGGCGGTGACGTCAGTCATCTGAACCTGCACAAGACGTTCTGCATCCCGCACGGCGGTGGCGGGCCGGGTGTGGGACCGGTCGCGGTGCGCGAGCACCTCGCACCGTTCTTGCCGGGCCATCCGCTCGCTCCCGAACTGTCCGGTGAGATGACGATCGCCGCGGCGCCGTACGGGTCGGCGTCGATTCTGCCGATCACCTACGCCTACATCGCGATGATGGGGGCGGCCGGGCTGCGCCGGGCCACGTTGACGGCCATCGCCGCCGCCAACTACGTCGCCGCGAGGCTCGGCGACCACTACCCGGTGCTCTACACCGGTGAGAACGGTTATGTGGCGCACGAGTGCATCCTCGACCTGCGCGGCCTCACCAAGGCCACCGGCGTCACCGTCGACGACGTGGCAAAGCGGCTCGCCGACTACGGTTTCCACGCACCGACCATGAGCTTCCCGGTACCGGGAACGCTGATGGTGGAGCCGACGGAGAGCGAGAACCTCGACGAGATCGACGCCTTCTGCGATGCCATGGTGGCGATCCGCGCAGAGATCGACAGGGTTGCCGACGGTGTCTGGCCTGCCGACGACAACCCGCTGCGCGGCGCACCGCACACGGCCGAATGCCTTGTCGGAGAATGGGATCGGCCGTACTCGAGAGAAGCTGCCGTCTACCCGCAGGGGCTACCGAGCGCGGGCGGGCGGCCCAAGGTCTGGCCGGCGGTCCGACGCATCGACGGCGCCTTCGGCGACCGCAACCTCGTCTGCAGTTGTCCACCGGTGGAGGCGTTCAGCAGCTGACGTCGCCTGTCCTTGCCGGTGGTTCCCTCTGGAACGCGGCCGACTCGCTACGCTCGCCGGTCGCGGCGCAACCAGCGGGGGAGATGCGGTTCGATCGGCAGGACGGGCCGGGATCAGCAGGATCGGCGTGGGCTCAGCGGTAGACGAGCTTGTTGATCGCGACGATCGCGCCGTTCTCCGGCTTCGGCATCGGGTCCGGGGTACGCGGGAAGGTGACCGATGCGGTGGCGGGCGGCATCGGGGCGTCACCACGGAAGCCGAGTTCGGTCAGCAGGCGGAGCTGGTCGGGCTGAGCGGCGAAGGCGACGAACTCGGCGACGGTGTCGGTCGCGACATCGGACACCCGATCGCCGGCCAGCCGGACCACCGGGTAGTCGGCGATCGGCGTGGGGCCGGTGGGCAGGAGTTCGACGACGCGGGCCGTGGTGTCCTGGCGGGTGATCTGGAACAGCTTCTGCTCGGTGATCGGGACGGAATGGATACTCGTCGACGCAGCGTCGTCGGCACCGTCGGCGATCACCTTCGCGGCACCCGCCGGGGTGCCGTCGGGTGGCTGCGGTGCGCCCTGCAGCAGTGCCTCGACGCTCGACGTGACGCGCTGCGACGACGCGTCCTGGGTCGTCAGGACACCGGTTGTGCGCATCACCTGGGCCGCCACCGCCTGGGCGGCCAGTGCACTCGCATCCGCCTGCTGGCCGGTCGGCATCGCCATCCGCAACGACCCCCAGCCGCTCAGGCCGACATCGGCGAGGCTGGCATCACGGCGCTGCAGGGTGGGCAGCTGCGACCAGTCGAGGTTTCCACCGAGCGTCTGGTTGAACTCGGGGGAGACGGCCAGGACCACCGGTGAGGTCACCAGCGAACGCGGCGAACCCTCCACGGCATCCGGTTTGCGGGTCGCGAGTTCCGCCGCCCACACCGATGACTGCGGGATCCAGGCCGCCGGGTACGTGCCCATCGACGCGTCGTCCCAGGTGCCGGCCAGTGCGTCGGCGGTGATCTTGGCGTCGGCGTCCGGGCGGATGGTGATGCTCACGCAGTGGTCGCGAACCACCGGGGAGGTCTTCGCGAAGTTCTCCGCGATCGCGGTCAACCCGGCGGCGAGATCGGCGTCGGCGCGGATCGTGACGTCCTGGCGGCCCTCGACGCAGGCGGCGGCGTCCTCGTCGGCCTTGCGGTCGATGAGATCGCCGAGGTGCTGCCACGTCACGATGACGGCGCCGACGAGGATGATCGAGAGCATCGCGAAGATCAGGCCTCTGCTGACACCTCGACCCCGGATCCCGCCCCCGCTGCCGGTACTCCGATGATGCGCCAAGGTGGATGCCCTCCGTGCGTGCGTGCTGCCAGGGTCTGACGATACCGCCCCGGCGCCCGACCGCGGGGTAAGGCGGTCGGGCGCCGGGGCGTCACGGGACCGGTGCGCTGCGCTACCGGAGGCTGATCAGGCCGATGCGGCGGCCTTCACCTCGCGGCGACGGCGATGCAGAATCGGCTCGGTGTAGCCGCTGGGCTGCTTGGCTCCCTCGAGGATCAGCTCCTTGGCGGCCTGGAAGGCGATGCTGGCATCGAAGTCGGGGGCCATCGGCCGGTAGGCCGGGTCGCCCTCGTTCTGGCGGTCGACCACCGGCGCCATCCGCTCGAGCGCGGCGACCACGTCGTCGGCGCTGACGATGTCGTGGTGAATCCAGTTCGCCAGCAATTGGCTGGAGATGCGCAGCGTGGCGCGGTCCTCCATCAGCGCGACGTCATGGATGTCGGGAACCTTGGAGCAGCCGACACCCTGGTCGACCCACCGCACCACGTAGCCGAGGATCGACTGGCAGTTGTTGTCGAGTTCTTCCTTCTTCTCCTCGTCGCTCCAATCGGTGCGTGGTGCTAGGGGGATGGTCAGGATGTCGTCGACCGAGGCCGGATCACGTTTGGCGATCTCGTCCTGCCGTTCGAAGACGTCGACGAGGTGGTAGTGCATGGCGTGCAGGGTCGCACCGGTCGGTGACGGCACCCAGGCGGTGGTCGCGCCGGCCTTGGGCTGGGCGATCTTCTGTTCCACCATGTCGGCCATCAGGTCGGTCATCGCCCACATGCCCTTACCGATCTGCGCCTTGTGCTGCAGTCCGGCCGCCAGACCGGTGTCGACGTTGAAGTCCTCGTAGGCCTGGATCCACTTCTGCTTCTTCATCTCGCCCTTGCGGATCATCGCGCCGGCCTCCATCGAGGTGTGGATCTCGTCGCCGGTGCGGTCCAGGAAGCCGGTGTTGATGAACACCACGCGGTCCTGTGCGGCCTTGATGCAGGCCTTGAGGTTCACCGTGGTGCGGCGCTCCTCGTCCATGATGCCGACCTTGAGGGTGTTCTCCGGCAGGCCGAGCACCTTCTCCACCCGACCGAAGAGGTCGACGGTGAAGGCAACCTCGTCGGGGCCGTGCATCTTGGGCTTGACGATGTAGATCGAGCCGGTACGCGAATTCTGCACGCCGGCATCGGTGGTGAGGCCGTGCATGCCGATCAGCGAGGTGAACAGCGCATCCAGGATGCCCTCGGGCACCTCGTTGCCGTCGGCGTCGAGGATCGCGTCGTTGGTCATCAGGTGACCGACGTTGCGCACGAACAGCAACGACCGGCCGTGTAGATCGAAGCCGGTGCCGTCGGGTGCGGTGTACTCGCGGTTGCCGTTGAGCACGCGCGTGAAGGTCTTGCCGCCCTTGGTGACCTCCTCGGACAGGTCGCCCTTGTTGAGGCCCAGCCAGTTGCGGTAGCCGAGCACCTTGTCGTCGGCGTCGACCGCGGCGACCGAGTCCTCGAAGTCCATGATCGTGGTGATCGCCGACTCCATGACGACATCCTTGATGCCGGCTGGGTCGGTCTGCCCGATCGGCGACGACGGGTCGATCTCGATGTCGAGATAGAGGCCGTTGTGGCGCAACAGGATCGACGACGGAGAGTCCGGCTCACCGCGGTAACCGGCGAAGGCGGACGGATCGGCAAGCGTAGAGGTGGTGCCATCGTCCAGGGTGACCTGCAGGGCGCCGTCGACGACGGCCAGCTTGGTCACATCGGTGTAGCTGCACTGCTCGAGCGGCACGGCCTTGTCCAGGAAGTCCTTGGCGTAGGCGATCACCTTGTCGCCGCGCACCTTGTTGTACGAGCTGCCCTTCTCGGCGCCGTCGGTCTCCGGGATCACGTCGGTGCCGTACAGCGCGTCGTAGAGCGAACCCCAGCGGGCGTTGGAGGCGTTGAGTGCGAAACGCGCATTGAGGATCGGCACCACCAGCTGCGGTCCCGCGGTCTCGCTGATCTCGCGATCCACGTTGTCGGTGCCGATCTGGAAGTCGGCGGGCACGTCGACGAGGTAGCCGATCTCGGTCAGGAACGCCTTGTAGGCGTCGAAGTCGAGCTCGCCCCTGTGGTCCCGGTGCCACTGGTCGATCTTGGCCTGCAGATCGTCACGAACGGCCAGCAGGTCCCGGTTGCGGGGCGCGAGGTCGGCGATCACGGCGGCCGCACCCGACCAGAACGCGTCCTTGTCGACCCCGGTCCCCGGCAGAGCCTCGTTGTTGATGAAGTCGTAGAGGACGGAAGAGACCTGCAAACCGTCGACAGTGATCCGGTCGGACATGTCAGCCTTTCTAGCGTCGGACGTATTCGATCGTGTTCATGCTACTCGCCGGTAACGGGCGCCTTCACCTGGCTTACCGGATAGGTGACCTGCGCCGATGGCTCCCGTCGCCGTGATCGTGGACACCTCGAAACCCTACTCCGGGGGTGCAACAGAGTTCCTGGCCTCCTGCAAGGCACGGCACTGCTCGAGGATCTCGGCGCGGACGGCCGCGCCGCGCCCGGCGATCGCCGTCTGCTCGCGCACATAGGCAGCCCGGCCCGCCGGGGTCTCGATCGCCACCGGCCGATAGCCGAGCGAGGTCAGGTCGTAGGGACTGGCCCGCATGTCGAGTTCACGAGCGCTCAGCGCGATCTCGAAGGCCGCGAAGGTCACCTCCGAGGGCAACAGCGGCCGCAGCGAGATGCAGGCGCGGTAGAGGTCCATTGTCGCGTGCAGACAGCCCGGTTGTTCGTGGTCGCGCTGGGTGGCCCGGCTCAGCGTCGTCGCGTTGCGCGGCCGAGCGGGTTCGGTGAAGAACCGGAAGGCGTCGAAGTGGGTGCAGCGCAGCGGCATCGACTCCACCACCGCGTCGGTGCCGTCGGAGCCCAGCCGCAGCGGCAACGCGTGACGGATGTCGCGGGTCCGGTAGACCATCGCCCACTCGTGCAGCCCGAAGCAGCCGAACCGCGGTTCGCGGGCAGCGGTGACCTCCAGCAGTCCGGCGACCGAATCGAGGGTCTGTGCGCGATCGGCCAGATGGGCAGGATCGGCGGTGACACCTGCGTCGACCCGACGGTATCCGCGCAGGCCGGCGTACTCGTCGGCGTCCTCGAGGATCGTGCCGAACCCCGGATGCCAGCGACGGATGTCGGCGGGCCGCGAGGAATAGTAGGTGAACAGGAAGTCGAGGACGGGGTGCTTCACCCCACGCCGACGCGCCTGCAGATAGGGGCCGATCAGTTCGTCGACGCGTGCGAGGTGGGCGTCTCGCCGATCACGCCACTGCGCCGGCGTCAGAACGGTCCGGACCGACGCACTCATCAGACGCGGTGGGTCTCGTCGCGGACGTTGCCGACGAACTCTTCGACAAGGTCGGCGAGCGCCACCACCCCGACCGTTCGGCCGTTCTCGTCGACGACGGCACCGAGATGCGAACTCGTCCGACGCAACGCGCCGGTCGCCTCATCGAGTTCGGTGGTCGAGGCGATCACCGGTAGCGGACGGATCTTGTCGATGCCGATGATCGTGTCGGGACCGATGCGTTCGTCCAGGATCTCGTCGAGCACGTCTTTCAGATGCAGGTAACCGGTGAACGTCCCGTCGGGACCGCGCACCGGGAAGCGGGAGAAGCCGGTGTCGGTCACCGCGCGTTCCACCGCGCCGAGCGTGGGACCGGCACCACCGGTCTCCGCGTCGACCTCGACGGCCACACTGCGCATCCGGTCCAGCGGGATCATCACCTCATCGACGGTGCGGTTGACCGACTGCAGGGTCCGCGTGAGCCGTTCGTGTTCCTCGGCGTCGATGAGCCCCTCCTGCTTGGACTCGCTGAGCATCTGGGCGAGTTCACCCGGGGAGACGGTCGAGGTCAATTCGTCCTTGGGCTCTACCCGCATCGCGCGCAACGAGATGTTGGCCAGCCAGTTGTAGAAGCCGATGAGGGGCCGGGTCAGCCGGATGAACGCCAGATGCACGGGCACCAGCAGCATCGCGGCGGTCTCCGGGCCGGCCAGCGCGATGTTCTTCGGCACCATCTCGCCGATCAGGATGTGCAACACCACGACGAGGGCCAACGCGATGGCAAAGGAGATAGGATGCAACAGCGCATCGGGTACCGCCACCAGATCCAACGGCGCCTCGATCAGGTGGGCGACGGCCGGTTCGCCCACGCGTCCGAGCAGGATCGAGCAGATGGTGATACCGAGCTGGGCTCCGGCCAGCATCAGCGACAGTCGTTCACCGGCCCGGATGACGGTGCGCGCCCGCTTCTTCCCGCTCTGCTCGAGCGCCTCGAGTCGATCCCGGCGCGCGGAGATCAGCGAGAACTCGGCGCCGACGAAGAAGGCGTTGCCGGCCAACAGGAACACCGCCAGCACGACGGCCCACAGGTCATCCACGGCGGTCCTCCGGGATCGGGCGCATCGACACCACGTCGACGCGTCGGCCGTCCATCTGTGTCACCCTCGCCTGCCAGGCGACGTCGGATTCCGGTGACGGCGGCATCTCCGGTTCGTCCTCGTCGTCGACGGAGAGCGTGAACGTCGGGAGTTCGACGGTGTCACCGACCACGGGAATGCGGCCGAGACAGAACATGATCAGCCCACCGAGCGTGTCGTAGGGGCCGTCGGGAGCGCGGTAGCCAGTGGCCTCGTAGACCTCGTCGATGCGCAACAGACCCGCGCAGAGGTAGCCGTCGCCGTCTTCGGCGACATCGGCCCGTTCGTCGTCGTGTTCGTCGGTGACGTCACCGAGGATCTCCTCGATGAGATCCTCGGTCGTCACGATGCCCGCGGTTCCGCCGTATTCGTCGATGACGACGCAAACCTCCATGCCGTCGGCGCGGATCTGCTCCATCAACGCGTCGCCGTCGAGGCTGGTCGGCACGCGGGGAACCGTCCGGGCGATCGAGGCCAGCGGTGTGCTCGCCTGCCGTTCGGGCGGGACGGTGAAGGCCTGTTTGATGTGGACCACCCCGACCAGGTCGTCGAGCGATCCGTCCACCACCACCGGGAAACGCGAGTGCCCGGTACGGGAGGACGCCATGACGAGGTCGCGGACGGTGTCGTCGCGATCGAGGCAGTCGACGGTCACGCGCGGCGTCATCAGGTCTTCGGCGGTCAGCTCGCCGAACTTCAGCGATCGGTCCACCAGGGTCGCGGTGTCCTCGTCGAGGGAACCGTGCCGGGCCGAATTGCGAACCAGCGACACCAGTTCGGCGGGTGAGCGGGCCGAGGCGAGTTCCTCGGTCGGCTCGATCCCGAGGCGTCGCACAATCCAGTTCGCTGACCCGTTGAGTCCGTTGATCGCCCACCGGAACACCGCGGAGAACAGTGTCATCGGGCCGGCGGTGGCGCGCGCGACGGCGAGCGGTTTGGCGATGGCGAGGTTCTTGGGGATCAGTTCACCGAGCACCATCGACAACGACGTCGCGATGACCAGCGCCAGGATGAGGGAGGTCACCGAGGCGGCCGATTCGCCGAGCCCGGCCGACCGTAGCGGCGGTCCGAAGATGCGCGCCAGAACGGGCTCGGCGATGTAACCGGTGATCAGGGTGGTGATGGTGATGCCCAGTTGGGCACCGGAGAGTTGGAAGGACAATGTCGAATGCGCGCGCTGCACCAGTTTGGCGCGACGATCACCGCGCGCCTCGACGTCGTTGGTGATCGTCGAACGTTCCAGTGCGGTCAGCGAGAACTCGGCCGCCACGAACAGGGCGGTGCCCAGGGTGAGGGCGACGAAACCGATGAGGCTCGCGACGAGGAGCAGCGTCTCCACCCGATCACCATCCGCCCGGAAGTGGACGTCCCTCGGCGAATCCGGCGCTGGTCTGGATGCCGAGCACCACGTTGTCGTGCAGTTCGGTGAGCGTGTGCGCACCCGCATAGGTGGCCGCACTGCGCACACCCGAACAGATGTGGTCGATGAGGTCCTCGACGCTCGGCCGGCCGGGATCGATGCGGATGCGCGAACTCGAGATGCCCTCCTCGAAGAGCGCCTTGCGCGCACGATCGTAGGCGCTGTCGGCTGCCGAGCGTGCCGCGACGGCGCGCTTGGAGGCCATCCCGAAGCTCACCTTGAACATCCCGTCGGCGTCGCGCTGGAGCTCACCGGGTGACTCGAAGGTGCCGGCGAACCAGGACCCGATCATCACGTTGGACGCGCCTGCCGCGAGGGCGAGGGCCACGTCACGCGGGTGGCGCACACCTCCGTCAGCCCAGACGTGTGCTCCGTGTTCTCGTGCGGCACCGGCACATTCGGCGACGGCGGAGAACTGCGGCCGGCCCACCCCGGTCATCATCCGGGTGGTGCACATCGCGCCGGGCCCGACTCCGACCTTCACGATGGACGCCCCGGCCTTGATCAGGTCGACGGTTCCCTCTGCCGACACCACGTTGCCAGCGGCGATCGGGACGCCGAGGTGGGCGGACGCGATCGTGTCGAGCGCCGCGATCATCTTCTCCTGATGACCGTGCGCGGTGTCGACGACGAGCAGGTCGGCACCGGCCTCGACAAGGGACCGTGCGCGACCCGCGACATCGCCGTTGATACCGACCGCGGCCGCGATCCGCAGTTTGTCGGCCGCGTCGACGTTCGGCCGGTAGATACCGTGCCGCAGCGCCCCGATCCGGGTGAGGACACCGGCCAGGGTGCCGTCGGGATGCACCAGCACCGCCAGTGCCAGGTGCAGGTCACCCAGAGCGTCGAAGACCTCTCGGCCGGGTGTGTCCACAGGCAGCGTGACCATCGCCGGGTCGAGGACGTCGCGTACCCGGGTGAAGCGGTCGATCCCGGTGCAGGCCGCTTCGGTGACGATGCCGATCGGACGCCCATCGTCGGCGACGACGACGGCCGCGCCATGAGCGCGTTTGGGTAGCAGCGCCAGCGCGTCGGACACCGAATCGTCCTCGGTGAGCACGACCGGCGTGTCCGCGACGAGGTGCCGCGACTTGACGAACGCGATCGAATCGGCCGCCGCGGCCAGCGGCAGATCCTGGGGGAGGATCACCAGTCCGCCGCGGCGGGCCACGGTCTCGGCCATCCGTTTGCCGGCCACCGCCGTCATGTTGGCCACGACCAGCGGAACCGTGGTCCCGCTGCCGTCGTGGGTGGAGATGTCGACGTCGAAGCGCGAGGCGACATTCGACCTGTTCGGCACGATGAACAGGTCGTCGTAGGTCAGGTCGTGGCTGGGCTGGTGCCCGGACAGGAAACGCACGATCAGGCGGTGCCGGCCGTCATTCGGACACCTCCGACCGGTCTCCGCCCCACAGCGTGTGGAACGTCCCGGCCTTGTCGACACGCTGATAGGTGTGCGCGCCGAAGAAGTCCCGCAGGCCCTGGGTGAGCGCGGCGGGCAGTCGTTCGGCGCGCAGGCCGTCGTAGTAGGACAGCGACGATGCGAACGCCGGCACCGGGATGCCCAGCGTGGTGGCGGTCGCGACCACCCGCCGCCAGCTGTCGATGCCGGCTTCCACGGCGTCCCGGAAGTACGGCGCGAGCAGCAGGCTAGGCAGGTCCGGATCGTCGGCGTAGGCCTCGCGGATGCGATTGAGGAACTGCGCCCGGATGATGCAGCCGCCGCGCCAGATGGTGGCCAGCGAGCCGCGGTCGACGTTCCACCCGTACTCGGCGCTGCCGGCGGCGATCTGATCGAATCCCTGGGCGTAGGCAACCACCTTGGAGGCATACAGCGCAGACTTGATGTCCTCGATGAAGGCGGCCGTGTCGGTGGGTGCGGCACCGAGGTGACCGGCGGCCAGACCGCGGGCGGCCTCGCGCTGTGCGGTGGAACTCGACAACGCGCGCGCGAAAACGGCCTCGGCGATGCCGGTGGTCGGGATACCCAGGTCGAGAGCCGATTTCACGGTCCATCGGCCGGTGCCCTTCTGGCCGGCGGCGTCGACGATCACATCCACCAATGGCTTGCCGGTTTCGGCGTCGACCTGGCTGAGCACCTCGGCGGTGATCTCCACCAGGTAACTCTCGAGTTCAGTGGAGTTCCACTGCCGGAACACCTCGGCGATCTCGGCGACCGGCAGGTCGAGCGCCTTGCGCATCAGGTCGTAGGCCTCACCGATGAGCTGCATGTCGGCGTACTCGATGCCGTTGTGCACCATCTTGACGAAGTGGCCGCTGCCGTCGGGGCCGATGTGGGTACAGCACGGTTCGCCGTCGACATGCGCGGAGATCTCCTCGAGGAGCGGCCCGAGTGACTTGTAGGACTCGGCCGGTCCGCCCGGCATGATCGACGGCCCGTTGAGCGCCCCCTCCTCGCCGCCGGAGATGCCCGCGCCGACGAAGTTCAGTCCACGCGCCGACATCGCCGCCTCACGGCGGATGGTGTCGGTGTAGAGCGAGTTGCCACCGTCGATGATGACGTCTCCGGGTTCCATCACGCCGGCGAGTTCTTCGATGACCGCGTCGGTGGCGTCGCCGGCCTTCACCATGATGAGTGCCCGGCGCGGACGTTCGAGCGCGGCCACGAACTCGGCCATCGTCTCCGTGCGGATGAAATCACCGTCGCCACCGTGGTTTTCGATCAGCGCGTCGGTCTTGGCGATGCTGCGGTTGTGCAGCGCGACGGTGTACCCGTGGCGAGCAAAGTTGCGCGCGATGTTCGATCCCATGACGGCCAGACCGGTGACACCGATCTGGGCGCGCGCGGAGGTTGACGATGACTCGACGTTGTTCATGGGACCAAGCCTATTGCCTCGGCCACATCGACTGCCGATCGAGTCCGCCTCGACGGCCGGACGGCGCGCTCGGCTCGGGCGTCATCCGTACGTGCCGGGTAGGCGATCACGCTGCCGACACCAGTCGGCTCAGCTCGGTGAGCCACGGGATGGCGACGGCGAGGGTGGGGACCACGAGGATCGCGGCCGCACCGCAGTAGGCGGTGATCGCCACCAGCCGGGTGGACCGGTCGTCGCGGAGGCGGTGCACCCGCGCGAGAGTTGTCGGACCGCCGACGGCCATCGCGCCGCGGGGGGCCACGGCGTCGGCGCAGGCCACCAGCGCGCGGCCGAGTGTCGTCGGCGTGGTGGCCCGGACGGCCTGGTCGTCGGCGAGGGCTTCGACGAGCAGTTCCACCGCGTCGAGCGCCGAGCTGCTGCGGACGAAGCGCGGAAACGCCTCGTGAAGCGCGATGAACGCCTCGAGGACCAAGTCGTGCCGCGCCCGCAGGTGGGCCCGTTCGTGGGCGATGACGGCGATGAGTTCGTCGCGGGTGAGGCGGTGCACCACACCTTCGGAGACCACCACGCGCTGGCGGAGGCCGGGTAGACAGTAGGCCAGTGGCTGTTCCACGTCGATCATCCGGACATCCCGGGCGAACAGGGGATGCGAGGCATCGCTGCGGTCGCAGCGGTCGAGGATGTCGATCAGTTGCCGGTGTGAGGCCCGGCGGGCGCGGGTACGCAGTCCGACGCGGATCGTGGTGAAGACCAGACGTCCGCCGATGAGAAGGGTGAGGGCGAAGACGCCGACGTAGACCGACCACAGTGGCAAGCCGATGCGCTCGATCTCGTGGAGGGGATGGGTGGTCGGTGTCCCGTCGCGCCCCGGCGCGAGCAGATTGGCCGCGATGGCCAGACCACAGCTGAACGCGGAGAGCACCGCGGCCAGCGCGATCGCCTGCCACAGGGTCATCGCTGCCCGTGGCGCGCGGATCGGCCACTGCGCCCGGGACAGAGCCTCCGGGGCGGGACCGACCAGCACCACGGTCAGGATGCCGAAGAGCAGGGCTGTCATCAGGGCGGTCCTTGCGGTGGGCTGTGGGGGTGTGTGTGAATCTAGCCGGACTCGGGGGTCCCGCGCGCCGCTTCGAGTTCATCGAGCGCATGCCGCAGCGCCGCTGCTTCGTCGGCGCCGACGCGGCCCACGAAGGAGACGAGCGCCGCGTGACGCGAACCCGGGGCGTCGGCCTCGCTGAGGGCGTCGACCATCAGGCTGGCGACGAGGTCTTCGCGGGGATGGGTGGGGACGTACTTGTGTGCCCGGTCGTCGCGGATCTGGGTGACCAGGTTCTTCTTGGCGAGCCGCTGCAGCACTGTCATCACGGTGGTGTACGCGAGCGAGCGGTCACGCGAGAGTGTTGCGTGTACCTGCCGCACGGTCTGCGGCGTGGAACTGGTCCACAACGTGTCCATCACGGCACGCTCGAGGTCGCCCAAACCATTCATTCTTCGCATTTTACTGCCGCATCTCCTACTCGCCGCATTCGCGGTCAAACCGGTGTCCCACCTGCGCCGAAGCGGTTCTCCGACACGAACTTCGCGCGGCCCTTGACAGGTTGGTAAGGGTAGCCTACATTAAGAGTCACGTCGGACCGCGCGAGAGTCCTGAGGGCTGCAGAGACCCCCGGTCCACGCCACGGTAGGCCCCACGTTTCAACGAAACGTGGGGCCTACCGGTTCCTCGGGGGTGTTCACCCGGGCCTCGAGGTGTCCGACGGGGACGGTCGTGTCAGTGTTGAGGCCATGACTGGCAACACAGGGACGACCGGCAGCACAGGCACGACCGGGAATGCAGGGAAGACCGGCAATGCGGGGACCGACAGCACAGAACGCGACGTGCGGGCCTCGCTGGGACGAGGACTCGACTCGGTACTCGGCCTGACGCCCATCGAGGTCGGCGCAGACGGTCTGGTGGCTTCCCTGGAGATCGCCGACAAGCATCATCAGCCCTTCGGCATCGTGCACGGCGGCGTCTACTGTGCGGTTGCCGAGAGCGTGGCGAGCATGAGCGGCTACTTCTGGTTGCAGGAGTCCGGGATCGGCGGGACCGCCGTCGGCGTGAACAACAACACCGACTTCCTGCGTTCCATCCGCTCCGGGACGGTGACCGCGCGGTCGACCCCGATCCACCGCGGCCGGCGCCAGCAGCTGTGGGCCGTGGAGATGACCGACGACGACGGCCGCCTGCTCGCCCGCTCCCAGGTGCGCCTGCAGAACATCGAACTGCCCGACGGCCAGGCCGCGCCCGCATGAGCTCGGCGTCCGGCGTCCCACGGCCCGGCCCGCACCGCGCGCTGCACCCGGACACCCGGTCCGCCGTCGACGCGATCCTCGACGACGTCGACGCCGACCTCGCCCGGCAGTTCCCGGGTGACGATGCCGCCGCCCAACCGGTGCACACCGCCTACCTCAGTGCGGCCGACGCCGACCCCGGCACCCCGGCGTATTGGGGTGAGCAGGCGCGCGCCATCGCCGAAGCGGCCGCCGCCACCCTCGCCGATCTCGCCGACGCCCCGATTGCCGACCTCGTGCTGGCGCGATTGCGCAGCAATCCGATCGTCGACGCACGAATCGACCTGGAGGACGGCTACGGCCGGCGGCCCGACGCCGTCGAGGACGCCGATGCCCGTCGGGCCGGCGAGACGCTGGCCGCCTGGTCCGCCGACCGGCCACACGCGCCGCGGGTCGCCGGAATCCGGGCAAAAGGCCTCGGCGCCGCGGAACGTGCCCGCGGCATCCGCACCCTGGAACTGGTACTCGACGCGGCCGGCGGCGTGCCCGACGGCTTCGTCTTCACCGTGCCCAAGCTGCGCGACGTGCGTCAGGTCGACGCGGTCAACCTGATCTGTGCCGACCTCGAACGCGCCCACGGCCTGTCCGAGGGTGCACTGCGCTATGAGCTGCAGGTGGAGATCCCGCAGGCGGTGCTGGGCGCCGACGGGCGGGCGACCGTGGCCGAGGCGATCCACCGCGGCCGTCCGCGGCTGAGTGGATTGCATTACGGCACCTACGATTACAGCGCGGCCTGCGGCATCGTCTCCGCGCAGCAGTCCCTGACGCACCCGGTCGCCGATCATGCCAAGGACGTGATGCAGGCGGCCGCCGCGCATACCGGGGTCTGGGTGAGCGACGGCTCCACGCAGGTGGTCCCGGTCGGTGACCCCGGTCAGGTCGCGGCGGCACTCGAGCGCCATCACGCGCTGGTGACTCGCTCCCTCAAGCGTGGGCTCTACCAGGGCTGGGACATGCACCCCGGGCATCTGGTGACCCGCTGGACAGCGGTCATCGACTTCTTCCGGCAGGCGATGCCGACTGCGGCGGCACGTCTGCAGGCCTACTTCGAACACGTATCGGGTAGTGAGGTGCTCGACGAACCCGCGACTGCGATGTCGCTCGCGCTGGTCATCGAACGTGGCATCGCGGCGGGCGCGTTCACCGCCGCTGAGGTCACCACGATCGCACCGCTGTGCACCGAGGCGCGGTTACAGACTCTGCGTGCGCACGGCGGCAGCCTGGGCGGCTGACGCTCGCCGCGCCGATGGAGTGGGTGCGTGGCAGGATGACTCCATTGTCGGCGCCCGAGTCCCGCGGGCGGCTCGTGGAGGAGGAGAGACAACGGTGCGACTGTCGCCGCATGAACAAGAACGGCTGCTGATCTCCTACGCGGCCGAGCTGGCCCGCCGGCGGCAGGGACGCGGTCTCAAACTCAATCACCCCGAAGCGGTGGCGATCATCACCGATCACGTGCTCGAGGGTGCGCGCGACGGGCGAACGGTCGCCGAACTCATGACGTCGGGACGCGAGGTGCTACGACGCGCGGATGTGATGGACGGGGTGCCCGAGATGCTGCACGACGTGCAGGTGGAGGCCACCTTCCCGGACGGCACCAAGCTCGTCACCGTGCACAACCCGATCGATTGATTGATCGCCTGCGCCGGCCGGGGGCCGAGCAGCAGCGACGCGAGGAGAATGACATGTCGGATCACGCACCGCCGGAGCAGCTTTCGAGTGATCAGGGGATCATCCCGGGCGAGGTGATCCCGGCGCCGGGAACGATCGAGTTGAACGCCGGAGCCGACCGGGTCACGATGCCGGTGATCAACACCGGCGACCGGCCGGTGCAGGTCGGTAGCCACGTCCACTTCCCGCAGGCGAATGCGGCACTCGACTTCGACCGGGACCAGGCGCTCGGGCGACGTCTCGACATCGCAGCCGGTACCGCGGTGCGGTTCGAACCCGGCGTGGCGATGACCGTGACGCTGGTGCCGCTGGGCGGTTCCCGTGAGGTGCACGGCATCTCACTCGACGCCCCCGGCAAGCTCCCGGACGCCCGCGAAGGACGGAACTGACATGGCATCACTCGGTCGTGACCGCTACGCGGCGCTGTTCGGCCCCACCACCGGCGACCGGATCCGGCTCGCGGATACCGACCTGCTGATCGAGGTCACCGAGGATCGCTCCGGCGGCCCGGGACGCGCGGGTGACGAGGCCGTCTTCGGTGGCGGCAAGGTGATCCGCGAGTCGATGGGGCAGAGCCGCGCGACCCGCGCCGACGGCGCCCCCGACACGGTGATCACCGGCGTGGTGGTCCTTGATCACTGGGGAATCATCAAGGCGGACCTAGGGATTCGGGACGGCCGGATCGTCGCGCTGGGCAAGGCGGGGAACCCGGACACGATGGACGGCGTCCACCCAGATCTCGTGATCGGGCCGTCCACCGAGATCGTCGCCGGCAACGGCAAAATCGTCACGGCCGGCGGGATCGACTGTCACGTCCACTTCATCTGTCCGCAGATCATGGACGAGGCGCTCGGCAACGGCATCACTACCCTGATCGGCGGTGGCACCGGTCCCGCCGAGGGGAGCAAGGCCACCACCGTCACCCCGGGTGCCTGGCATCTCGCCTCGATCCTGGCCGCTACCGATCACTGGCCGATGAACATCGCCCTGCTCGGTAAGGGCAACACGGTCAGTGCCGAGGCGATGTACGAGCAGATCCGGGCCGGCGCATCGGGATTCAAACTTCATGAGGACTGGGGCAGCACCCCGGCCGCGATCGATGCGTGCCTGCGGGTCGCCGACGAGACCGGTGTCCAGGTCGCGTTGCACTCCGACACCCTGAACGAGGCCGGATTCGTCGAGCAGACCCTCGCCGCCATCGCCGGCCGCGGCATCCACGCCTACCACACCGAAGGCGCCGGTGGTGGGCATGCGCCCGACATCATCACGGTCGCAGCACATCCCAACGTCCTGCCGAGTTCCACCAATCCCACCCGCCCGCACACCGTCAACACGCTCGACGAGCATCTCGACATGCTCATGGTGTGTCATCACCTCAACCCGACCGTGCCGGAGGATCTCGCCTTCGCCGAAAGTCGTATCCGGCCGTCCACCATCGCCGCGGAGGACCTGCTGCACGACCTCGGCGCCATCTCGATGATCGGATCGGACGCCCAGGCGATGGGCCGGATCGGTGAGGTGGTGTTGCGCACCTGGCAGACCGCGCACGTCATGAAGCGCAAACGCGGTGCGCTCGACGGCGATGGCCCGGCCGACAACCTCCGCGCCCGCCGCTACGTCGCGAAGTACACGATCTGCCCCGCCATCGCGCACGGCTTCGACGACGAGATCGGCTCGGTCGAGGTGGGCAAGCTCGCCGACCTCGTCGTCTGGGACCCGGTGTTCTTCGGTGTCCGACCAGATCTCGTCATCAAGGGCGGTGCCATCGCGTGGGCGGCCATGGGTGATGCCAACGCGTCCATTCCCACCCCGCAGCCGGTGCTGGGGCGGCCGATGTTCGGCGCGGCGGGCAAGGTTGCCGCGGCCACGTCGGTCAGCTTCGTCGCGCCCGGAGCCGACGACGGCCTGGCCGATCGGATCGGTGTCGACCGAAAACTGGTGCCCGTCAAGAACACTCGGAGCCTCGGCAAGGCGGACATGCCAGGCAACGACGCCTGCCCGCGAATCGAGGTCGAACCCGACACCTTCACCGTGCGCATCGACGGTGAGGTGTGGGATTCACCGCCGATGGACCGGTTGCCGATGGCGCAGCGGTATTTCCTGTTCTGATGCGCCACCTCGAATCCGCTCCGCTGGCGATGATGCTGACGCTGGCCGACTCCCGGCTCCCGGTGGGCGGCCACGTGCACTCCGGTGGCGTCGAGCAGGCCATCTCCGACGGTGACGTCACGACCGTCGCCGCACTCGCCGACTTCCTGCGCAGGCGGTTGCTGACCTCCGGGCTGGTGGCCGCGTCGATCGCCGCCGCGGTCGCCGAAGACGCGCTGGATGTCGTTGCCGCACAACAGGAAACCGACGCCCGCACACCGTCGTCGGCCGCCCGTGCGGCGTCCTACGCGCAGGGCCGCGGGATGCTGCGGCTGGCCCGGCGGATGTGGCCCGACGACGACTGGTCGGCGCATACGCCGGCCACCCACCTGCCGGTCATCGCGGGGTCCATCGGGGCACGATGCCGACTGTCGGGATTCCACACCGCGCTGGTACTGGCGTACACGACGATGAGCGGCTCGGCGACCGCGGGCCAGCGGCTACTGGCACTCGACCCGGCCGACGTGGCGATCGTGATCGCCGAACTCGGTGTCGACTGCGAACGGGTCGCCGCGCAAGCCGCCACCGGGCTCGCCGATTTGTCCGACCCGACGATGGACGTCTACGCCGAACGGCATGCACGACGCCCCATGCCCCTGTTCATGTCCTGACCGCCCCGAGAGGAACCCCATGCCACCCCACCTGATCGACGGCGAGCCGCACTCGCATCACCCGGACCGCCCGCGACGCCACCGCGAACCCGGCGAGGCCCTGCGGATCGGCGTCGGCGGACCGGTCGGCTCGGGTAAGACCGCGCTGGTCGCCGCGCTGTGCCGCGAACTGCGCGACGAGTTGTCGGTCGCCGTGCTGACCAATGACATCTACACCACCGAGGATGCGGACTTCCTGCGCCGCAACGCGGTTCTGCCGGACCAGCGGATCACCGCCGTGCAGACCGGCGGCTGCCCGCACACCGCCATCCGCGACGACATCACCGCCAACCTCGACGCCATCGACGACCTCGTCGCCGCCAATCCGCCGCTGGATCTGCTCCTGGTGGAATCGGGCGGCGACAATCTGACCGCGACGTTCTCCACCGGACTCATCGACGTGCAGATCTTCGTCATCGACGTGGCCGGCGGCGACAAGGTTCCACGTAAGGGCGGGCCCGGCGTCACCTTCTCCGATCTGCTCGTGATCAACAAGACCGATCTCGCCGAGCGCGTGCACGCCGACCTCGAGGTGATGCGCGCCGACGCCGAGCGGGTCCGGCAGGGCCGGCCGACCGCGATGATCTCACTGACCGACGATCCGGCCGCCACCGACGTATTGCACTGGGTCCGCGGGCAACTCGCCGCGGTCGCCGTGGGCGGCTGATCGGGTGACCCAGGGATCAGGGGTGTCGTGCATACCGAGGTGAGCATCGTCGCCGCACCCGGCAGATCGCCACGGGTATCCGCGGCCGGCGGGATCGCCGTGCGCCAGACGGGTCCGCACACCGTGCATCTCATCGGCACCGCCGCCACCCCCCTCGGTGGCGACACTGTGCGAATCGTGGTCGACGTGACCGCCGGTGCCCGACTCGAGGTCCGCACGGTCGCGGCGATGATCGTGCTGCCGTCGGCACAGCGGACGGATTCGGAATCGGCCTGGGACCTCACCGTCGGCGAGGGTGCCCGGCTGCTCGTCGATCCAGAGCCCACGGTGATCGCCGGCGGCGCCGCGCACCGGAGCACCACCACGATCGCCGTGGCGGCCGGAGCGAGTGTGACCATCGGCGAACACGCCCAGATCGGCCGGTCGCCCGGCCTCAACCCGGCCGACGACCTCGGTGGCTGGCAGTCCGCCCTCCATGTGGACGCAGAGCACCGACCGCTTCTCCGGCACCGGACCGCGATCGGATCGGCATCGCCGACGGGTCTGGCACACCGCGGCATCAGCAGTGTGTTCCGGTTTCCCGACGATCGGCCCGAGGATGTCGCCGACGCCGGGTATGCCGCCCGGCTGATGCTCGCGGCCGGCGGCAGCCTCACGACGGCGCTGGCCGGATCGGCGGCCGGTGCCCGTCACCTCTGCGACGAACTCGACGTGCGCGCACTGGTCTGACTCTGCGCCGAACGTCGCGCCGGCATCGTTGATCGCCGATAGACTCCCCGGGTGTCCAGTCCCCTGGGGATCACCCCCGATGAGTCCCTGCGCAAGGGACTGCAGAGTCGTCACATCAGCATGCTCGCGCTCGGCGGTGCCATCGGTACCGGCCTGTTCGTGGCATCCGGCGCCACTATCCACGATGCCGGGCCGGGCGGCGCGGTCACCGCCTATCTGCTCATGGGCGTCATGGTCTTCTTCCTCATGCAGAGCCTGGGGGAGATGTCGGCCTACATCCCGTGCAGCAATCCCTTCGAGGAGTACGGCAAACGGTTCGTCAGCAAGTCCTTCGGTTTCGCCGCCGGGTGGAATTACTGGCTCAACTGGTCGGTGACCCTGGCCGCCGAACTCGTGGCGGCCGGACTGATCATGAAGTTCTGGTTGCCCGACGTGCCGTCGTGGATCTGGTCGGTGATCTTCCTGGCTGCCCTGCTGGGGCTGAACCTGTTCGCGGTCAAGGCTTTCGGCGAGGCCGAGTTCTGGTTCGCGACCATCAAGGTGATCGCGGTCGTGGTCTTCCTCGGCGTGGGGGTGCTCCTGGTGCTCGGTGTCGTCGGTGACGGGCCGGCACCCGGGTTCAGTAACTGGACCATCGACGACGCGCCGTTCGTGGACTGGCCGCTGGGCATGCTCTCGGTGTTCCTGATCGCCGGCTTCGCCTTCCAGGGCACCGAGATGATCGCGGTGGCCGCCGGGGAAGCGGTGGAACCCAAGAGTGCGATCCCGCGCGCGGTGCGCACGGTGTTCGTCCGGATTCTGCTCTTCTACGTCGGCACCCTGACGATCATCTCGTTCCTGATTCCCTACACCGATCCGAATCTGCTGAATGCCTCCGAGGAGAACATCGCGATCGCGCCGTTCACCCTGGTCTTCAAAGACGCGGGCATCTCGGTGGCGGCGTCGATGATGAACGCCGTGATCCTCATCGCCATCCTGTCGGCGGGCAACGCGAGCCTGTTCGCGGCCACCCGCGCGTTGTACGGACTGGCGGTCGAGGGAAGTGCGCCGCGGGTGTTCATGTGGGTCACTCGACGCTCCGGCGTCCCGGTGATGGCGGTGGCGGCGACCACCGCGATCGGGGCGCTGTGCTTCCTCGCCAGCCGGGTGGGCGACGGCCGTGCCTACGTGTGGCTGGTGACGGCGTCGTCGGTGGCGGGCTTCATCACCTGGATCGGGATCGCCTGGGCGCACTACCGATTCCGCCGGGCCTGGAATCTGCAGGGCCGCTCACTCGACGAGTTGCCCTATAAGGCGTGGCTGTATCCGGCGGGCCCGATCGTGGCGTTGCTGATGTGCTTTGCGGTGATCGCGGGCCAGAACTTCACCGCGATTCGCGACGGCACCGCGGGCAACTGGGAGTTGTGGCTCACCGCCTACGGCGCGCTCGCCGTGTTCCTCGGCTTCTGGTGGGGCCACAAACTCCTCACCCGCATACCGTCGGTCGATCTGCGCACCGCGGATCTGTCGTCCACGGCGTCGGCCTCGGCACACCGGAATCCGGATCCGGACCCCGATCCGGTGCACTGAGCGCCGACGAGGTCAGCTCGCCTCGACCTTCGTGTCCGCCTCGCCGTCGTCCGCTTTCTCGCCGGGCGGCGTGGCGCCCGCCGATTCGGCCTCGGTCTCCTCCACGGATTTCTTCTCCAGCGCGCTGAGCTGCCCGATCGCCGTCCGGGCATACACCTGCTGCTCGGTCACCGCGAGCTGTGAACGGCCGCGCGTGGTGAACGCGAAGAACCAGTTGACCAGGGTGTTGAGTCGGTTACGGAAGCCCACCAGATACACCAGGTGCAGGGCGAGCCAGCCGAGCCACGCGAAGTAGCCCTCGGTCTCGAACTTCTTCTTGGTGCCCGGGATCGGCACCTGCATCACCGCGCTGAACCGCGAGATGGTGGCCATCGAGCCCTTGTCGTAGTAGCTGAAGGGCTTGCGATCGGCCGGGGAATGTCCCTTGAGCTCGGCCTTGATCGCGTCGGCCGCGTAGCGTCCGCCCTGAATCGCGCCCTGCGCGACGCCCGGCACACCGTCGACGGCCATCATGTCGCCCACGACGAACACGTCGGGATGCCCGGGAATCGAGAGGTCGGGCTGCACCTTCACACGACCGGCGCGGTCGAGTTCGACGCCGGACTGTTCGGCGAGCTGTTTGCCGAGCGGGCTGGCCTGCACGCCCGCGGACCACACCTTGCACTGCGATTCGATGCGCCGCGTGGTGCCGTCCTTCTCCTTGACCACCAGACCGTCGTAGTCGAGGTCGACGACCATGGCATTCAGCTGGACCTCCACGCCCATCTTCTCGAGACGGCGCGCCGCCTTGCCGCCGAGTTTCTCGCCGAAGGGCGGCAACACCGCCGGGGCGGCGTCGAGCAGGATCACCCGTGCCTCGGTCGGATCGATGTTGCGGAACGCGCCCTTGAGGGTCTTGTCGCTCATCTCGGCGATCTGGCCGGCGAGTTCCACGCCGGTCGGGCCGGCACCCACGACGACGAAGGTCAGCAGTTTGGCGCGTTCGGCCGGATCGTCGGACAGTTCGGCCTGCTCGAAGGCGCCGAGGATGCGGCCGCGGAGCTCGAGAGCGTGGTCGATGGTCTTCATACCGGGCGCGTACTCGGCGAAATGGTCGTTGCCGAAGTAGGACTGATCCGCGCCGGCGGCGATGATCAGGCTGTCATACGGGGTGACGGTGACCCGCTCGAGCAGCCGCGAGGTGACCGTCTTGGCCTCCAGATTGATCTCGAACACATCGCCCATCAGCACCTTGGTGTTGCGCTGCTTGCGCAGGACCACGCGGGTCGCCGGAGCGATCTCGCCTTCGGCGACGATGCCGGTGGCCACCTGGTAGAGCATCGGCTGGAACAGGTGATGTGTCGTCTTCGCGATGAGGGTGACATCCACATCGGCCTTGCGCAGTCGCTGGGCGGCGAACAGGCCGCCGAAACCGGAGCCGATGATGACCACATGCTTGCGGGCGTGTGGGGTTGGGCTGCTCACGAGAACATCTCCTCTGGCTCGATCGTCTGCGGGTCTGAACGGTCTGCGGGGTCTGAACGTCTGGGCCGCGACGGTCTGCGGGTCTCAAAGTTTGTCTGGCCGATCGTGCGCGTGACGCCGCACACCCACAACGGTAGTCAATGATCCATGGTTGTTCGCGACGAGACCCTGCCGCCCACGATTTCGGCGGGTTGTCTCAGGCCGGGAGGCCGGTCGCCGAGGGCCACCGCGAGGCGAGCACCGACCAACGTGACGCCAGGATCTCGTACTCGACCTCGGCCGCCTCGAAGCCGCCGTCGGCGAGGAAACCGAGGACCGATGGTGGTGCGGCCACGTCGTCGAATCGTTCGTCGGAGACATGGATGGCGGTCAGACTCATCCCGAGTTTCTCCATCACCCGCCGGGAGCCCACGTTGACCGCCATGGTGCCGGCGAAGACGCGCTGGGTGCCCAGATGACCGAACGCGAAGGCCAGCAGGGCCCGGGATGCCTCGGTGGCCAGCCCGCGCCCCCACACGGCACGCCGGAGACGATAGGTCAGTTCCAGTTCGGCCCGATTGCTGTGCCGCGGCGCACGCAGCGACACCCAACCCAGGAAGACCGCGGTGGCCGGATCCACGACGGCCCATACGCCGGTGCCGTGACTGCGACGTTCGGCCTCAGCGCGGGGCAGCACCCACTCTTCGATCACCGCACGTGAGGTCGACGCGCCGCCGCTGACGTAGCGCATCACCTCGGGATCGCTGTCGAGGTGGATCAGTTCATCGACGTCGTCGCGTCCCAGCGGCCGCAGCCGTGTTCGCGCGGTGTCGATGTTCACGCCCATCCCCTCGGTGTCGCCATCGTGCACTCACTCCCCGCGCGTGAGTCTACGACCTCGCCGCCGCCACGATCGGCGTTCGGTGCCGGTGTGTCCGGAGGTGGTGTTCGCGGCGTCGGTACCCGTCGCTATCGTCGGCAGGGTGGCCCACGACTATCACCTCGACATCCCGTTGCAGCTGCGCTGGGGCGACATGGACCCCAACAACCATGTCAACAACGTGCAGTTCGCGCGGCTGTTCGAGGAGACCCGCGTGCGTTCTTTCGCCGACTGGTGGCCGACGCGCCCGGCGGACCTGTCGATGCTGGTGGCGCGGCAGGACATCGAGTTCTCAGCGTCCCTCGAGTACACCCCGGCCCCGATTTGCGCGCGCAGTTGCGTAAGCCGGGTCGGGACGTCGTCGTTCGTGATGGCGCTGCGCCTCTTCGACGATCACGAGGTGCTCTGCGCCTCGGCGGAGACGACGATGGTGGTGGTCGACCCGGACACCGGACGGCCGCGGCCGATCCCACCGGATATGCGCGAGGTGCTCGAGTACCATCTGGGTGAACCGATCCGCTTCCACGCACGCCGGTCGATGACCGGCGCCTGAGCACTCCACCCGGCTGATGCTCCATCTGCACCGGGCCGAGCGCACCGACACTCTCGCCGACGCGCTGGCCGACCTCCTCGCGACCCCGCTCGACGATCCGATGAGTCCCGAGATCGTGGCGGTGCCGGCCGCCGGCGTGGAACGCTGGTTGCAGCAGCACCTTGCGACCCGGATCGGTTGCGGGACAACACGATCCGACGGAATCGCGGCCAACATCGAGTTCCTCTCACCGGCCGCGCTCGCCGATGCGGTGACTGCCGCGCTGCTCACCGAAGCGGCCGGCACCGACACAGCGAACGCCGGTCACGAACACAGCGCCGGCGGCGGTGCGGACGATCCGTGGCGACCCTCCGTCCTGGTGTGGTCGGTGCTGCGCGTCCTCGACGACCGCATCGACGACCCCGAACTCGCGATGATCGCCCGCCACGTCGGCGGCGGCGACGAGACGTCCCCGCGGATCGGGCGCCGGTTCGCGACGGCCCGGCATCTGGCCGATCTGTTCGAGCGGTACGGGCGGGCCCGGCCGACGATGCTCGCGGCATGGGCGCAGGGCCGAGACGAGGACGGCGCGGGTGGTCACATCGGCGCCGATCTGTCGTGGCAGCCGGGATTCTGGCGTGCGCTGCGCGCCGAGGTCGGGCGCCCGCATCCCGCCGAGGCACTCGGCGACCTGTGCGCCCGGCTGCGGGCGAACCCGGCGGTGACGGATCTGCCCGAACGTCTTTCGGTGTTCGGGCCGACTCGCGTCACCGAGGAGTTCCGTGCCCTGCTGGTTGCGCTGGCACGTCATCGTGACGTGCATGTGTTTCTACCGCACCCGAGTCCGGTTCTGTGGGAAGCGATCTCGTCATCGACCGTGGCCGGTGATCGGCCGGAGGAGACGCATTCGCCGCGCCGGGCCGACCGTCGGCTGCCGGCGATCGCCCACCCGTTGCTGGCGAGCCTGTCGCGGGATGTGCAGGAACTCGAGTTGCGCTTGCAGCCGCATGCCGACGTCGACGTCCACCACGAGTCGGTGCTCGGCCATCGCCCGACGCTGCTGGGTGCGCTGCACGCCGGTCTGTGCGCTGATGACCTGAGACAACAAGCGGTACCGGCGGATTCATCGGTGGAGATCCATGCATGTCACGGACCCGAACGGCAGGTCGAGGTCCTGCGGGACCGGCTGTTGCATCTGTTTGCCGACGACCCGACCCTGCAGCCCCGCGATGTCTTGATCATGTGCCCCGACGTCGAGACGTTCGCGCCGCTCATCCGGGGCGCTTTCGGGCAGGCCGGTCTGGCGCACCCGGCCTTCGCGTTGCGCGTGCGGCTGGCCGACCGTGGGGTCCGGCAGGTCAACCCGATCCTGGACGTGGTGGGTGCGGTGGTGGAGTTGGCCGCCGGACGTGTGAGCGCCGGTGAGGTCGCCGACCTGTTGGGTCTCGAACCGGTGCGGACCCGTTTCGATCTGACCGATGACGATCTGGATCGGGTACGGGACTGGTTGGCGGGCAGTAATGTTCGCTGGGGAATCGGGCTCGGGCAGCGGGCGCGTTTCGGGCTCGACGGTTTCGGTCAGGGCACCTTCGAGGCGGGGCTTGATCGCATCCTACTCGGTGTGGTGGCCGAGGAGCAGGACGGCGAGTGGCTGGGTACCGCACTCCCGCTCGCCGGGGTCGAGAGCACCGAGATCGACCTCGCCGGCCGCTTCGCCGAGTTCCTCGCGCGATTGTCGACCACCCTCGAGGCCCTCACCGAGACCGGCCCACGTGATCGATGGCGCGACGCTCTCACCGGCGTCGTCGATGCCCTCACCGCGACCTCACCCGGCGACGATTGGCAACGGGCCCAGGCGATCCGGTTGATCACCGACGCATTCGGCGAGTCCGGCCCCGCCGAGCCGACCGTGCTCCGCCTCGCCGATGTGCGTGACCTGATGGCCGCACTGCTCGCCGGGCGGCCCACCCGCTCGAACTTCCGCACCGGTGAACTCACGGTCTGCACGATGGTGCCCATGCGGTCGGTCCCGCATCGTGTCATCGTGCTCCTCGGCATCGACGGCGAGGTGTTCCCCCGCGTCCAGCGCATCGACGGTGACGACCTCCTGGGCGTCGATCCGCTTGTCGGCGAACGCAACCCGCGTGACGAGGACAGACAGTGCTTCCTTGACGCAATCTGCGCCGCCACCGAGACGCTGCTGGTCTTCTACTCCGGTGCCGACCCGGTCTCCGGTCGTCGGATCCCGCCCGCCGTCGTGGTGAGTGAACTGGCCGATACATTGCGCACCCTCATCGATCCCGCGAGATCGCCTGCGGCCGCCGTGGATCCGGTGCGACATCACACGCTGCACGGTTTCGATCAACGCAACTTTCTCGACGGCGGCGTCGCGGGTGTGGCCGGCCCGTTCAGTCACGACGCCGAACTGCTCGACGGAGCCCGTGCGATGCGCACGCCCGCCACCACCGCGGTCCCGATGGCCGCGCGCTCGGTGCCCGTTGACGACGATCCGGACGAGGCCGGCGACATCGACCTCGACCTGTTGATCGAGTTCCACACCGACCCGATTGCGGGCTACCTCCGCCAGCGACTCGGCGCACGAATTCCACGCGCGGAAAGCGCACACGACGATCAGCTCGACGTCGATCTCGATCCCCTGGAATCGTGGGGTATCGGCGAACGATTCCTGAAACGCATGCTGGGCGGCGCCTCCATCGAGGAGTGCCAGGCCGCCGAGCTCCGCCGGGGAACGTTGCCGCCCTTCGCCTTCGGGACCCGCACGCTGGCGTCGATCTCGACCGTGGCGCAGAATCTGTACCGCAACGTCGCCGTTCTGCGCGACGGGTCGCCCGCGATGCTCGACGTGGACGTGACCCTGCCGGACGGACGCCGTCTGTATGGCACCGTGCCGAACGTGTTCGGCCAACGCTTCGTCACCGCTACGTACTCTCGGTTGAAAGCCAAACAGCAACTGACGGAATGGATTCGGATCGTCGCGGTGGCGGCCGCCGCCGATCAGGGAAACCCGGTCGCCGGTCGGGTGGACTCCGGTGTCGTGGTGGGGCGCGCCGCCAGGGGTGCGGGTGCCGCGCGGGTCACCTTCGGCCGGCCCGACGACGCCGCACGTATCCTGCACGACCTCATCCGTATCCGGGACGCCGGCCTCGAGCAGCCTCTGCCCCTGCCGGCCGAGGCCGCGGCGGCCTTCGCGCAGCATGATGCCGGTGGGCGCCGGCCCGATTGGGGTCTGGTCAACGCGCGCCGGTCCTTCTCCGGGAAGTTCGGCGCCCATCTGCAACCTCATGTGCGCCTCGTGTTCGGCGGTGATGCGCTCGCCGAGGTCACCTTCGAGGACATCCTGGCCCGAAAGGCGGTCGAGGACAACGTTCTGGCCGGCATCATGGCACCCGCCGATCCCGATGACCCGCTGTTCTGTGCGCTTGCCCGGGCCATCTGGTCGCCGTTGCTGCAGAACGGGGAGGGCATCGCGTGACGGAATCGACCCGAGCACCCCACACCTTCGACATCGCCGAGGACCTCCCCGCGCAGACGACGGTCCTGGAGGCCAGCGCGGGCACCGGCAAGACCTATGCGATCGTCAGCCTCGCCGCGCGCTACCTCGCCGAGGGGGTGCCGATCTCCGGGATGTTGCTGGTCACGTTCAGCCGCGCGGCCACCGCCGAACTACGCGAACGCATGCGCGAGCGGGTCCACGGATTGGTCGGCGTACTCGCTGATCCGGCGTCGGCGGCGCAGTCGGCGGATCAGCTGCACCGGCTGCTGGCCGCCGGGACCGCCGAGGATGTCGCGCGGCGCCGCGCCCACCTGGTGCGGGCCCTGTCGGACTTCGACGCCTCGACCATCGCGACCACCCACACCTTCTGCAATCGGATGCTCGAGGCCCTCGGCTTCCTCGGGGAACGGGAGATGGTGTACCGGATCGTCGAAGAGGTCGACGAACTCACCGACGAGGTCGCGCTCGACCTCTATCTCCGCGGCTTCTCCACCAGTGAGGCACCGGATTTCAGCCTGGCCGAGGCACAGCGGATCGCTCGCGACGCGGTCCGGCAGGCGGCCGTGGCGCTAGCACCCGAGGCGGCCGAACTGCAGGACGCCGGGGAGCCCGGCCGCGTGGCTGCGCGGCGGGTGCGGTTCGCGGCGCGGGTACGGCAGATCGTCGAGGCACGCAAGCGGACATCGCGACTGCGGACCTACGACGACCTGCAGACCATCCTGCACCGCATCATCACCGATCCCGACGTCGGCGAGGCGGCCTGCCGGCGCATCCGGAGCACCTTCGCGGTGGCCTTGGTCGACGAGTTCCAGGACACCGATCCGCTGCAATGGGACATCGTCCGGCGTTGTTTCCACGGGCACCGGCGCCTCGTGCTGGTAGGCGATCCCAAACAGTCCATCTACGGCTTCCGGGGCGCGGAGGTGCTCAGCTATCTGTCCGCGGTGCGTTCTGCCGACACCCTGCGCGCCCTGGACACCAACCGCCGCTCGGACGGCGACCTGGTGGCATCCCTGTGGACGCTCTACGGCGGCGCGACCCTGGGGCATCCGGGCATCGTGGTGCATCCGGTGGGTGCCGCCCACGCGGGCAGTCGCCTCGACGGCGCGGTACCGATGCAGGTGCGCGCGTTCATGCGGACCGATTTCAACCGGCTGAACTCGCTGGGGGTGCCGTCGGCGCCCGATGCCCGCGCCCGGATCACCACCGACGTCGCCGACCACATCTCCTCCGCGCTGTCCGCCGGCATGACGATCGTCGTCGACGGTGCGCGACGACCGGTCGAACCCGGTGACATCGCGGTCCTGGTGCGACAGAACAAGACCATCGAACCTTTGCAGACCGCACTCGCGGCGCGCGGCGTGAACGCGGTGATCGGGTCCGGCGTCAACGTGTTCGAGACCTCGGCCGCGCAGCACTGGTTGTGGGTGTTGCGCGCCGTCGAACAGCCGTCCCGACCTGATCGTGTCCGGCTGGCGGCCCTCACACCGCTACTCGGCTGGACACCGGAACGCCTTGCGGTGCAGGCAGAGACGGGCACCGCCGAACTCGGTGCCGGATTCGCAGCGCTCGGGCAGGTCTTCGGCGAATGTGGATTCGCCGCGATGGCACAACGCCTCATGGCGCAGGAGAACGTCGCGGCCCGGGTACTCGCCATGCGCGGGGGAGAGCGGCTGCTCACCGATCTCCTGCAGATCTCCGCACTGTGCAACAAACAGGTGGTCGAGTCCGGCGAGGGCATCAGCGGTCTGGTCGAATGGCTCGCCGACCGGATCGCCGACAGCTCCCGCCGGCAGCGGCACGAGGACCAGAGCCGACGGCTCGAACGCGACACCGAGGCCGTCCAGATCATGACGGTCCACGCCAGCAAGGGATTACAGTTCCCGATCGTCTACGTCCCGTTCGGCTGGGACGGTACCTGGATCGACGAGGAGGGGGATCTCACCTTCCACGACGACGAGGGCACACGACTCCTCGACGTGGCCGGACCGGGCGCGCCGGGGCGGGGGACGCGGCGAGCCCGCTACGCCGAGGAGGTCGCCGGCGAGGATCTGCGGCTGCTCTACGTCGCGCTCACGCGGGCGCAGTCGCAGGTGGTGACGTGGTGGGCGCCGACGGCCAACACGCCGACCGGTCCGCTGCACCGGCTGATCTTCGGTCGCCAACGAGCACTGGCCGAGCGGTCCGGCACCGACCCGCAAGCACCCTGGACCGTCGCGAAATCCGTCGACGTGCCCGACGACGTCGAGTGCGTCACCGTGCTTCGCCAACTCGCCGAGCGTGATTCGCGAATCGAGGTGTCGCCCGCGGGCCGGCTGCCCACACCCCCGGCCGGACCGGCGGGAGACGACCCCGCCGATCTGCCGGTCCTGAGCGCGGCGGCCTTCGATCGCAGGATCGATCAGCAGTGGCGTCGAACCTCGTACTCCGCCATCATCGCCGGCGCCGCGCACGGGCCGTCGGCGGTCGAGACGGGCAGTGAACGCGACGGTGCGCGCCTGGACACGGCACTCGACGATGAACCGATCGAAGCGCCGGAACCGCTGGCCGGCAACGTCATCGAGGACGAGTCGGGTGAGCGGACCGGCACGCCGTCGCCGATGTCCGGACTATCCTTCGGTGCGGGTTTCGGCACACTCGTTCACGAGGTCCTGGAGTACGTCGACACCTCAGCACCCGACATCCGGTCGCACGTGGCGCAGCTCGTCGCGCGCGCCGCGGGGGTGCGTGGTGGCACCGTCGACGTCAATGTCCTGACCGACGCGTTGGTCGGTGTGCTGACCACCCCGCTGGGGTTCGGTGACCTGTGGAGTATCGCCCCGCGGGATCGGCTCGCGGAGTTGGACTTCGAGTTGCCGCTCGGCGACGACGCCGCGTCCGATGAGACCGAGACCGGGGCGACGGTAGCCGAGATCGCCGACCTGATGGATCGCCACCTGGGTGCTGACGACCCGTTGCGGCCATACGCGCAGGTATTGCGCGGGGTCCCCGCTGCGCGGCTGCGCGGCTTCTTGACCGGCAGCATCGACTCCGTGCTGCGTGTCCCGGACGGCCGCTACGTGGTGGTCGACTACAAGACCAACCGGCTGCGTCCCGGGGAGTTGATGGTCGAGGACTTCCATTCCGGGGCGATGGCCACCGAGATGATCCACGCCCACTACCCACTGCAGGCGTTGCTGTATTCCGTTGCGCTGCACCGATATCTGCGATGGCGGATCGCCGGCTACACGCCGGAGCACCACCTCGGTGGTGTGCAGTACCATTTTGTGCGCGGAATGGCGGGACCGTCGACGCCACCGGGATGCGGTGTCTTCGAATGGAAACCACCGTCGGAGCTGGTCACCGCGATCTCCGATCTGCTGGCGGGGGTGCGCCGATGACCACACCGGGGCCTGGGGTCGATCTCACTGCTGCCGAACCGTATCGAGTGCTGGGCGGGGCCGGGATTCTGGCGCGGTGGAACGCAGCCGGGGTGCTCGCGGCCGCCGACGTGCACGTCACCGACCGCCTCACCAGGATGTGTGGAGAACCGCTGTCTGACCTGGCGCTGTTGGGCACCGCTCTGGCGGTGCGCGCGGTACGTCTGGGCTCCACCTGCCTGGCCCTGGACCGGATCGGCGACATCCCCGGCCTGCCCGATCAGCCGGACCTCGTGCTGCCGGCGCCGGCCGAGTTGCTGAGCGAACTCCGCAGGTGTCCGCTGGTCGTCGGGACCGGTGCCGGCCCGCTGCGGCCATTGATGCTGATGGGCTCCGACGACGGTCCATTGCTATACCTGCAGAAGTACTTTCGGCAGGAGGAGACCATCCGGACAGTGCTGGCGGCTCGGGCCGCCACGTCACCGCAGGTCGACCCGGATCGGTTGCGGTCGGCCATCGACACCGTGTTCGGAGACGTAACATCCTCGGAGACTGTCGATCTCCAGCGGCTCGCCGCAGCGGTGGTGGCTAGTCGGTGGACCACTGTCCTCGCCGGTGGTCCCGGCACCGGTAAGACCTACACCGTCGCGCGGATTCTCGCCGTTCTGCAGATCGTGCACGGTGGCAGCCTCCGCGTCGGCCTGTGCGCGCCCACCGGTCGGGCCGCCGCACAGCTGCAGGCCTCCGTGTCGCCGGGGGGTTCCGCCGGGCTCGATCCGACGCTGATCACGGGTGCCGGCGCACTACACGCGGTGACTGTTCACTCGTTGCTCGGGTGGTATCCCGGGTCCAATCCGCGTTTCGGCCGCGGACACACCCTGCCGCATGACGTCATCGTCGTCGACGAGACCTCGATGTTGTCGATGACCGCGATGAGCCGGGTCCTCGACGCGGCACGGCCGGATGCGCGGGTGATCTTCGTCGGCGACCCGCATCAGCTCGCCTCGGTGGATGCCGGCGCGGTACTCGCCGATCTCGTGGAACGCACCGACACCGATCCGGGGCCGGCCGCAGGGGAGTCCGCGCATGCCTCGATCGCGCTGCAGGCGGCCGGTATCGGACCGGAACGGGTCAGCGCCGAGGCCATCGGGCCCGGCGAGGCGGCCCGTATCTCGCGCGGCGTGATCACCCTGCGTCGCGAGTACCGGTTCGGCGGCGGGATCGCCGCGGTGGCCGCGGCGGTGAACGCCGGCGACGCGACCCGGGTCATCGACCTGCTCACCGATCCCGACGTGAGCGACATCGAGCTCATCGCCCCCGACAACATCGACGCGACCCGTCCCGACGTCACCGCCTGGGGACGCGAGTTGCGCACGGCCGCACTGGCCTGCGACGCACACGCCGCCGTCGAGGCGCTCGACTCGCATCGCGTGCTGTGCGCCCACCGCGAGGGATACTGGGGGGTCCGAGGGTGGTCGCGGCGGGTCGCCGAGTGGCTCGGGCACGACGCCGATCGTCCGGGATGGTTCGCCGGACAGCCAATCCTGGTGACCGCCAACGACCGTCAGACCAGAACCTTCAACGGCGACACCGGCGTGATCATCCGCGACCCGCACAGCGGTGATCCGGACGACCTGCGGGTCGCGTTCCGGCGGGGCGGCGAGGTACGGCTGCTTCGCCGCACTCAACTCGCCGAGATCAGCACGGTGTACGCGATGACCATCCATCGCAGTCAGGGCAGTCAGTTCGACCGGGTCACCGTCGTCCTGCCACCATCCGGTTCCGAGTTGCTGACCCGGGAGCTGCTCTACACCGCGATCACCCGCGCCCGCACCGCCGTTCGGGTCGTCGCCGCCCCGGACGTGGTCCGCGCCGCGGTCGAACGCCGGGTCCAGCGGGCCAGTGGCCTGCGCTCGCCGGTGACCCCCCTCGCCCCCCGCTGACCGTGCGCCGAATCCCGTTGAGTGGGTAGCCTCGCCGCTCTCCTGGAACGGTCGGTCGACGACGGTTCCGGGGATGATCAGCCGACGACGAGGTCACATCCGCCGGGGACCAGGTCTCGCCGCTGGTAGTTCTCCGAGCCCAGCAGCCGGAATCGGAGATCGTCGGGCAACGACATGAACATGGAGATCGTTCGGCTACGGTCGATCTCACTGCGGTGGCAGTTGATCGCGGCCGACTTCTGGGTGAGGAACTCCGTCACATCGAGGCGGAGGTCGATGGCGTCGTCGGCCGTGCCGGGCAGATGCTCGCGGGGGACAGCGGCAAACAGTACCGGGGCGAGTTCGTCGATCATCCACTCCGGGATCGTCGCGAAGTACAGTGATTTGACCTGCCACGGGTCGCCGGCGTCGAGGTAGAGCGAACGGCAGGCGGCGGCGTCGGCGGCCGCACAGGCCAGCCGGTGGGCATGGACGTGGTCGGGATGGCCGTAGATGCCGAAGGCGTCGTAGGTGACGATGATGTCCGGGTGCAGTGTGCGGATGTGGGCGCTGAGTTCACGGACCTGCTCGTCGAACGGGGCGGCGCAGAATCGCGGCCCGCCCGGCGCGGAATCGGGTACCCGGTCGTCGGCGTAGCCGAGGAGGATCGGGGAGCGGGTGACCCCGAGGGCAGTGATGGCGTCCAGCAACTCGTTCGCGCGAGGCGTGCTCTCCGCCCAGGTGCACATCACCAGATCCAATTCACCGCCGGCCTGCAGATGCCGGGCGATCAGCCCGCCGGTCCACATCGACTCGTCGTCGGGGTGTGCGTGCACGAACAGCAGTCGGGGTGTGCCCATCCACCTGGCTTCCTGGTCGGGCCCCGTCGGCAGCCTGCGGTCCGGTCGGCGGTCGGGGGTCGGATTCCCCATTCAGGGTACGGGGTCGGGCAGGGCCACCATCGGAGCATCGTCGTGGTCTCGGTAAAGTTCTGCTCGTCATGCAACAGTCGTGACCGCGGCCGGCGCCGGCCGCGCGGCGATCACAAGTACATTGTGGAGGGCGGCAATGACCTCACAGGTCCACGAATTCCAGGCGGAGACCCGGCAGCTGCTGGATCTCATGGTTCATTCGGTCTATTCCAACAAGGACAGCTTCCTGCGGGAGCTGATCTCCAACGCATCCGACGCGCTGGACAAGGTGCGCCTCGAATCGTTGATGAACTCCGAACTCGACGTCGACACCACCGATCTGCACATCACCCTCGACCCCGACGCCGAGGCGCGGACACTCGTCATCGCCGACAACGGGATCGGCATGTCCCGCGAGGACGTCGTCGGCCTCATCGGCACAGTGGCCCGCTCCGGCACCGCAGAGCTGCGCCGGACCCTCGCCGAGGCGAAGCAGGAGGGCGACTCCGGTGCCGCAGAGGAACTGATCGGCCAGTTCGGCATCGGCTTCTACTCGACGTTCATGGTCGCCGACAAGGTGACCCTGGTGACCCGCCGCGCGGGCGAGACGACCGGGACCCGATGGGAGTCCACCGGCGACGGCACCTACACCATCGACGACGTCGACGACGCCCCGCAGGGCACATCGGTGACATTGACGCTCAAGCCCGTCGACACCGACGATCATCTCTACGACTACACCGACAAGGCGAAGCTGCGTCAGCTGGTCAAGAAGTACTCGGACTTCATCTCGTGGCCCATCCGGATGGACGTCGAGAAGACCGTGCCGATCGAGAAGGATCCCGACGCCGAGGGCGACTCCGACGACGAGCCGACCACGACGACCGTCGTCGAGACCGAGACCATCAACTCACGCAAAGCGCTGTGGTCCAAATCGCGCGACGAGGTGTCCGACGAGGAGTACCACGAGTTCTACCGCCACGTCGCACATGCCTGGGACGAGCCGCTCGAGATCATCACGCTCAAGGCCGAGGGCACCTTCGAATACCAAGCGCTGCTGTTCATTCCGAGTCAGGCGCCGTTCGACCTGTTCATGCGCGAGCGCACCAACGGCATCCACCTCTACGTCAAGCGCGTCTTCATCATGGACGACTGCGAAGAACTGATGCCGGAGTACCTGCGCTTCGTGAAGGGCGTCGTCGATGCAGCCGACCTGTCGCTGAACGTGTCCCGCGAGATCCTGCAGCAGGACCGCCAGATCCGCGCGATCCGTCGCCGGCTCACCAAGAAGGTCATCTCCACGATCACCGAGATGCGCGCCTCGCGGCCCGACGACTACCGCACGTTCTGGGACAACTTCGGCCGGGTGTTCAAGGAGGGTCTGGTCAACGACCCCGACAACCGCGAAGCACTGCTCAAGGCGTCGGCCTTCGAATCCACCCGGTCCGAGGACGAACTGACCTCGCTGGCCGACTACGTGACCCGGATGCCCGAGGGCCAGGACACCATCTATTACATGACGGGTGAGTCGCGTCAGCACATCGTGAACTCCCCGCACATGGAGGCGTTCAAGGCGAGAGGCATCGAGGTGCTGGTGCTCGCCGACCCCGTCGACGAGATGTGGGTGACCAGCGGAGCCGAATTCGAGGGCAAGACCTTCCAGTCCATCGCCAAGGGTGCCGTCGATCTGGACGGCGACTCCGACGACGAGGACTCGTCGTCGAAGGACGAGCAGAACAAGGCCTTCGAGGGTCTGCTCGGCTGGCTGGGGACCACGTTGTCCGACGACATCAGCGAAGCCCGGCTCTCCACGCGCCTCACCGAGTCGCCGGCCTGCCTCGTCGGTGACACCTTCTCCATGTCACCTCAGTTGGAAAAGCTGTATCGGGCGTCGGGACAACAGTTTCCGAAGTCCAAGCGTGCACTCGAACTCAATCCGGATCATCCGCTCGTGATCGGGCTCAACAAGGCGCACGCGAGCGGGAACTCCGACGAACTCGCGGCCACCGCCAAACTGGTCTACGGTATGGCGCTCATCGCCGAAGGCGGTGAACTCGACGATCCCGCCGAATTCGCCAAACTGCTTGCCGCGCAACTCACCAGCTCGGTCACCGAAGCCGCCGGTTCCAGCGCCGGAACCAGCGGTGACGCGACCACCGGTGACGCGATCGGCGAGGCATCCGAGTCCTGACCGGTACCGCGACCCCGCCGCCGACCGATCCCGTCGCACCCGTGCGACGGGATCGTCGGCGTGTGGTGGCCGACTGGCTGCACCGCCGTCCGTTCCTCGCTGGATTGGGCGTGGGGGCGGTGATCGTACTGGTTGTCGCCCTGGTGATCACCGCTGTTCTTCTCCGTCGTGACCCCGGTCCGACGAACGGCGTCGCGGACTCGCCGGAAGAGGCGGTGCAGACATATCTCAACGCCCTGGCCACCGCCGACGGCGCCGCGCTGGTGCGGGTGACCACACCCGCGCCCTCGGATCGGCTGCTCGGCGAGGCCGTCCTCCGACAGCAGCGGGCACTGAGCGCGATCACCGACATCGCGGTGATGCGGGCCGAGGCCGTCGGCGCCTCGGATCAGATCCGGGAGGTGCGGGCCACCTACCGTGTCGGTGATCGCGCCGCCGACGTCCGCTACCGCAGTGTCCGGTCCGGCAAGGGCTGGTTGGTGTCCAATGGCGTGCTGCAGATCGATCTCGATCCCGGCCGGGTACCCGGACCGACCCTCTTTGACGTCGAGATCGGCAGTCCGCGGACTCTGTACGTTTACCCCGGGCCGCAGGTGTGGGGGAGCGCCAATCCGTTCCTTTCTGCCAAAGTGGTTGACCCGCAACCATTTCCATTGGGTCCGCAGTCGCCGGTGCGCATTCGACTCGACGCCGAGCTCGACGACGCGGGTGTCAGGGCCGTCGGCAGCGCCGTCCGAAACCACCTCGAACGATGCGCCGGTTCCCGTGAGGCCGATGCGGCCACCGACCGCCCCGGTTGTTCGCAGACCCTCTATCGGTCGGCTCGGCCGGGCACCGTCCGCTGGAGGGCCCCGGACGACGCGTCCGGCCTGTACTCCACGCTCTCACGTGCGTCGGTCACCACCGTCGACGTGGCCGGTCCGGTCTCCTGGCAGGCGGACTACACGCCGACATACGTCTCCGACGGAACCACCCGGTCCGTGGCCGTCGATCAGTATCTGGTGGGTAGCGTCGACCTGACTGTGACACCCCCCGCATTTCTCGCCGAGTAGGTCATTCGCCCCACCTCGATTCGTGCACATGACAGCGCACCCTCTAGTGTGTTGCTCGATCAACGACGCTGGGAGGAATGTGATGACGGGTCCGGGTTACGGGGGAGACGGCTCGGGCGGGTTCCGTCCGGTCGACTACGGACAGACCGCGCCACACCAGAACTATGCGCCACACCAGAACTACGGCCAGCCCGGTGGTTCGGAGTTCGCGCCCACCAGCGCATATCAGGTGCCCGGCCCCGGATACGGGCCTCCGCCGCGGCTGCCACCGGCACGCAAATCGAATCGCACGCTGTGGATCATCGCGGGAATCGCCGCCGTCGTGATCGTCGCCGTGGTCGCGACCACACTGGCGCTGGTTCTCGGCGGTGACGACGACGGTGCGTCGAGCGCCGAAGACGCGGTGAAAACATATCTGAACGCCCTGGCCGCCGGCGACGCGGCGAAGGCGCTCAGCGTCGTCAAGACGCCGCCGTCGACGAAGCTGCTGACGAACGAGATCCTCAAGAAGCAGCAGGACACCGCCAAGATCACCGACATCAAGGTCTATGACAGCGACGGCGGCCTGGTGAAGGCGACCTACAAGTTCGGGAACCGCAACGCCGACATCGACATCCTGGTACGGCGCTCCGGTGGGTCGTGGCAGCTCGAGAACGGCGTGCTGGAAATCGATCCCAGCTACATCGAGGTGCCCCAGCTGACCCTGTTCGGCGTCGACGTCTCGCAAGAGGCCAAGCTGTACGTGTTCCCGGGTCCGCTGCTGTGGGGTTCCAAGAACCAGTACGTGACCGTCTCCGACGAGAAGTCGGGCGAATTCCCGCTCGGTCCCGAGTCCTACTTCTCCGTCTCGAGCAACGTCACACCCACCCTCAGCGAGGCCGGAAAGACCGCCGTCGCCAACGCCGTCAACACCTATCTGACCAATTGCGAGGGGTCCCGGGAGGCCCGCGCGTCGGTCGACAAACCGGGCTGTGAGCAGGACACCTACGCCAGTGCGCGGCCGGGAAGCGTCCGATGGACCAAGCCGACCCGCCTCGACGAACTGACGACCCGCTTCGACTACAGCGACGCGACCAAGGTCACGGTCTCGGGCTCCGTCGAATGGGGGATCAGCTATGTGTCGAACTACGGCAACACCCCGGAGACCGACACGGTCACCGAATACATGAACGGCAGCGTCGACCTCACCCAGAACCCGCCGACCTACACGGCGAAGTCCTGACTTCAATCGCCTGGGCGGGGGTCACCGCCCAGGCGGACCGGCCCGGGTCACCGAGTCGCCGAGCGGGTGCCCGGCGGGCAGCTCCAGCAGTGCGGTGACGCCGTCGAGTGTGGTGCCCCCGGGCGGCCCGATCGTGGCCCCGGGGGCGAGCTCGGTCATCGTCGCGATGAAAGTGTCGCGGATCAGTTCGCTCCGCGCGAGTACATTGCCCATCCAGCTGATGCGTGCCGGTCGTCCCGCCGACCAGCCGCTGCGGGTGAGTGCGGCGCCGGCCGAGGTCGCGAGCTCGGCTGCCGCACGTCGGCAGATATCCTGCGCGACCACGTCACCGCCGGCCGCGGCCGCATCGACGCGCTTGGCGAACGCGGCGGTTCGTGACACCCGGTCGGGCGAGCCCTGCAGCACCATGTAGAGCTCCGGCAGCGACCCGAAGACCTCTTCGGTGATGCGGGTGAGTGCGGTGTGTGTGCCACGGCCGTCGAAGTCGCGCAGCGCTGCCTCGATGCCGGCCCGCCCGATCCAGTAGCCGCTACCGGCGTCCCCGTAGAGATGTCCCCACCCGTCGACCCGGGCGACGCCGGCCGGCCCTACGCCCAGGGTCACCACGCCGGTACCCACAGCACACGTGACGCCCTCGGCGAAACCGTTGGCCGCCAGGTACGCCGAAACCGAGTCGTGCGCGAGCACGACGGTGGCGACACCCAGGTCGGTGAGCATGCCGAGCAGCACGTCGGCGCGGGCATGCTGCTCGGTCAGGCCGGAGACCCCGGCGGCGAGTGCGGTCACCGGGCTGCGGGCTGCCGACACCGCCTCGCGGGCCAGGGCCGCAACCTGCTCGACGACGGGCCGATCCGTGTAGACCGGCGCGGCGTCACGGTCGGGGCCGTCATCGATGCGCAGACGCGAACCCGTCTGGCCGCAATCGATGACGATCCGCGAACCGCCGGAACCAGGCGTGGGCGGCATGAGTCACAAGCTACCTGCTCACGCCACCTGCTCGATCACCTTCGGCATCGTCACCAGGGTGAGGTCGTTGGCGCGGTGAATCGGGTGGATGCTCACCCGGTGCCGTGCCGCTGCCGCGGTGAGCAGACTCGTCCACTCGACATCGTCGGCGGTGATCCCGTTGCGCCCGGGGCGGCTGAGCAGGAACGCCACCGACAGCGGCAGGTCCTCGGCGGCGAGATCGTGCAGCCGCATGAGGAAGACGTCGGCGAGGAACGCGTCGGGTCGGTCGGGCAGCTCGAGCTGGCATGCCGTGGGCAGCATCCGGGAGTCCTCGGTGAAGATGAACCAGAGGATCCGTTCGGAGAATCCGAGGGGACCCATCAGCGCACGCCAGCGCTGCCGGAGGTCGTCGGGGCCGTCGAAGGGATCGGTGACGGTATCGATGTGCGGAATCGGGGAATGATCGGTGAATGTCATGTGCCGATAGTGCGCCGCCGGGGGCCACTCCACGGTTGGGCCGTCCACAGCGCAATGCGACTGTGGACGGGACTCTTGACAGTTCGGGTCTCCCACGAAGCCATGCCAGACTGGGCAGATGAACCCGTTGCGCGCCACCGCGGTGAAGATCGGATCGATCTCCTGGATGCCGAACTATCTTCCGCAGATCGTGAAGTGTGACAGCGCATTACAGAAGGTGACCGGCGGGCGTCTGAGCCTGCTCGACATCGCGACGCTGCCGAATGTCACCATCCGCGTCCCCGGTCGCAGCAGCGGTGTCATGCGCACCACCAGATTGCTCGCCGTCCCCGACGGGGACGACTGGCTGATCGCGGGTTCCTACTTCGGTGGCCCGAAGATGCCGCAGTGGGTGTTCAACGTCCGTGCCGCCGACTCCGTGGAGATCTCCCGGCATCAGCGGACCTGGACGGCCGTGCCCACCGAACTCGACGGTGACGACCGCGCCGACGCCTGGCAGAAGCTGCGGACGGTGTGGCCGAATTTCGATCTCTACGAGCAGCGCACCGACCGCCGCATCCCGGTCTTCCGGCTCCGCCCCTCCTGAGCGCCTAGTCGCCGGTGAAATCCGGTGTGCGCTTTTCGAAGACGGCCGTGATCGCCTCGGTCAGATCCTTGCTCGGCAGGAACGCCGAGTTCCACGCCGCCACGTAGCGGAGACTGTCGTGAACCGCGGCACTGCGGGTGTGGTCGAGGACGGCCTTGATGCCATGTACCACCAGCGGTGGGTTGGCCGCGATCTCGGCGGCCGTCGCGCGGGCGAGTGCCAGGACGGCGTCCTGATCGTCGGCGACGTCGTTGACCAGTCCGATCTTCTCGGCGCGTGCGGCGTCGATGTCCCTGCCGGTGAGCGCCAATTCGCGCAGGTGACCGTCGCTGAGGATGAGGGGCAGGCGGGCCAGGCTGCCCACGTCGGCCACCATGCCCACCTTCACCTCGCGGACACTGAATCTGGCATCCGCACTCGCATAGCGGATGTCGGCGGCCGAGATGAGGTCGACCCCACCGCCGATGCACCAGCCGGAGACGGCCGCGATCACCGGTTTACGGCAGTCCGCGACAGCGGTGATCGCATTCTGCAGACGACGCAGGCTGTCCAGGAACTCGGTACGCGGACCGGCCTGTGCGCCGTCGGCGAGAACTGTGGCCAACGTGCCACCCATCGCCACGAGGTCGAGGCCGTAGGAGAAGTGTTTACCGGAGCCGGTCAGCACCACCGCGCGGACGTCGGGGTCGGCGTCGAGTTGGCCGAACAGCACGGGAAGCTCGCTCCAGAAGTCGGGACCCATCGCATTGCCCTTGCCGGGTCCGGTCAGGCGTACCTCGGCGACCCGGTCGGCGATGGTGACCTCGAATGCTTTCCATGTCTGTTCACTCATCCTCAGGAGACTACTAGGACGCCAACGCAGCGAGGCGCCGCCTGTTAGAACGAATGCACCGGGGTGACGCGACAAAATGGGAGGCAGGCAGAAGTGACCGGATACATCCAGGAGGACATCGATCCCGCGGAACTGGTGCGGCGGACGGCGGTGGCGCGCGAGCTCGCCGACGACGTCCGGGCCCTGGTCGCGGCGACCGTGGTGACCGATGTCGACGACGATGCCGTCGTCGAGGCGCGCAGGCATCTCGCCGCCGCCCGATCGATCCTCGAGACGAAGCGGATCGACGGTGCGTTCGGCGTGCGATTCAACTCCGACGGCACCAAGCGCGCCTGGGGCAACGCGGTCGTGGGGGAACGCAATCCCATCGCTCCGCCCGTGGATCTGGAACACGACGGCGAGCGCGTGTGGTCGGAGTTCGAGTTGGGGCCCCAGTACGAGGGGCCGGCCGGCCTGGTCCACGGTGGGGTCATCGCGCTCATCCTCGATCAGGTCCTGGGGTCGGCCGCCGAGCACGCCGGTGTACCGGGCATGACCGGGACACTCACCGTCCGCTACGTGCGGGGTACACCGCTCGGCGCGGTCCGGGTGGATGCCCGACTCGACCGGGTGGAGGGCATCAAGTCGTTCGTCACCGGCGAATTGTCCACGGACACAGGGGTATGCGCCCAAGCGGAGGGAATCTTCATCCTGCCCCGATGGGCGCGCGGTGAGGTCTCTGATCAACTCCGCCGCTCGGTGGGCGAGGGCTGAGCATCCCGGCCCGGGTCAGAATCCGCCGGATTGCCTGCGGTGCCACATGATCGGATCGGGGTCGAGATCCCCGACGTCGATGCCGGCATCCCGCAGCATCCATCGGACGATCTGCCGTCGGTGTGCGGAGAACGTGAGCACATGCGCGACGATCTGGGAGAGCAGAAAGGATTCGGGCGGTTCGCACAGTGCGTCGACGATGCGGTCCTGCCAGGCTCCGCGACGATCGATGTCACGGATTCCGGCGAGCCAGCGCGGTGCGAGGCGTTCATGCAGTTCGACCAGGGAGGCCACATCGTCTGGTCCATCGGCTGGTGTATCGGCACCCTCGATGGTGGCCAACCACGGTAGTTTGTCGGCGACGAGGTGAGACAGGCACTGCGCCAGGCTTTCCTCGGTCCCACTCCAGTCCAGCAGTTGGTGTCCGGCCAGTCGTGGCCGCCGGTATTCCTCGTCGTCGAGCGCCTTGGCGGCGTCGAGAAGTGCGGCGGTGTCGTCGAGGTCGTGCCGGATCATCATCATGACGACATTGCCCGCGCCCTCCGTCACCGGTGCGCCGTTGTCCACGTAAAGCACTGTCGGAGAGTGGAAGTGGATGCCATTGGGGGCATCGAGCCAGTGGCCGCGCTCGCCGAGTCGAGGCAGCCGACTGGGACTGTGCCCGAAGGCGCGCGTGAACGCACGCGCAAAGCCGTCCACCGAGTCGTATCCGGCTTCGAAAGCCGTCTCGGTGACCGACCGTCCCCGCTGCAGCCCCCAGGCGGCCCGCTCGAGCAGCACGCGTCGTCGAAGCGCGACCGGGGACTCGCCCGCGCCGCGGGTCACCTGACGGGAGAAGTGAAAGGTCGACGCGTAGGCCCCGCGGGCCATGTCCTCGAGATTGTCGTGGGAGTCGGCGAGGACGGCATCGAGGAGCTCGCGCAGTCGGTCACGGGAGTCGGACGTCATGTACCGAGTATGCGACGGCGCGTGCCCGACACACCCGACCGTTCTTGCCCGCCTGATCGGGAATGGCTCGTCAGTCCCGGCGCAACAGGGGTTCGAGTGCGTCGGTCTTGGCCGCGGTCCATCCCGGTGGCTGCAGGATCGCCGCCCACGCCCACGGGATCGCCGCCAGGTAGTTGTGTCCGTGGCCGTCGGGGACCCCGGTCGACACGGCCATGTCGGCGGACACCTGCAGGAAGGTGACGAACGGTATCCAGTGCATCGACGACAGCACGTCGGGACCGCGCTTCTCGCGCAACCAATCCGGCTTGTCCAGGATCAGATCCGGTGACCACCAGGTGATCGGATCGGAAGCGTGTTGCAAGTACACGATGCGGCCGGGTTTCCAGGGTGCGTCCGGCCGGGCGAGGTCGCCGGCATCGGCGATGAACCGGGCCTGCAGGCCGTCGTGGTAGATCGGCAGCCACTCGGGCGAGCCGGGATCGCGGTCGCGGGTGGTGTCGATCCACAGCGTGTTGTTGAACGTGGGGCCGACGAAGAGCGCGCCGTCGGTACGCGCGGAGAGCGCCGGGATGGTCCCGAAGGCGGACTCGGCGGCGAATGAGCCGAGGCTCTCACCGAAGACGACGACCTTGGGGCGCTGCGCCTCGGGGCGGGCACGGATGCGTTCGTCGACGGCCTCGAAGAGGGCGCGGCCGGCCTGCCGGGCCCGTTCCTGGTCGACGAGGAACGACAACCAGCTCGGCAGATACGAATACTGCATGCTGACCGTCGCGGTGTTTCCGTTGTACATGTACTCGAGCGAGTCGACGGTGGAGCGGTTGATCCACCCGGTCCCTGTGGTCGAACCGATGGCGACGACGGCGCGGTCGAGCCCGCCGGCCCGTTCGAGTTCGGCGGCCGCGAGTTGCGCGTTCGCGCGCAGGTCACTGCCGGAGCCAAGACCGACGTAGGAACGGATCGGTTCGGCGGCGGGAGCCCGGTTGAACGCCGAAAGCGCCTCTCTGGTGGGCCCGTTGGAGACAAAGATGCGTCCTTGCCGGCCGAGCGAGTCCCACGTGACCAGTGACCCGGGACCGCCCGACCGTAGCGACGACGTCGGCGGGGTGGAGTCGGCCGTGGTCTCGTCGTTGACGGCTGCGAAGGTGCTGTTCAGCCACTGCATCGAGTAGTTCGCGACCACGCCGTTGAGGACGAAGAGGGTGAAGACCACCGCCACTGTTCCGGCCACGACAGCCGAAACCCGGGGCGGCGCAATGAGTTCGAGCTTGCGTACGAGCCAGCGCACCGCGGATGCCCAGGCCTGGCCGATCGACATCAGCAGGAAGAAGACCAGGGCGGCGAGGACGACGGTCAGCGGGTAGGCGGTCCACGAGAGCCGTTCGACGCCCATCAGGTCGCGGATCTCGTCCTGCCGGTGCCCCCACCAGTAGATCATCACGGTCGTGCCGATCAGCGCGATTACACCCAGGACGGTCCAGAACCGCAGCCGTGCCGGCTGCCAGGGCTCGGGCCTCGACACCATGAACCGGGCGAGCCAGGCCAGGAAGACACCCAGGCAGTATCCGAGCGCCGCCGACGCGCCGCTGACCGCACCCTGGAACAGGGCTTCACGGGGCAGCAGCGACGGGGTGGCCGACAGCCACAGAAAGACCAGCGCGAAGGTCATGCCGACAAAGGAGTAGCGGCATCGCTGTCGGTACCACCACCCGTCGAGGCCGGATCGCGCGCGGGGGGTCGAAGTCGCGGTCCCGGTCGTCATCGACGCGGTGGGCGGCGCATCGGCGGCCGGGTCAGCTTGCCCACCGTCGGTACCGGCGGGGAGGTCGTCTCCCACGTCCGGCCTGCTGTCGGATACCGCGTCGCTGCTCACTGCGCTCCTCAGGGTCGGTGGACCAGCAAACACCACTAGGGTTTCCAGCCGGCGGGTGCGAGCACGTCCTGTTGGACAACGACGTCGGTCGGCGAACCCTGGGATGGTTCGCCGACCGACGCGCGTGACGTAGACGTGGTTACTGCGCCACCGTCTACTTCACTTCCGACCGGATCACCCGGACGATCCCCAGCGTCAGAGGGATCGCGATCCAGATGATGGCCGAGACCAGGAGACGGGCCCATTCACCACCGGTGGCCCATTCGCCCGACTGGAACGGCAGATTCGTCGAAGCGGTGTCCACCCACTGCCCGAGGTTCTCCTTGAACCACGGCACCAGTTCGGTCACCAGCGACAACGCCGTCGGCAGCGCGAAGTACGCGACGATCGAGCCCGGGGTGTTGAGAATCAGTGCGGCGAAACCGAATCCGAGCAGGAGCCCGAAGATCTGCAACACGACGGAGTTCACCAGGCCGGCCGCGGTGAAATCCCAGCTGCCCGCAGGCGAGGAATAGGCGATGCCCGCGATCAGGTTGCCGATCGCGCCGAGCACCAGCGACACGCCGACCGCGGCGACACCGGCGATCAATGCGGTGGCGAGTTTGGCCAGCACTATGCGTTCACGGCGCGGCTCCATCCCGAAAGTCGTGAGTGCGGTGCGCTGACTCCACTCGCCGGTGACCAGCAGGATGGCCATGATCGGCAGGATGATGCCGGTCGGGATGTTCATCATGCCGAAGAACTGGCCGTAGTTCAGGTTGTCGGGATTGTTGCGGTTGGCGATCAGCATCGCGATCATCACGACCAGCGAGATCACGCCGATCGATGCGATCAGCCAGAACCCGGCCCGCGTGTCGACGAGTTTGCGGAGTTCGACGCGGACGAGTCGGCGCAACGGAATCGTCGGCCGGGACAGGTCGACGCTGACCGGTGCGACGGTCGTGGTGGCGGTCATCGGAGCGCTCCTTCGAGGGTGGGCTGTTCACGTTGGGTTTCCGAGGTGAGCTGCAGGAACATTTCCTCGAGCTGGGCGCCGTCGGCGGGCCGGAGTTCGGTCAGCACCACCCCGACGTGCGCGGCGGCGCGGCCGACCTCCTCACCGGAGGCGTCGACGGTGAATCCACCGTCGTGCGACGGGGTCACCACCAGTCCGGCGGCTTGGAGCGCGGTCTGCAGGGCGGCATCGTCGAGCGACCGCACGCGGGTACCGGCTCCGGCGAGCAACTCTTCCTTGGTGCCGCGGGCCACGATGCGTCCGTGGCCGATGACGACGAGGTCGTCGGCGATGATCTCGATTTCGTGCAGCAGGTGCGACGAGAGCAGAACGGTGCCACCACGATCGGCGTAGTTGCGCAGCAGGGTCCGCATCCAGTGGATGCCGGCGGGATCGAGGCCGTTGGCCGGCTCGTCGAGGATGAGGATGCGCGGGTCGCCGATGAGTGCCGTCGCGATCCCGAGTCGCTGGCGCATGCCGAGGGAGTAGTTGCGCACGCGACGGTCGGCCTCGTCCGGGGTGAGGCTGACCATCTCGAGCATGTCGTCGACGCGGTCGCGGCCGACTCCCATCGTCATCGCGGCCAACCGGAGGATCTCGGCGCCGGTGCGTCCCGCATGCTGAGCCGAGGCGTCGAGCAACACACCGACCTGCGTTGCGGGGTTGGGGATCTCGCGATAGTCGGCACCGCCGACGAGGGCGCGTCCGGAGGTCGGGGGCGTCAAGCCGGCGATGATGCGCATGGTCGTGGACTTCCCGGCCCCGTTGGGCCCGAGGAATCCGGTGACCTGCCCGGGCCGGCAGGCGAAGGACACGTCGTCGACGGCCACGTAGTCGCCGTAGCGTTTGGTCAGATTCTCAACGGTGATCATGATCTCCAGCATCGGGTCCTCGACGCCTGCGCGCATCAGGCGACCGGCCGGAACAGATGGCCGAAAGTCGTAGAGGCTCTGGCCGTGAGTAGGGCGCCGCGTATGCGACGCACGGCTACCGTGGCGGTGTGCGTCCCGAGCAGTATCAGCCACCGCTGAGACCGATCAGTCATCTCTGGCGGCTCGCGTTGATGTTGCTCATCTCCGGGCTGGCATTGGGTTCGCGGGCCGATTTCCTGTGGGACGAGGCGCGATGGTGGCTCTTCGGCGATCTCGCGCTCGGCTGCGTCAGCTACGTCGTCATCTGGTGGCGTCGACGATTCCCGGTCGCCATCACCACCTTCCTCAACATCGTGGCGACGATCTCGAGCAGTTCAACCGGACCGGCTGCGCTCGCGTTGGTGTCGCTGTCGACGCGACGCCGATGGCGCGAGATCATTCCGCAGGCGGTCCTGAGTGTGGCGTGCGGGCTGATCGGGGTCACCTACGTCGCCACCCCGGCGGAGCAGGACGATCCGCTCCTGGTGTCGGCAACTTTCGTGGTCGCCTTCACCGCGGTACTGATTGCCTGGGGAATGTACATCGGATCGCGGCGCGAGTTGCTCGCCAGTTGGCGCGAGCGGGCGTTGTCGTCGGAGGCCGAACAGCAGGCCAAGGTCGACCAGGCCCGTTCGGTGGAACGCGCCCGCATCGCCCGGGAGATGCATGACGTTCTGGCACACCGCATCTCGGTGGTGAGTATGACCGCCGGCGCACTGGCTTACCGGACCGATCTGTCCACCGACGAGGTTCGCGCGACCGCCAAGACGATTCAGGAGACGTCGCATCTCGCCCTGACGGAACTCCGCGAGGTCCTCGGCGTCCTGCGCGAGGGACCCGGTGACGCCGATCCTGAGGATCCGCAGCGGCGGACCGCCGACCTCGCCGAGCTCATCGAGGAGTGCCGCGCGGCGGGTATGCGCGTGCACTACCACTGCGACGCCGATCTCGCCGGGTTGCCGGCCGCGGTGGCGCGCACGCTCTACCGCTGCGCCCAGGAGGCACTGACGAATGCCCGTAAGCACGCGCCGGCGTCGCTGGTGACGGTGCGTGTGAGCGGGGTGCCGGGCGAGGGGATCAACCTGCTGGTGGAGAACGCGCTGCCCGTCGGGACACTCACCGCGCCCGCACCGGTCTCCGGGTTCGGACTCGTCGGCGTCGCCGAACGAGTGGCGCTCAGCGGCGGCCGTCAGTCGGCGACGGTGACCGACGACAAGCGCTTCGTCCTCCATGTCTGGCTACCGTGGCAGCCATGACCGCACGCATCATGCTCGTCGACGACGACCCGCTGGTCCGGTCGGGACTCCGGTTGCTTCTCGGTGGCGACGCCGAGTTGTCGATCGTGGCCGAGGCCGCCGACGGACAGGAAGCCCTCGAGCGGCAGTCCGCCGATCCCGTCGACATGGTGTTGATGGATCTGCGGATGCCGCGGATGGACGGCATCGCCGCGACCGCCGCACTCAAGCAGCTGGCCGACCCGCCGAATGTCATCGTGCTCACCACCTTTGACGCCGACGACTACGTGGTGCGGGCGCTCGCCGTCGGGGCCGACGGGTTCTTGCTGAAGGACACCCCGCCCGACGAGATCGTCCACGCCATCAAGAGCGTGCTGGCCGGACGGCCGGCACTCAGCCCGTCGGTCACGGCCGCGCTCATCAAACAGGTCGTCGACGGTGGCGGGGTGCGCTCGGCACAGGCGGCGCAGCGCGCGGAATCACTGACCGAGCGTGAGCGTGACGTGGCCGTTGAACTCGCCCGCGGTGCCTCCAACGCCGAGATCGCCGAACGCCTCTACATGAGTCTGGCGACCGTCAAGGCACACATCTCGCACATCTTCACCAAACTCGACGCGACCAACCGGGTGCAGGTCGCCATCTGCATGCATGACGCCGGTTTGGCCTGACCCGAAACCATCGACCGGGCAGGCGAACTCGTTCATCGTGCATTGCGCTGCGCGCCTCGTGCACAGTGACCGTGTTCTCCACGCACGATCAACGCGGGATCAGCCGCTGTAGCGTCCGGTGACCAACGGCAGGTCGAGTGTCGTCCGGATACCGGCCGGGCCGTCGACCACCGCCGGGATCGCGTTCACGATGCGTCCGGCGGCAGCGACGATCGCGGCGTGATTGTGATCGCCACGCTCGCTCGTCGGGCAGATGTCGATGCGGTAGTTCGGTTCGCCGGTGATCTCCACCCGGTAGCAACCGCCCGGTTGTGCGGGTTGTGCCCACTCGGGGCACAGATCTTCGCGGAGCCGGGTGACGTGTTCGATGACGATGGCCGGCCGGCCGGCCGACCTACCGATGATCTCGAATCGCACGGCCGCCCGGGTACCCTTCGCGATCCGGCCTGCAGCGATTTCGAAATCGTCTGGCGCGGGGAAACTCTCGTGCGATTCATCGATCTCATCCACCTCGACGCCGAGGCCGGCGGCGAGTTGACGGATGGTGGTGCCCCAGGCGAGACCGAGCACACCGGGCAGGAACAGCATGGGTGTCTCGTCGATGGGTTTGCCGAAGCCCATCACGTCGAACATGACGGTGGCGCCGTCGTAGGTCGCGTAGTCGGCGATCTCCATGCAGCGAATCTGCTCGATGCGCTGACAGGTCCCGGCGAAGGCGAACGGGATCAGATCGTTGGCGAAGCCGGGATCGACGCCGGTGATGAAGATGCTCGCGTCGTTGTCGCGTGCGGTGGCCTCGAGTTTGGCGATCGCCTTCGCCGGCATGACTCCCCACGGGAACTGCAGGGTGCCGGGCGCCGAGCCCACCACGTCGATACCGGCGGCCAGGATTCGACGGACGTCGTCGAAGGCCTCGACGGGTCGCGTGTCGCCCATCGCGCAGTACACGACGCAGTCCGGGCGGGACGCGAGGACGGTGTCGAGGCCGTCGGCACCGGTGACATCAATGGCCTCGACGCCGGTCGGGGAGTCCAGCCCGGCGAGCGCCGCGGCATCGAGTCCGGCCTTCTCTGCGGTCGACACCCCGACTGCGGTGAGCTCGAACCGCGGATCCTCGATCAGCTGGCGGAGGGCGAGTCGGCCGGCATTGCCGGTACCGATGAGGGCGACGCGCACGGGCATGAGATGGGGCCTCCTGGTGCCACTCGGGGAGTAACCCGAGGTCAGATGTACAAGTGTCCGGACTTCTGTCCATCTCAGTAGAGCATGAACGCCCGCAGATCGGTAGAACGTGTTCTCATTTCGCTCTGACCGTTGTAGTCTTGCTCGCCATGGGACGCGTAGACGACAAGGTCGCACTGATCACCGGTGGTTCTCGAGGGATGGGAGCCGAGCATGCTCGCGCCCTCGTGGCCGAGGGAGCCAAGGTCGTGATCGGCGACATCCTCGACGACGAGGGCAAGGCTCTGGCTGCCGAACTCGGCGATGTGGCACGCTACGTCCACCTCGATGTCACCTCACCGGAGGACTGGCAGGCCGCGGTCGCCACCGCGGTCGACGACTTCGGCAAGGTCAACGTGCTGGTGAACAACGCCGGCATCGTCAACGGGTCGACGGTGCAGAAGTTCCGTCTCGACAAGTGGCGGCAGATCATCGACGTCAACCTGACCGGGACGTTCATCGGCATCCAGACCGTCGCCGACCCGATGATCGAGGCCGGTGGCGGGTCGATCATCAACGTCTCCTCCGTCGAGGGGTTGCGCGGAAGCCCTTGGGCGCATGGGTATGTCGCCTCCAAGTGGGGTGTCCGCGGCCTCGCGAAGTCGGCCGCGCTGGAACTGGCGCCCCACAACATCCGGGTCAACTCGATCCATCCCGGACTCATCCGCACCCCGATGACCGAGGGACTGCCGGAGGACATGGTCAAGGTGCCCTTGGGCCGAGCCGCCGAGTCCAGCGAGGTGTCGACGTTCATCGTGTTCCTCGCCAGCGACGAATCGTCCTATGCGACCGGGGCGGAGTTCGTCATGGACGGCGGATTGAGCGCCGACGTCCCACACAAGTAGGCCCTACACAAGCGGCCGCGGTCAGATGGCCCTCGAACGGTCGGGAACCAGGCGGGGTATCGCCCAGACATAGGCGACCATGCCAATCAACTCCACCAGGGTTTGTGTGACGATCGCCGCGGCTGCGGCCTCGTAGCCGACGGGCAGCGCCAGTGCGAGAGGGAGAACCACCAGCGAGTTGCGGGTCGCCCCGGAGAACGTGACCGCGCGCGTCGACGCGACGTCGAGCCGAAATCCCCGGCCGACAACAACTCCCGCGAACGCCATCACGATCAGGAACACCACGTACACGGGGATGATCGCGAGCAGATCACCCAGGCGCTCTTCCACCCGTGGGATCTGTGAGCACGTGACGACCGCGAGAACTGCCATCATCAGCGGCACCATGGTGGTGTCCGCGCCGGCGGTGAACCGACGGCCCGCGCGTGTCCGGGCGGCCCAGGCCTGAACCACCCAGGCCAGGGCAAGCGGAATCCCGATGAGCAGCACGAAGGCCTCCAGGAAGGGGCCCGGCTCGATCACCTCGGTCACCTCCCGCCCCAGGAAGGCCAGGAGTAGCAGCGGGGCGAGAATCATCTGGACGAGCAGCAACAGCGGGGTGGCGGCCAGGAGCCGGATTCTCGATCCGCCGGCGAGTCCGGTGAAGACCACCACGTAGTCGACGCACGGGCACAGCAGCACCAGGAGCACACCGATCCGGATCGCGGTGTCATTGGGCACAAATGGAGCCAGACACACGATCACCAGCGGGACCACGACGAAGTTCACCACCGCGATCGCGCCGAGAAATCTCACGTCGCGCAAAGATTTCCCCAGATCTGCAATGGGAATCTGCAGGAAGGTGACAAAAAGCAGCGCCGCCAGCACGGGCGTGACGGCGAGGTCCAGCGATTCGGCGAATCGGGGAGTCGACAGTCCGACGAGCACGCCCACCACGATGGCCCCCAGGTAGAGCGGCACCTGTACACGTTCGAGTCGTTCGGCGATTCCGGGAGCAGCGGCCACGGCACCATTGTGTGCCACCGCCCCGGCGGATCGGGTGGCGCCCACCTGCGGGCAGCCAGATGAACAAAATTCAACAACTGTTGACCCTGGTCGAACCGAAGTTTTAGCATCGGACCATGCGAGCGATGATCGTCAAGGAATTCCGCGAGCTTCTTCGAGATCGGCGCACCCTGGCGATGCTCATCGTCATGCCGCTCCTTCTCCTGGTCATCTTCGGGTATGCCGCCAACTTCTACGTCGACTCGGTCAAGGCCGCCGTGGTGGGACCCCAAGCGGCGCAGGTGGCTTCAGGATTGCCCGACTTCTTCGGTGTCACCACCGTCACCGACGGCGACCGGGCCGACGCCACGGACATGTTGCGGGAGAACAAGGTCGACGTTGCCATCGTCACCGGCACCCAACCGCCCACCGCGCTCGTGGACGGCTCGAATCTCTTTGCCGCGCAATCGATCGTCGGGATCCTCAACAAGATGGACGGCAAGATCACGACCGACGTGCTGTTCAACCCCGACCTCAAGACGTCCTGGGTGATGGTGCCGGCGATCATCGGCTTGATCCTCACCTTCATCGGCACGATCATCACCAGCATTGGTCTGGTCCGTGAACGTGAGGCCGGCACCCTGGAACAACTCGCCGTGATGCCGATCAAACCCAGCCAGGTCATCCTCGGGAAGATCGCCCCCTACTTCTTGCTCGCCGCGCTCGACATGCTGATCGTCACGGTCCTCGGCATGGTCCTCTTCGGCGTCCCGTTCGCGGGGAATGTCGCCACCTTTGCACTCGGCGCCGCGATCTTCCTGTTCGTGGTGCTCGGCCTCGGCGTGCTGATCTCGACGATCTCGCAGACCACCGGGCAGGCGATCCAGACCGCTTTCATGTTCCTGCTCCCACAGATCCTGTTGTCCGGCATGATCTTTCCGTTGGACGCGATGGCCGCCGGAGTCAGATGGATCGGCTATCTGCTGCCGCTGACCTATTTCACGATGATCTCGCAGGGCGTGATGCTGCGCGACGCGCCGATCGAATCGCTCTGGCTACCGTTGCTCATCCTGGCCGTGATGGCGGTCGTGGTGTTCACCGGGGCCACCCTGCGGTTCCGCCGGGACCTCGCGCCGAACATCCGGGCCACCATCCCGGCGTCGACCGACGGCGCCACTGCCGACGGGGACTCACGATGAGCGACGGGGCCGCGTTCGGGGTTCGTGACATCACCGTTCGCCATGGGGAGCGTGTCGCGCTCGACAATGTGACCGTGGATCTCCCGGCCGGCGAGGTCGTCGCGGTGGTCGGCGGCGACGGCGCAGGCAAGTCGACGCTGCTGCGTGCTCTCGCGCGGGAGGTGTCCACCGATTCCGGTGAGGTGCGCGCGCCGGGGAAGGCGGACATGGGCTTCCTGCCGGCGGGACCGGGTAGTTGGGCGGCGCTGACCGTGCGGCAGAATCTGGATTTCGTCGGTGGAATGTACGGTCTGTCCGGCGACCTCCTCGACCGCCGTCGTGACGAGGTGATCCGTCGCGCGGGGCTGCAGGTGGCCGTCGACCGGCTCGCGTCCGCACTGTCGGGCGGGATGCGACGCAAACTGGGTGCAGCGATGGCGATGCTGCACAAACCGCGACTCCTCCTGCTCGACGAACCGAGCACCGGTGTTGATCCGGTGAGTCGAATCGATCTGTGGCGCATGATCTCCGAGACCGCGGCCGAGGGCGCAGCCGTGCTGATGTCGACGACCTATCTCGACGAGGCCGAACGCAGCGGCCACCTCGTGGTGCTCGATGCGGGTCACGTGCTGGTCCAGGGATCGTACGACGATGTGCGCGAGGGCTTTCGCGGGGTGGTGACCGTAGGGGATACGGCGGTCCGTCCGGAGTGGTCGTGGCGTCGAGGGCGACGCCGGCACGAGTACTGGCCGGAAGGCGATCCGCCGCCGGATGCCGAGCCGCTCCAGCCCGACCTCGAGGATATTGTCATAGCGGCCTCGCTCGAACGCAGATCGGGAGTGCCGCAATGACTCCCGGTGGGCGCAGCGACCAGGGAAGCCTGGCCGGGGCGGTCCTGCGCGCCGCGGGCGTGACACGGAGGTTCGGTGACTTCACCGCCGTCGACGACGTCACCATGTCGGTGGCCGCGGGCGAGGTCGTGGGTCTGCTCGGCGCCAACGGCGCGGGGAAGACAACCCTGATGCGCATGCTTCTCGGTCTGCTCCAGACCACCGAGGGCGCCGTCGAAATGCTCGGCGGCCCACCGGATCAGAAGCGCCGAGCACGCATGGGTTACGTCCCGCAGGGCCTGGGTTTGTGGCGTGATCTGACGGTCCGGGAGAACCTCGAGTTCAGCGGACGTGCGTATGGCCTTGCGCGAACCGAGCCGCCGGCCGAGTTCGACGCGGTGGCCGACACCCTGGTCGGTGATCTCTCGCTGGGTGTGCAGCGGCAGGTCGCCTTCGCGGTGGCGCTCGCCCACAAGCCTGAGGTTCTGTTGCTCGACGAGCCCACTTCGGGAGTGGACGCGCTGGCCCGTGCCTCCCTGTGGGACACCATCCGCGAGCAATCCAAACAAGGCGTGGGCGTGTTGGTCACCACCCACTACATGGAAGAGGCACAGCAATGCGACCGCTTGTTGCTGATGTCGAGTGGGCGGCTGGTGGCCCAAGGCAGCGAACGTGATGTGGTGGGGGACACCACGGCCGTCGCTGTGCGCACCGCGGACTGGGCCGGCGCATTCCGTGTTCTGAACGACGCCGATGTCCCGGTGATCCTCGACGGGCGGGCGATCCGCGTGGCCGACACCGAACCGGACCGGGTCCGTCGCGTGCTCGTCGACGCCGGTATGGATGCGACCATCACGAGTGTGCCCGCCACCATCGAGGAGAAGATGCTGGTTCTGGCACGGCGGTCGGACTGAGATGGTCCGCAGCAGAGGCCGGCCCGTCGGCCGTGATGTCGACAAACGCGCAGCGATCCTGTCCAGCTCGCGGGAGATGTTCTCGGCGAAGGGATTCGAGCGCACCACGATTCGCGCCATCGCGAGTGATGCCGGCGTCGATCCGGCCCTTGTCCATCACTACTTCGGAACCAAGGACAACCTGCTTGTCGAGGCGTTGAAACCCGACATCGACATGGCCACGTACTTCGCCGGGATCGACGCCGACGAGGGGAGTGTGGGTACCGAATTCATCCGGCGTGTGCTCACGGTGTGGACCGAACAGCCGACCGTACGCAATCACCTGCTGGCCATGCTGCGGATCTCGTTGTCCCACGATGGGGTCGCCGCGCGGTTGCGCGACGCGCACATCGCCATGGTCACGATCGCGCTCGGAGATCAGGTGGCGCCCGACGACCGTGAACGGCGGCTCGCCCTGATCGGCACGGTCCTCGTCGGGCTCGGGATATCCCGCTACATCTTGCAGGTGCCGGCTCTGGCCGACGCCACCCCGGACGAGATCGCCGCGCGTGTGGGCCCCGTGATCGACAGTTATCTGCGGGGCACGGCACACTTGTGAGCGTGCCACCGACCGACGACCTCGCCGAGACGAGGACCGCACCTCATCATCATCGGCGCATGGTGGCGTTGCTCGCAGTCGTCGTCGCGATCCTCGCGATCACCAACTATGTCGCGCACTTCACCGATGCGAACATCGAGTTGGCGGCAGTGCCGGTGATGGCAGTGGTTCTGCTCGTGCTGGCGCGATGGGCCGGGTTACGTTGGCGCAGTATGGGCCTCAGTCCGGGGGAGTTGCGGGCAGGAGTGCCGTTCGCGGTCGGTGCTGTGGTGGTGGTCGCGGTCATCGTGACCGCTGCGGTGGCCATACCCGCCACGCGCGAACTGTTCCTGTCGGATCGGTACAACGACACGTCGGAGGCGATGCTCGCCGCCTTCGTGCTGATCCCACTGCAAACCGTGCTGCCCGAGGAGATCGCCTTCCGCGGAGTCCTCCAGGGGACCCTGGGTGAGCTGTTCGGCCGATGGCCGACCCTGATCATCGGTGCAGTGCTCTTCGGATGCTGGCACATTGCAACCTCATTGGGGCTCACCGCGGGCAACGAGGGACTCACCCAGATCCTCGGTTCCGGTATTCCGGGGCAGGTCGCGGGCGTGCTCGGCGCCGTGATCGCCACAGCCGCGGCCGGCCTGATCCTCGGGTGGCTGCGCGACCGCACGACGAGCCTGTTGGCCCCGATCGCGCTGCACTGGTCGCTCAACGCGATCGGCGCGATCGGTGCCGCGGTGGCCTGGCAGCTGACGTCCTGAGCGGTCCGGCCCCCGCGTGGGGTCAGCGCGATGATCTGTCGGCCGACAGTGCCCGCTCGAATCGCGGCAGCCGCGGGGGACGGCGCCGGTCAGCCGAGTCGGCGAGAGTTCCGTCCGGAGCGATGTGGGAGAACATCTGCTCGATGACGGTCACGATGTGCGGGTCCTCCACCCGGTAGAGCTGACGTCGCCCGTCGCGTCTGGCCGTGACGATTCCGGCGGCACGCAGCTTCGCCAGGTGCTGACTGGCGGCCGGCACATTCGATCCGGACAGCTCGGCCAGGGTGGACACATCGAACTCGCCGGTCGCGAGCAACCAGACGAGATGAAGCCGGTTCGGGGCCGACAACATGTCGAAGGTGGCAGCAGCCGCCGTCAGTTGCGCCTCGGTGACAGGTCGGGACGATGGGGGAGGCTCCATCGCTCCATCATCGGAACAATCTGATGTTTGCGCAAGCCATTGAATGTTGATTATGCTGCCTGATGTCAGCCGTCAGTCCGTCGACGCAAGGAGGTGAACAGCCATGAGTTCCGACCCCGTCAGTCCCGGTCGGCTGTTCGTCCCGCCTCCCACCGCGCTGATTCACCAGGTACTGATTCCCTAGGTTTTGACGGCGCGGGTTCTGCTTCGCGATCTTCAGGAGAACCCTGAAGGCTTTGCTGCGCCCTTTCACCGGCCAAGATGCCTCGCTACGAGGCCGCAGTCACCTCGGCGCCGACGTGCTCGTGCTGCTCGCCGTCGCGGTGATCTTCTGGCTGATCGTCCGCCTCTCACACGGCATCACCGAACCGTTCGATCGGGTCACCGCCCCCTCGACGGTTTCCACCGATCCGGCGAACCTGCCGTACTACGCGGCGCGCTCATTGCTGCGCATGTTCGTCGCGCTCGCCGCCTCGACGATCTTCACTTCGTCTACGCAACGGCCGCGGCCCGGCTGCGGCGTGCCGAGAAGATCATGCTGCCCACCCTCGACGTGCTCCAGTCGGTCCCGGTGCTCGGTTTCCTGTCCATCACGCTGTCGGTGTGGCTGATGCTGTTCCCCGGCACGGCGCTGGGCGTCGAATGCGCAGCGATCTTCGCGATCTTCACCAGCCAGGTCTGGGACATGACGTTCGCGTTCTACCAGTCCCTGATCACCCAGCCCCGTGATCTGGACGAGGCCGCGCGGTTGCTGAGACTGACGAAGTGGCAACGGTTCTGGAAGCTCGACGTGCCCAACGGAACCATGCCGCTGGTCTGGAACGGGATGATGAGTTTCGGTGGTGGCTGGTTCTTCCTGATCGCCTCGGAGGTGATCACCGTGAACAATCACGTCTACGCACTACCCGGCATCGGTTCCTACGTGGCGGCCGCCTCGGCCAACCAGCAGATCGGGCGTTTGCTGCTGGCGATCGTGGTGATGATCGTGATGGTCGTCGGCGTCAACTTCCTCTTCTGGCGGCCGCTGACCGCGTGGGCGGAGCGATTCCGTGCCGGCGACACCGTGACCGTCGACCAACAGCGCAGCGTCGTCCTCGACCTGTTACGTCGGTCGGTGGTCCCCGCCGTCGTCGGGCGTGCCCTGCGTCCCGTCGGCGCCGGGCTGGACCGTGTGACCCGACCCCTGGGGCGTGCCGACCGTCCGCTCCGGGTCAATCAGGTGCGCCGCCGGGCCGGTGACATCGCCTTCGCGGTGATCGTGACGGGCTTGATCGTCCTCGGACTCGTTCGGATGCTCACCTACATCGACGACAACACCGGGCTGGACCAGTTCGTCGTCGCCGCCGGTCTGGGGCTGGCCACCTTTGCCCGGGTCGTGGTGGTGCTCGTCGTCGGCACGGTCGTCTGGGTGCCGATCGGGGTGTGGATCGGGTTGAGCCCCAAGGTGACCCGCTTCGCGCAACCGGTCGTGCAGGTGCTGGCCAGTTTCCCGGCGAATTTCCTGTTCCCGTTCCTCACGCTCCTGCTGATCCATACCGGCGTCAGCCTGAATCTCGGTGGCATCGTCCTGATGGCGCTCGGCGCCCAGTGGTACATCCTGTTCAACGTCATCGCGGGCGCCGCTGCCATCCCCAACGACCTCCGCGAAGCGGCTGTCAACCTGCGGCTCAACCGTTTTCACAGGTGGCGCTACCTCTACGGACCGGCCATCTTCGCCTCCTGGGTCACCGGCGGCATCACCGCGGCCGGCGGCGCCTGGAACGCCTCCATCGTGGCCGAAGTGGTCTCGTACGGCAGTCACACCCTCACCGCCACCGGGCTCGGTGCCTACATCGCCCAGTCCACGGCGCAGGGCGACTTCGCCGCACCCTGGTCGGGGTGACCGTGATGAGCATCTTCGTCGTCGGTCTCAACCGCCTGTTCTGGCGGCGGCTGTACGACTTCGCCGAGCGCCGCTTCTCCCTCAGCTGATCCCGTACCGACCACAGAAGGATGTAAACCGACATGACCACAGTTCCCGCGCCCGCGCGCACCGCCCTGATCCAGGCCGAACACGTCTCCAATTCGTTCCCCTCGGCGGACGGCTCGGTCCTGCACGTCCTGGACGATGTCAGCATCACCCTGCACGAGGACGAGGTCGTCGCGCTGCTCGGCAAATCGGGTTCGGGCAAGTCGACTCTCCTGCGCACCCTGGCCGGTCTGATCGCTCCCAGCAGTGGAGAGGTCCGCTATCGCGGCACCCCGCTCAACGGCGCCAATCCGGGTGCCGCGATGGTCTTTCAGTCCTTCGCGCTCATGCCCTGGCTCACCGTGCAGGACAACGTCGAACTCGGCCTGCGCGCGGCGGGGGTGCCCGAGAAGGAACGTCGCCGCCGGGCGCTGGAGGCGATCGATCAGATCGGCCTGGACGGCTTCGAGACCGCCTATCCGCGTGAACTGTCCGGCGGGATGCGTCAGCGGGTCGGCTTCGCCCGTGCGCTGGTCCTGCAACCCGACGTCTTGATGATGGACGAACCCTTCTCGGCTCTCGACGTCCTCACCAGTGAGAACCTGCGCGGCGAGCTGATCTCGCTGTGGGCGCGTCCGGACTTCCCCACCCGGTGCATCTGCATCGTCACCCACGACATCGAGGAGGCCGTGCTGCTGGCCGACCGGGTGCTCGTGCTCGGCTCAAACCCGGGCCACATCAAGGCCGAGGTCCCGATGCGGCTGCCCCGTCCGCGGGATCGGCGCAGTCCCACCTTCGACGCCGCCGTGGACCGGCTCTACGCGATCCTCACCGGGCGCGACGAGAAGTCCGCCGCCGAACGCGCCGCCGTGCCCGGCCCGCTGACCCATCCGCTGCCCGATGCCAGTGTCGGTGGGCTGGCCGGCCTGGTCGAGATCGTGTACTCCCACGACGGTCAGGCGGACCTGCCCGATCTGGCCGACGAACTCTCCTTCCAGGTCGACGACCTGTTGCCGCTGGTCGACGCCGGCCGGATGCTGGGACTCCTGGAAGTCGAAGGCGCGCAGGCATTTCTCACCGACACCGGACGATCCTGGTACACCGCCGACATCCCGGGCTCCAAGGAGATCTTCGCCACGCTCGCCGTCGAACGTGCCCCGCTGGTCGCGACGATCGTGAAGGCGTTGGAGAACAGTGACGGCGGTGCGCTACGCGACGACTTCTTCCGCGACCTGCTGCGGCGCGGCTACAGCGCCGAGGACACCGAGAAGCAACTCGACATCGCCATCGACTGGGGCCGCTACGGTGAGTTGTTCGACTACGACGCCAACTCCGGTGAACTCGTCCTCTCCGAGGTTGCCACCGCGCTCTCGGCCATGCTCATCGATCGCGACCCGGACGGTGGTTCTGGACGCCGGTGAGTCCCGTCCGGCCGGATCGTGTGCGGCACAACGTATGCGTCGAGGTCAGGCGGTCCCGAAGATGCGGTCGCCGGCGTCGCCGAGTCCCGGACGGATGAAGCCGTTGTCGTCGAGTTCCCGGTCGATGGCAGCGGTGTAGACGGGCACGTCGGGGTGCGCGTCGTGCAGCACGGCTATTCCCTCCGGGCAGGTGAGGAGGCAGACGAACTTGATCGACTTGGCGCGATACTCCTTGATGCGGTCCACCGCAGCAACCGCGGAGTGGCCGGTGGCCAGTAATGGATCGACGATCACCACGTCGCGTTCCTCGAGGTCGCCCGGCATCTTGAAGTAGTACTCCACCACGACCATGGTCTTGGGGTCGCGGTAGAGACCGATGTGGCCCACGCGCGCGCCGGGAACCACCGCGAGCATGCCGTCGGCGATCCCGGCACCGGCCCGCAGTACCGCGGCGACAACGAGCTTCTTGCCGTCGATCACGCTGGCGGTGGTGGACTCGAGCGGCGTGTCGATGGTGATCTCGTGCATGGGCATGTCGTGCAGCACCTCATAGGACATCAGCGTCGATATCTCGGTGAGCAGACGACGAAAGTCGTTGGTGGAGGTGTCCTTTCGCCGCATCAGTGTCAGCTTGTGTGCAACGAGCGGATGGTCGATGACCCGCACCTGGCCCATGTCGTCCCCTTTCATGTCAGAACACCGTTCCGTCGCTGACGATGGCGATCGGCGGTCGCCCGTCGCGTGTGCGGTCGGCCAGCGCACGTCCGGCCGCCCACGTCCCGCCCTCGAGTACGCAGGCGAGCGGAAGCTGCTCGGCGTCGCGGTCCAGGGCGTCGCGCACGTGGTCGGCGAGTTCGTCGAGCAAGGCGACGGTCAGCGCCCGCCATTCGACGATCATCTCGTCACCGACGCGCCATTGCTGCTCGGCGAGGCTCGCATCGCGCAGCTGCAGAACGCCGGTGTCGAGCAGCAGTCCGCCGTTGCGGTACTCGGGCAGGCCGGTCAGTTCGTCGAGGCCGGTGACGGCCACCTCCGCCCACTGGAAGGGTTCGATCAGCGAGTAGGTGAGCCACTGCGACAGTTTGTGGAACGGCACCCAGCCGTCGCTGCGTCCGGGACCGTGGACGGCCGGGTGGCGCCAGCAGTCACCCACCGGCTGCCCGCCGATCGTGTTGTCGGCGGGCCAGATCGGGGCCAGTGTGTCCAGGAGGGTCGCCAGGATGTCTTGGGCCGCAACGCAATCACCGGCGTCCGAGGTGAGCGCATCGTAGAGTCCGCCCGGGCGGGCGGCCGCGCCGAAGGCGTCTCGTCGTGCGGTCAGTGCGGCACCCAGATTCCGTAGCAGTGCGACGCGACCTTCGAGGCCGACCAACGGGTTGTCGGCGCTCACCTGAAAGGCGGTGGCCACGTCCTCGACGGTCAGGGCTGCCAGCCGGGCGGCGTCGGCCTGCAGGGGCCGGTCGGGATCGCCGGAGAACAGTCCGGCGCAGAACGCGTGCCAGCTCGCGACACCCAGCCCCTCGGAACGGCGGAACGACCGGCCGCTGGCGTCTTCGCGGTAGCGCCACGCCGAGCCGGCGCCCGCGTCGAGGAGCACACTCACCAGCGCGACATCGATGAATGCTCGGGCCCGGTCGTCGGGATCCGACGGTCCGAGCGTGTTCTCGAGCTGTGCTCGCCGGTCGACCCCGCCGGCTTCGAAGTGGCGCCAGCGGCTGTGGAATGGGATGTCCAGATCCGGGTAGCGCTGCCGCGTGGTGTCCGCGACGCACTCGGCGGCGGCGGGCAGCCGGGCCTCGTCGAGAACAAACCACGGCGACATGCCGTCGCGGGCACGGTCGAGCAACTGTCGTGATCGTTCGCGCACCGCGGTCGTGGAGCGCAGCAGGGTGACCGTAGCGCGAACCTCACCGACGGCGGTGTCGTTCTCGTGGTGACTGAGGTTCATCCGTTCAGCCCTCGGCCCTTGGCCTTTCGCAGTTCGTCGGCATCCGGGACCGGGCCGGGGGCGAAGTAGCCTGCGGCCATCTTGGCGTCGATCTCGACCCGGGCGTCGGCGGGGATGAGTTCCTCGGGGATGTTGACGCGCTCACCGACCTCGATACCGGACCCGGTGATGGCGTCGTACTTCATGTTGCTCATCGACACCAAGCGGTGGATTCGGGTGATGCCCAGCCAGTGCAGGACGTCGGGCATCAGTTCCTGGAAACGCATGTCCTGAACTCCGGCAACGCATTCGGTGCGGGCGAAGTACTGATCGGCGGTGTCGCCACCGGTTTGGCGCTTGCGCGCGTTGTAGACGAGGAACTTGGTCACCTCGCCCAGCGCCCGGCCCTCCTTGCGCGAGTAGGCCACCAGTCCCACGCCACCACGCTGGGTGCCGCGAATGCACTCTTCGATGGCGTGCGTGAGATATGGCCGGCAGGTACAGATGTCGGAGCCGAAGACGTCCGAGCCGTTGCATTCGTCGTGAACTCGCGCGGTCAGTTCCACCGTCGGATCGGCCAGATCCCGCGGGTCGCCGAAGATGTACACCGTCTGCCCGCCGATCGGCGGGAGGAACACCTCCAGGTCGGCCCGGGTGACCAGTTCGGGGTACATCCCGCCGGTCTCTTCGAACAGCACACGGCGCAATTGCGCTTCACTGCAACCGAATCGGGCGGCCACCCCGGGTAGGTGCCAGACCGGTTCGACGGCCGCCTTGGTCACCAGCGCGGCCCCGCTGGGCAACAGGACGCTGCCGTCGGGCACCAGCCGGCCGCTCGCGATGGCCTCGGTGACCTCCGGCAGGATGACGTGCGCCTTGGTGACGGCGATGGTCGGGCGGATGTCGACTCCGGCGGCGATCTCGGTGGGAAACGACTCGGCCACCGAGGCGCCCCAGGGGTCGAGACTGACGATGGCCGACGGATCGCCCCATTGCGGGTAGGGGCCGATGGCGTCGGTGGGGGAGGTGTCGGTGAGGTCGGCGCGATGCTCCCGCGACAGCGCACCGGCGGCGACCGCGACCGCGCGATAGACACTGTAGGAGCCGCTGTGGGTTCCGATGACGTTGCGGTGGGCGCGGGTTGCGGTGGTGCCGATGACGGGACCGCGCTCGGCGGCGGTGCCGGCGCCCCACCGGATCGGCGGCGCGTCGACACCCCCGCTGTGTGAGGTCAGACGAATATGCCCGAGGGATCGGTGCGGGTTGGTCATGGTCTTCTCCGTCCTCACGTGCCACATCCGTCGCGGTGCGCGGTGGAAAGGAGCCAGCTTAACCATCCGGCGCCGATCGTGCCGGATACGACGACGCCCCGCGAAGTGGGTTCGCGGGGCGTCGCACGTCGGAGCCGGTCAGGCCACGTCGAACCGGTCGAGCATCATCACCTTGTCCCATGCGGCGACGAAGTCCTTGACGAACTTCTCCTTCGCATCGTCCTCGGCGTAGACCTCGGCCAGCGCACGCAGTTCGGAGTTCGAACCGAACACCAGGTCGGCGCGGGTTCCGGTCCACTTCTGTGCGCCCGACGCGAGATCGGTACCGACGTAGGTGCCGTCGTCGGCAGACGACGGTGCCCAGTCGGTTCCCATGTCGAGGATGTTGACGAAGAAGTCGTTCGTCAGCTGCCCCGGCTTGTCGGTCAGTACCCCGTGGGTGGAGTTCTGATAGTTGGCACCGAGCACGCGCAGCCCGCCGACGAGGACCGTCATCTCCGGTGCGGACAGCGTCAACAGGTTCGCCTTGTCCACCAGGTTGTACTCGGCGGACAGTTCGTTGCCCTTGCCCTCGTAGTTGCGGAAGCCGTCGTAGCGCGGCTCGAGGTAGGAGAACGACTCCACGTCGATCGACTCCTGGGTGGAGTCGGTGCGTCCGGGAGTGAACGGCACCGTGATGGCGAAACCGGCGTCCTTGGCGGCCTTTTCGATGGCCGCGGCACCGCCGAGGACCACCAGATCGGCGAACGACACCGCGGCGCCGCCCTCACCGTTGAACGACTCCGCGATGCTCTCCAGCTTCGAGATCACCTGACGCAGTTTGTCGGGCTGGTTGACCTCCCAGCCCACCTGCGGCTGAAGACGGATGCGACCGCCGTTCGCGCCACCGCGGTAGTCACTGCCGCGGAAGGTCGACGCCGCGGCCCAGGCGGTGGAAACCAGTTGTGCCACAGTGAGTCCCGAATCCAGGATCTGGGCTTTGAGGGAATCGATGTCGGCGTCGGAGATGACCGGGCCCTGCTGTGCGGGAACGTTGTCCTGCCAGACGTAGGTCTCCGACGGCGCGAGCGGACCCTGGTAGCGGACCGCCGGACCCATGTCGCGGTGCAGGAGCTTGAACCAGGCCTTGGCGAACTCCTCGGCCAGCTCCTCTGGGTGATCGAGCCAGCGGCGGGTGATCTCGCCGTAGACCGGGTCGAACCGCATGGTGAGGTCGGTGGTCAGCATCGCCGGGTGGGTCTTGCCGTCACCCTGTGCCACGGGCACCGAGTTGGCCCATCCGTTGTCCTTGGGGCGCCACTGGATGGCTCCGGCCGGGCTGTGGAACTGCTCCCACTCGTTGCTGTAGAGGATCTCCAGGAACGAGTTGTCCCACTTGGTGGGGGTGTGGGTCCAGGTGACCTCCAGGCCACTGGTGACCGTGTCGTTGCCGTGGCCGGTGCCCTGCGGGTTGTGCCAGCCGAGTCCCATCTTCTCGATGCCCGCGGCCTCGGGCTCGGGCCCGAGCAGCTCGGCGTCACCGTTGCCGTGGGTCTTGCCGAAGGTGTGCCCGCCGACGATCAGCGCAGCGGTCTCCACGTCGTTCATCGCCATCCGGCCGAAGGTGTCGCGGATGTCCGCAGCGGCGGCGAGGAAGTCGCCGCTGCCTTCGGGCCCTTCGGGATTGACGTAGATCAGGCCCATCGTGGTTGCCGCGAGGGGATTCTCGAGCTTGCGATCCCCCGAGTAGCGCAGGTTGGTGCCCAGCCATTCGGCCTCCGCACCCCAGTAGACCTCCTCGGGCTCCCACTCGTCGGGACGGCCGAAGGCGAATCCCTTGGTGGGCAGACCCATGTCCTCGATGGCCACGTTGCCGGCCAGGACCAGGAGGTCGGCCCACGACAGCGACTTGCCGTACTTTTTCTTGATCGGCCACAGCAGGCGGCGGGCCTTGTCCAGGCTCACGTTGTCCGGCCAGGAGTTCAGCGGTGCGAAACGCTGCATGCCGGTGCCCGCGCCACCACGACCGTCTTCGACGCGGTAGGTGCCGGCCGCGTGCCACGACATGCGGATGAAGAACGGTCCGTAGTGACCGAAGTCGGCCGGCCACCACGGCTGCGAGTCCTTCATGAGCGCCTTGAGGTCGGTGACAAGACCTTCGACGTCGAGGTTCTGCAGCTCGGCCTGGTAGTCGAAGTCGGGCTCGCGAGGTCGGATCACATCGGGATTGTGGGCGAGGACCCGCAGGTTCAGACGGTCCGGCCACCACTGCTGGTTACCGCCACCCTCGACGGGCGGTTTGATCCGCATCGGGCAGCCTTGCCCCGCCTCCGTTTGGGCTTCACCGATCGGTGGGGCGGTGGTGTTGTCGTCAGCCATGACTGTGACTTTCCTTTCGGGAGTGGGTGATTCGGGCTGTGATCACGGATGTGATCCCGATGGGTCGGATACGGAACACTCGGGGCACAGGCCCCAATAGACGACTTCGGCCTCGTCGAGGACAAAGCCGTGGTCATGAGATGCGGTGAGGCAGGGTGCGTCACCGACTGCGCAGTCGACGTCGCCGATTGCGCCACATGCGCGGCAGACGACGTGATGGTGGTTGTCGCCGACCCGGGCCTCGTAACGCGCGACGTGACCGGCCGGCTGGATGCGCCGGATGAGCCGGGCCGAGGTGAGCGCACCGAGAACGTCGTAGATCGCCTGCAGGGAGACCTCGGGCAGATCGGAGCGGGCGGCGGCGTAGATCGTCTCGGTATCGGCGTGCGGATGTGTGTGCACCGCTTGCATCACCGCGACGCGCGGCCGCGTGACGCGAAGACTGGCGGTGCGCAGGAGATCGGCGCACTCGTCGGCGGTGGGCATGGAGCCAGTATGCACAGTTTTCTGGAATGATTCAGGTTTTTACGGAAACTCGTCGAAAACTGCTGATGAACGCCGCGTCCTATGATCATCGCATGGAGTTCGACGACGCCGCAGACGAACTGTACGGACTCTCGCCGGGCGAGTTTGTCTCGCGCAGAAACGAACTCGTCAAGGACGCACGCGCCGCCGGTGACCGCGGGCTCGCCGACACCATCGGTGGCCTGCGTCGGCCGACTCTGTCGGCCTGGGCGATCAACCAGTGGGTGCGGGCCGATCCGGACGGTGTGGATGCGCTGATCGCACTCGGGGCCGAGCTGGCGGCGGCGCAGCGTCGGGCGGCGGTCGCCCAGGTGCGCGAACTGTCCGCACGCCGCCGGCAGGTGGTGGCCGACGGCACGCGCGCGGTCACAGATGTTGCCGCCGAGCGCGGTCAACCCATCGCGGCGGGCGCCGTCCGCGAGATCACGACGTCGCTGCGTGCCGCCATCGCCGACGAGGAGATCGCGACGCAACTGCGGTCCGGACGGTTGGTCACTGCCGTGGAGTACAGCGGATTCGGGCCTGCGGGTGTCTTTCTCGTCCCGGATCCGGTGAGCGAAGGGGGACGAGTGGATCTCGCCGACGAGCACGATGCCGACAAGCGCGACGCCGAGCAGTCGGCCGATGAGCAGCCCGACGATGTCGCAGTGCAGGCTCGTGCCGCCGCGCAGGCGGAGTTGGACGAGGCGATCGCGGGCGAAGCCGCTATCCACGACGAACTCGAACGGGCACGAACCGAACTGCACGCAGTGCGAAGCCGGGTCGAGGAACTCGCGCGCCGAACCGAGGAGCTGCGGGCCGAGCTCGAGCGCGTCGACGGCGAACTCCGGTTCGCCCGCCGGCGTGAGACGACTGCCGACAAGGCCTGCAGCGACATCGAGAGCCGTCATCGCGCAGCAGCGAGACGTGTGGATGCAGCACGTCGGGCGGTCGAGACGTGAGGGAATTCCCGCTGGTACCACCGAGAACCCCGGAGGATGAGCGCTTCTTTCAGCGTTACGGACCGTGGGCTGCGGTGCGGCCGACGGAGGTGGGTGAGCTTCTCGACGGTTTCGTCGGTGATTGGTGGGTGGCCGGCGGGTGGGCCATCGATGCCTTTACGTCATCGACTCGGCCGCACGATGACATCGACATCGGCGTTTTCCGCAAGGACATCAGGGCTCTCCGCACGGCGGTGGACGGCCGACTCGATGTGTGGGCCATCGGGCCGGGTGGCAGTCTCTGGCCCGTCGACGATGTGCTGCCCGAGGATTCGACCCAGGTGTGGCTCCGCGCCGATGCGTCGTCGCCGTGGCTTCTCGACCTGCTTCTCACCCCCGACGACAACGATCGGTGGGACAACCGGCGCGACGGATCGTCGGCGCCGTTGGCTACGGTCACCTGGCTTCGAGGTGAAATTCGTTATCTCGCAACGGAATACATTCTCATGTACAAGGCCGCAGCGGCACGCGACAAGGACCGGGCGGATCTGGAACGCGCGTGGCCGCACATGGACGCCGAAGCACGCATCCGACTGCGTCGCTTCGTCGACGTCAACCATCCCGGTCATCCGTGGCCGTCGCTGATGACACTAGGGTGAACGCCGTGGAATGGACGCCCGATCAGGTGCTGGAGCAATCCAGGCGGTGGCGGTCCTCGTGGCATCCCCCCGGCTCGGAGCACATCGTCCTCGGACCTCACGAGTTCTATCTGCAGGACGGCGAGGCGACCCTGCTGAATTATCACGGCCCACCGGGCGATCCGATGGATCTGCTCGACGATGCGGGCGCAGCCGCAGGTCGTCTGGGAGCGTCATCGATGCGTTTGACCGTCGGGCCGGGCGTGTTCGCCGACGCAGACGCGGATGAGCTCCGGCGCCGCGATGCCACCACCGTGGCCGTCATAGACATTGTGGCGCTTGATCTCTCACAGTCCAGCGTCCCTTGACCCCGACATCGATGCGGTGACCACCACCCGCGTCGGCGGCCGCGACATGCTCGGCATCTTCGAGAATGTGTCCCATCGTGCCTGGGGATTTGCGCCGCCGGTGCTCGCCGATCTGGATTCGACGCCGAAGGCGGACTGGCCGGGCATGTTCCTCGGCAGTCACCGCGGTCGTCCGGCAGGTGCGGGCGGCTATGCGCTCGTCGACGGTGTGGCACGGCTCTGGGGTGCCGCGGTTCTGCCGGAGTTCCGTGGCCACGGCGTCTATCGCGCGCTGGTCGCCGTCCGGGTCGATGACGCGAGATCGCGTGGTGCGACGCTGGCGATCGTGCATGCCGAGCAGACGTCGTCTCCGATCCAGCGCCGGTTGGGCTTTCGCAAGTATGGGGAGCGACGACTCACGCGGCTACCGGTCTGAACCGTCGGTGGTCGACGTCGATCTCGGGAGACGGCGCGAAAGTTCTTCCCCCGCAATCAGTTCTTCCGGGTGCTGCAGACAGCGGACGAACACGATGCAGGAGGAGGAAGTGGCTGCCTAGACCAGCGTCAGTGAAGCGTCGCGCCAGAGGACGAAGAAGTACGGCTTGTCCGAGCCCTTGAGGTCCATCGCACCGATCACCGCGTCCTCGGAAAGACGGTGGACCACATCGTTGATCGGCAGCTGGTCGTAGACCATCGTCGCCGAGTCGACACCGCGATAACGGGTGGTGCGCAACCGGGCCCGGGCCGTCCGCGTCTGGTAGAGCCGACGGGTCGCGGCGATCGTCTTGGCGTACGAGTGATTCTTGATTGCCGGGACCTTCTTGGACACCCCGACGCCGCTGAAGGCCAGGACGGGATTCATCGGCCACAGCCCGGTGCCGTCGCTGGTGCGGAACAGGAGGGGATGCACCGTTTCAGCGTCGATGAACTGTTTGCCCCACCACCCACTGGCGGCGAGCAGGCCGTCGACGTGATGTCCGGTCGGGACCTCGGCGCCGTGCCAGGTGCCGATCATGAAGTCGGGTTCCACGGCAGGCGAGGCGTCGAAGAGTTCCAGCGCCTCGGCGGTGGTGGAGGGGACGGTCGGCATCAGATCGGGCAACTGCATGGCATGAATCCTACGCGAGCTTGAAACGAATACTTGTGTACGTTCCAAGACAACTGGATGGGTGACGCAGTTGTCGAGGCGTCACGACGCGGGCCTGTCAGACTGGGACGGCGGACGCCGCTTCCTTGACCGTTCGCCGAAGCGGAGTCGCGGGCGCGATCGGATCGTCGACGATGGCGGTCGCGGCACCACGACGTCGCGGGCCGGTGACGCCCGCCGAACCGAGGAGTGCGCATGGCATCCGCCTGGGAACCGCTGAAGAACAACATCTTTCGCAATCTGTTCATCGCGCAACTCGTGTCGAATGTCGGACTCTGGATGCAATCCGTCGGCGCCCAGTGGTTCCTGGTGGACAATCACGCCGGGCCAACGGTGATCTCGCTGGCGCAGACGGCCAGCCTCGCGCCGACACTCGTGTTGTCCCTGCTCGCGGGAGTCCTCGCCGACCTCCTCGATCGCAAGTGGCTGCTGGTGGTGACCTCGGTGTATGAGTTCCCGGCTCAGGGTGCCGGTGACGGGCGACAACGGAAGCACCACGACACTCGCCGCGGCGATCACCAGGCATATCGCTGCGACGATCAGTGCCCACCGTGTGCCGATCGCCGACCCTACCGCTCCCCACAGGAACGATCCGATGCCCTGCGACCCCATGAAGACGAGCAGATACACCGACATACCGCGTGCACGCACCCATTGCGGCAGCGTCAGCTGAGTGCCCGCGTTCAGAGTCGTGAGCGTCGCGATCCAGGCCACCCCCGCGAGCAGGAACAGCATCAGGGACGGCCACAACGACAACACCGCCGCAGCCAGTGTGCCCAGCGCGAACAACAACGCCGAGGAAGCCAGTACCAGCGATGACGACATGTGGGTGCGCACCCACGGCATGAGCGCCACACCGATCAGCGCCCCGATCCCCAGCACACCGAGGACCAGGCCGTACCCGGTGGAACCGAGGTGAAACGAATGAGCGACCACGAGCGGCAACAGCGCCCAGAGAGCAGAGGCCGGAACCGCGAACAGTGCCGAACGCAGCAGAATGCGACGCACGATGGGCGCCGACCAGACGTAGCGGAGCCCGACGATGAGCGACTCCCACATGCTCGGGTTCGATAGTCGAATCACGGGACCGTCGATGCCACATCAACAGTGCGATCACGACAGCGAGATAGGAGATGGCGTTGAGCAGGAACACGAGTCCGGCGCCGCCGAAAGAGAAGATCAGACCGGCCAGCGCCGGCCCGATCGCGCGAGCCGCATTCACCGACACGCTGCCCAGCGATGCGGCGTCCGGGATCTGATCTCGCGGTACCAGCTCCGGCTGTATCGCCTGGAATGCCGGCGAGGACAACGACGATCCCACACCGAGCAGGAAGGTCAAGATGAGCAGCCCCGCGGGATCGAGGTGACCGGTGTAGACCAGCAACGCCATCACCGCGCCGATCAGCGTCGAACTCAGCAGCCTGGCCGGTCCCGACGCTGATCTTCGAGCCCGAGCCCGACGACGGCCCGGTGGAGGTGAGCGCCACCTATCGGGTCGCTGAGGAGCGGCATGACGAGTTCCTCGACGCGATGGCGGCCGTGGCCCGATCACGCCGCCGCACCGGCGCACGGAACTGGCGGCTCTATCGCAGCGGCGACGAGCCCGACCGCTTCGTCGAGCAGTTCATCGTGTCGTCGTGGTCGGAGTACCGGCGCCAGCATCGCGACCGGTGGACCTCCTACGACCACGACAACGTCGCCCGTGTACTTGCCATGACCGGCTCTGGCGAACCCGACGAAGAACATCTGTTCACAACGGATGTCCGATAGCACAGGGTGCCGCGGTGTCGTCGTTGGCAGGAATAGCCGGGATGGCAGCACCGGTTGACGGTCACATGACCCCTGCAGCCTTTGACCCCCGCGAATTCCTCAGCACCGCACGAATCGGAGTGCTGGCGACCATCAAGTCCGACGGCATGCCTCAACTGTCACCGGTGACGCCCTTCTACGATCGCTCGACCGACACGATCCTGGTGTCGGTGGCCCAGGGGCGGGCCAAGACCGCCAACATGCGGCGCGATCCGCGGGCGGCACTCGAGGTCACCAGTTCCGACGGGTACACCTGGGCGACCGCCGAAGGGGCGGTCACCCTCGTCGGTCCGGGCGACGACCCGCACGGACCCGAGGTGGAGGCCCTGGTGGACTACTACCGCCGCGCCGCAGGCGAGCATCCCGACTGGGACGAGTACCGCGCGGCGATGGTCGACGATCGCCGCGTGCTGATGACGATGCAGGTTCACAAGGTGTACGGCGCACGGCTGCGCTGAAGGTCGCCGCGATCGCCCACCACATCGAGGACCGTCACTGTCCGCGATCACTGGCAACGTGGGGGTGAGACCAATCGCGAGGAGGATTCCGATGTCCAGAGAAGTCCAGGTGACCTTCGACTGCGCAGACCCCGCCGCGCTGGCGGACTTCTGGGCGCAGGTCCTCGGCTACCGATTGCAGGATCCACCACCGGGATTCGACTCCTGGGAGGCGGCGCTGGAGGCATTGGGGGTGCCACCGGAGAACCGCAACGACGCGTCGGCGCTTGTCGACCCCGACGGGCGCGGACCGCGCGTCTTCTTCCAGCGAGTACCGGAAGGGAAAACCGCGAAGAATCGTGTGCACCTCGACGTCCGGGCCGCACCCGGACTCGCGGGTGACGAACGGATAGCGGCCCTCGAGAAGGAGTGCGAGCGTCTCGTCGGGCTCGGTGGTCGTCGGCTCGAGCGCCACGAACCCGCGCCGCCGATGGCAGGCGGTCACATCGTGATGGCCGATCCGGAGGGCAACGAGTTCTGCCTCGACTGAGCGCCGGCGGGTCAGTGCCGACATACCGCGACGGCCAGTTCCTCGATCATCTGTATCTCCAGTTCAGGAGTACTCGCGGGCCAGATCAGCAGCGCCAGCACCGAACGGACGGCCAGTGCTGCCGGCACATTGTCGGTGGGGTCGAGGTCGATGAGTTCAGCGGCGATCCGCGCGACCACCGGCGAGTGAAGCACCAAGCGGGTGCCCTCGAGGAACCGTCCGGACCGGATAAATTGACTCGTCACCGGATCTGCACGGATCTCACGCAGCGCGACTTCGATGGCTACCTGGGCGCGTTCGGGTCCGTGTAGCGAGACGACGGCTTCGCGAACGGTGTCGACGATGTGTACCGAGGCGACGCCCAGAACGGTCTCGACAATCGCTTGTTTGCCGCCCACGTGGCGGTAGACGGTGGCACGCGAACAGTGGGCACGGGCGGCCAGGTCGTTGATCTCGAAGCGGTCGATACCGCGCTGGGCGACGATGGTCGCCGCGACATCGAGCAGTCGGTTACGCGCCGAATCCGCTCGTACCCCGCCGACCAACCAGTCCTGAGCCACCAGTCTCAGTATGAGACATATTCGCAGAATGTTTCAGCAATTCCCGCAGGTCACCACTTGGTGGACCGAACCGGCGGGCTCGACCCGAATCGTCGATGTCTCGACATGACCAGAAGCCATTGCGCTCGCCTCGAACTGCGTCGACCCTGGTCGAATGCGTGATCTTGATGACCCCTATGCCGGTCTCGCCGACCTGCGCGACAACAACCCGGTCGCTCGATTCGGCGATTCGGAGTTCTATGCGGTGACGTCCTGGGACCTGATAGCCGAAGCAGTGGCCAGGACCGATGACTTCTCGTCAAATCTCACGGCGACCATGGTGTGGCACGACGACGGGCAAGTCACAGGCTTTCCGGTCGCCGAACTGGGCTCCTCGATGCATGTGTTGGCCACCGCCGACGATCCCCGCCACCGGATGCATCGTCGAATCATCATGCCGTCGTTGACGGCCCGGCGGGTCAGCCGGCTCGAACCGTTCATCGAGCAGACGTTGGTGGACCTGTGGGCGACAGGAGTCGTCGGGGATCGCGTGGACTGGGTGGAGTCCATCGCTCAACGTCTACCGATGGCGGTGGTGGCCGAGCTGCTGGGATTGCCCGAATACGACATCGCCGAACTCATTCGATGGTCTTTTGCCAGCACTGTGCTCCTGGACGGTGTGGTCACCGCCGATCAGTTGGAGTCGGCAACCGCTGCGGTCGGTGAGCTCAGCGCCTATCTCACAGCCGCCTTTGATCGGGCGTTGGCCGAACCCGGCGACGATGTACTGAGAGATCTGGCGCGGCTGGTTCATTGCGGCGACCTCGATCAGGACTCTGCGGTGATGATCTTGATCCAACTCGTCGCGGCGGGCGCGGAATCGACCGTGAGCCTACTGGGAACGTCGGTCTGGCTGCTCGCGCGCCATCCGGATATTGTGGCCGCACTTGCAGCCGATCGCGAACTCATACCGGTGTTCGTCGAGGAAGTACTGCGGTTGGAGTCGCCGTTCCGCGGACACTATCGGCATGTCGTCAACGACACCACCCTCGGTCAGACACCGTTACCCGCCGGATCGCACCTCTACCTCATGTGGGGTGCGGCCAATCGCGACCCGGCAATCTTCGACTACGCGGACTCGATCAGCCTCGACCCATCCGACCGTCGCTCGCACATGGCATTCGGCAAGGGAATTCACCTATGCGTCGGTGCGCCACTGGCACGACTGGAAGCGCGCCTGGGCATCGCTCAGCTACTGGACGCGACCTCCGAATTCAGACTGGCCTCGCCGGACCCACAATGGGAACGGAGTTTGATGGTGCGACGCCTCACGACATTGCCGTTGATCCTCGCCGGCTGAGTGGCCAGCGGACCTGACGCCCGAAGCGCAGTGTGTCTCGCTCAGCTCAGGAGATCACGGGCGACGTGGGTGACCGTCGCCCGACCGTCGTTCTGATTGCCCTGGCCGCGAAGCGAATTCATGATCGCAACGACGAAGCGTTGGTTGTGGCCGGCGAAGCCGATGCTGTTGACCACCGATCCACCCTGTTCGTCGGACCAACCGTTCTTGTTGCCGGTGCCAGGTTCGCCGGTAATGCGCGGATGCCCCATCGTTGGTTTCCCGCCACGTTGCGCATCTCCGCGACGAGGTATCCGCGGTCGCCCGCTGCGGGGCGGTCCAGCACGTAGCGGACCAGCCGGGCCAGGTCGCGCGGACTGTCCTTCTGAAAGCCCCAATACGGGTAGTAAGACGTGAAACCGGCCTGTGGTTGCAGGGCGGTCATCCCAAGGCACGGAAGTCGCGGTTGAACGTGCGATGGTCGCGGCCGGCGTAGGCGAACCACAGCCGATCGGTCGCGGCGTCGTCGGACGAGTTGAGCATCGCGTGCATGTCGGCCCGGCCGGTGTTGCTGAGGTGGACGGTGCCGGCTCGCTGGCGACGCAGCAGGTCGGTGGCGACAGCGAGTTTGATGGTCGACGCGGTCCACACGGGTGTGTCGGCGTACCGGTTGGCCATCACCGTACCCGTGACACGATCGACCACGACGATGCCGACGGTCCCCGGTCGCGTCGCGGCGTAGGCGTCGGCCGCCGCGAGACGACCCGGTAGTGACACCGCGATCGCGTCGTCGGAATGCTGCGGCGCCGCCGACGTCGCAGCGGGTGCGGCCAGACCCATCAGGGCAGCGGCCGCGATCCCAACAGCCGCGATTCGCGGAGCTGTCGCGATTCGCAGAAGGGTGAAGCGCACGGGCGCCACCCTACGTGGGTTTGCCCGCGGAGAACCTGTGAGTTCCCGGGCGTCAGTTTCCCGAGATGCGCCGTGATCCGGCAGCCAGGCGCTCACCCATGCCCACTCGCGCGCCCGTGGTGACCTGCGCCTCCATGCCGATCAAGGTGATGCGGTCGGTGGGTACCGGACGAGTCCGCGGCCGGCCGCCGACCCGGGCGTCGGGTCCGATGCGCACCCGCTCGTCGACAATCGACCACGACACCTCGGCACCCGAACGAATGATGGTGTCGGAGAAGATGATCGAGTCTGAGATCACTGCACCACGCTCGACCACCACGCCGGGTCCGAGCACGCTTCGCCGGACCGTCCCGGCCACCCGCGCGCCGCTGCTGATCAGCGAGTCGGCGACGATGGCGCCCTCGTCGATGCGGGCGGCGTTGCGTTGGGGCTGACGGGTGAGTATCGGCCACGACGGCCGGAACAGATCGATCGTGCCGTCGATCAGGTCGCGGTGTGCCTGCAGATAGGTCTCGGGACGTCCCGCATCGATCCAGTACCCCGGAAGCCGGTGTGTCACAGTCTTTCCGCGGTCGACGAACCAGGGGATGAGATGGTCGCCGAAGTCGCCGAGACCGGTGTCGGAGTCGTCGTCGCCGGTGGCCACCGTGGACGGATAGAGGTCCTCGAGACCCTCGATGAGGACGTCCGGCCGGTAGATGAAGATCTCGGCCGCGATGACGCGTGTGGATGCACGCTCGGGTTTGTACCGGAATTCGCTGACCGTGCCGTCGCGGCGGGTGCGCACGGTGGCGTGGCTGGCGGCCTCCTCGAGTGAGCATGTGGTGGTGACCAGAGTGCATTCGGCGTCGGAGTCGACGTGGGTTCGCAGCGCGTCGGAGAGGTCGAAGTCGTAGACGTGGTCGGCGCTCATCACGATGACCGCCGACGGCGCGCGGGCCGCGATGCGATCGCGAATACGATAGAGCAGGTCGGCGTTCCCGGTCGCGAATCCGTCCTCGGTGTCCTCGTCGTCGGACTCCTCCGGCAATACCACGCGCAGGCCGCCGCGGGTGCGGTCGAGATCCCATGGCCGCCCGCCCGCCACCTCCTGCAGCAGTGAATCAGCCAGGTACTGCACGCACAGCCACACGTCGTCGATGCCACTGTGGTGCAGGTTGGACAGTGAGAAGTCGATGAGCTGGTAATTCCCACCGAACGGCAGAGCCGGTTTCGCCCGGCGTTCGGTGAGCACCTCCATCCGCGAACCCCGTCCACCGGCCTGCACGATCGCGACCACATCGTTTCGTCCCATCGGCCCAGTGTGCCGCAAATCGGACATTGTGCCCGATAATCGCCGGACCCGGCTCAGGTTGCGGTGTCGCGCAGGTCCAGGCACAGCAGCGACGACCGTCGCAGACCGGCTGCATAGAGACGTCCACCATGTTCGACGACGCCGGTCGCCATCTCGTAGTCGGGGCGCACCGCGTGCAGGTCCTCGACGACGCGACCGTCGGTGTCGATGGCGCGCAGCCACACGATGTCGTCGGGAGCCGGGATCCAGCGCTCAGGGAGCTGCCAGATGAGTTTGCGGGCCATAGCAGGCAGTTGCCCGGAGCGGTCCAGGTCGCGGCTGCGCGGATTGGTGAAGGCGACCCATGCGCGGCCGTCACGGAAGACGGACAGGTTGTCGGGAAGCCCGGCAGGTTGTCGGCCAGGACGTGCGGAGGGTTCTGCGGGGCGGCCAGGTCGATGCGGCTGATGCGGTAGCCGGCGGTCTCCACGAGGATCAGGGCGTCGCCGGCGGGGGTCAATGTCAGTCCGTTGGGGAAGTCGAGGTTCTCGAGCACCACCGCGACGGTGCCGTCGGCGTCGCGACGCAACAGCCGTCCGGACGGGCGGTGTTCCATGAATGCGCCCATGAAGTGTGCGAAACCGAAGCGCGTCGATGATTCGGTGAACCAGATCGAATCGTCAGGCGCCACAGCGGCATTGGAGCAGAACCGGAGGGGAGATCCGTCGACGTGCGCTACCAGCGTCGCCACGTGCCCGGTGGCTGGGTCGACGCGCAGTAGTCCCCGGTGGGCATCGCAGACCAGGAGGCCGTCACCGTGTGGTTCGAGCCCGAGTGGTCGCCCGCCGGTGGTCGCGACGATGGCGCTCCGGTGCGTGTCCGGGTGTACGCGCACGATCGCACCGCCCGCCAGGCCGCAGTAGAGCATGCCGTCGGTTCCGACGACCACATCCTCGGGATCGGTTCCCGGCAATGGGATCAGATGCGCCTCAGGGAAGGCGCGGGTCGGGGTCGGCAGCGCCGGAGCGGCCGCAACGTGACGCCTCGCCGGGTCGAGCGGCGGCTTGCCGAACATGACCAGAAGTCTAACCTCGGGCGAGGCGCACATCGACCGTCGCAGCGGCTGACTCGCCACGCCGGATGACTGCTCGAGCGGTGACGTCAGTCGGCCTCGATGATCTCGCGCAACCCGGCCAATACCCGCTGCAGGCCGAATATCCACGCGCGGGTCGCGCTGTAGGGTGCCCCCATCGCCTCACCGGCGGCCTGACCGATCCGACGGGCCAGGGGATGGGACTGGCCCACATAGCGTTCCAGTCTCGCCGCCGACTCGGCCCAGATCGTATCGAAGTCCTGTGCCGGACGGAGTTGCGCCGCCGCGCCCGCGGCGACGAAGTTCAGCACGAAGGTCAGCGCCGCGTCCCGGTCGACGTCCGTTAGGCCGGTGCCGTCGAAGGCGTGGAGTTCGTGGTCGTACTTGGCAATTGTCCCCGGTCCCAGGGCGACGCGCTGATCGGTGACGTGTAGTAGCCACGGATGGGTCACGAACAGTTGACGATTCGACTCGGCGACGCGTGTCACGCGGGCGCGCCAGCCCGCACGTCCGAAGGGTGGGAGAGCCATCCGGGCATGCGCGGTGTCGGCCATCAGGACCAGGAGATCGTCGCGGGTGTTGATGTGGGTGTACATCGACATCGCTGATATGCCCAAGGCCTCGGCGAGCGAGCGGATGGTGAGCGCGTCGAGTCCCGATGCGTCGGCGAGGGTCACGGCACCGTCGACAACGTCGGAGAGCGAACGTCTCGAACGTGGTCCACGGCTGCCGGCGACCGGCGCGTGTGGGCTGTCCCGCCACAACAGGTCGACCAGCGACTTGGGCATACGGCACCCCTTCCACAATTCACGTACAGTGTACGTAGTTTACCGTCCAAGGAGTTCAGATGCAGATCAACCAAACCGCCGTGTCGCTCAACGTCGACGATGTCGCAGCCTCCGCCGATTTCGCCCGCACACACTTCGGCTTCACCGAACAGATGGCTGCCGAAGGCTTTGTGTCACTGGCGCATCCGTCCGCCGGTGTGAACGTGATTTTCCTTGCCACGGGGCTGCCGACGTTCAAACCCGCGCAGATCGCCGGGTCGGCCGGGCAGGGGCTTCTGCTGGTGTTCGTCGTCGATGACGTCGACGCGGAATACGGGCGGCTGCGGGACGGTGGCGCGCAGGTGGTGACACCACCGGAAACCGAGCCGTGGGGCGAGAGGTTCTGTCAGTTCGCCGATCCGAATGGACTCATCTGGCAACTCGTGCAGTGGGTGGATGCCGGGTAGGCCGCGTCCCGGCGCGGATGCGCGTGTCACGCGCGCGACGGTCAGCGCACCGACAGATGCGTGTCGCTCGGCGCTTCACCACATGCAAACGGAGCAGACCTTCGGGCTGACCGCACGCTGAACGCAACAGCGGCAACACCTACGCTCGCAACACATGTGGCCATCACGAGCGTTGCGGCGTCGGGGTGGACGATCGACTGTCCGCGGAGGGCCTGTGACAGCGTGATGGCCACTGCCGCAGCCCATCCGGCGCCGGCGATACAGACAAGCCGTGCACGCACATCATCGTCGCGCAGCCATGGTCGTCGATGTGAGGCCATCAGGAGCAGCCATGCCGTCACCAGCAACACCTGCATCGCGTGGAGGCCGAGGAAATGGGGGATACGCAAGTCGCCGGCCACCAGGCTCCACCAGGTGATCGGTAGGCCCGGCGAGCCGTCGTGGGCCCCGAAGGTGCGCGATACGCGCGACATCGCCCGGGTGCGCGGTGATCTGTTCGCCTTGCAGGGCGAACAATACGACGATCGTGAACAACAGGCCGTACAGTGCCCACGAGCCGACCTTCGGGAGGAACGAATCCTCGTACACTGGCGGCCTTTGGCGCGTTCGCCGAATCTGCGCGACAGGTAGCCCGCGAGCAGGGGAATCCCGAGGAAGATCAGCACCGACTTGGCGATCTGAATCGACGAGGTATCGATGGTGGTCTGTTGCAGCCCGAGCCACCCCGGAAGCACCGAGAGGTAGAACCAGCCCAGCACCGCGAACATGATCACCTGGAATATCGAGTTGATGGCCACCAGGACCGCAGCGGCTTCCCGGTCGCCGCAGGCCAGGTCGTTCCAGATGATGACCATCGCGATGCAGCGCGCCAGCCCGACGATGATCAGGCCGGTGCGGTACTCGGGAAGATCTGGCAACAGCAGCCACGCCAGGGTGAACATGAGCGCCGGCCCCACGATCCAGTTGAGCACGAGCGATCCGACGAGCAGACGGCGGTCGCCGGTGACCGTGTCGAGGCGGTCGTAGCGCACCTTGGCCAGCACCGGATACATCATGATCAGCAATCCGAGAGCGATCGGCAGCGAGATACCGTCGACGGTGATCGCATCGAGGGCGGTGTCGATGCCCGGGACGAAGCGGCCCACCAGCAGGCCCACGGCCATGGCGACACCGATCCAGACCGGCAGGTACCGGTCGAGGGTGGACAGCTTGCCGGCCACCTCGGGTGCGTGCCGCGTGCGCGTCTCGTGACTCACGCGCGTGCTGTCGTCGTGGGGAGACTCTGCGACTGTGACGGATCGGCGAGGACCGTCGACAACTGTTGCAGCGCAGAAGGAATGACCCAGTAATACACCCACGTTCCGCGGCGCTCGCAATCGAGCAACCCGGCGGAGCGCAGTACCTTGAGGTGGTGAGAGATCGTCGGTTGGGACACGTCGAAGGATGCGGAGATGTCGCAGACGCATGCTTCCCCGCCCGCATGACTCGCGACGAGGCTGAGCAGTCGTAAACGCACCGGGTCGCCCAGGGCCTTGAACATCCGCGACAGGCCGTCGGCCCGTTCGTCGGACAGCGGCTCGCGGGCGAGCGGTATACACCGCACAGCGCCATTTTGATTCGACATCTCTCTATATTGACCGATATCGAAGTAAGTGACAAAAGGGGTGGCATCTCGAGGATCGCAACAGCGGTCGTGTCATGGTGCGGATAGAGTCGGCCCGGGTGTCCGGTATCCGCTCCGGACCGACAATCGCGACAGTTCGAGGGGGAGGGTATGAGGCAGCTTGATTCTCACCGGTCCGCAGTTGTCGTCGCCGGACTGTGCGCCGTCACGCTGATCGTGGCCGCATGCGGGGGCGATGACTCAGGAGAATCCGCCGCGTCGCAGGTTGGGTCGGTGGCTGCGCCGAGTGGCGACGCGACCTCCGGGACGGTCGCCCAGAGCCCGACAGGAACGGCTCCCACCAAGGTCACCATTACCGGGCGCGACGATGTGGAGGTGACGTTGAGTGGCCCGCTGGCGGTCAAGTACGCGACGGCGACCGCGGCCCAGAAGTCATCGCTCGGGAAGCCCTTGACCGGTGACCGCAATGCCGGGACCCGCGAGAGTGGTGCAGTGTTCCAGCAGTTCGAGGGCGGGGTGATCATCGCGAAGAACAACACGCCGGGCACCCCGGCCTACATCATCACCTCGGGCAAGATCCGGGACGCGTGGAACACCGAACGCGCACCGGACGGCACACCGTCCATCACGGGCAAGAACGGTTCACCTGGACCGCTGGGCGTTCCCGTGAGCGACCTGATCACCGAAGGCGACCATCGCGTGGTCACCTTCGAGCACGGCGAGATCGCCGAGAAGACCACGACCGGCGAGGTCACCGTGACGGTCAACGGCAAGGTCGTGCCGTCGGGTCTGAACTGACAGATGCCGGATCGTCTTCGGTCGACTTCGTGCTGATCGCGCCGTGAGCTCGGGCATGCGGAACAGGTTGTATCGTCGGGTGTTTCGAGGCTCTGACTTCGCCATAGCAATGGCGTGACCTACGTCAGGTAGGCATCGATCAGCCGGTCGAGGACGACGTGTGAGCGGACGCGGGCATGCGTGGAGTCGTCTTCCTGCGCAATCCAGAGTGCGGCTTCGTTCATCGCTCCGGAGAGTTGTGCGGTTGTGGCGTCGAGCAGGTCGGTCGGAACCCCCGCACTGCTCAAGGCGTCGCTCAGATGTGTTGCCGAGTTCTGGGCGTCGAGGCGTCGCCACTCCTGCCAGCCGATCACCGCGGGAGCGTCGATCAGCAAGACCCGTACTGCGTCGCCGGTCGTTATCGCGTCCAGGAAGGCGTGAGACCCGCTGCGCAGCTGGTCTGTCGGCGACGATCCAGCCGCATCTGCCGCGGCGACAACTGCTTCGGCAACGCGCGCTTGCAGGTGAGCCGCTACAGCGGCGAACAGCTTGGCCTTGCTTCCGTAGTGGTGATAGACCGCTCCGCGAGTGACGCCGGCGGCCAGCGCCACGTCCGCGAGCGATACCTCGCGAAAACCTCTCTCGGCGAAGAGCGCGGTCGCGAACTCGAGAACCCGCTGGGCGGTGCGAGCGGCGTCGACGGCACTGGCGCGGGGCATGAGCACCTACCTTTACGTACGTTGCGTATGTATAGTGAACGGCGATACATACGCATCGTACGTAAACGGAGGAATCATGTCTGCTACCGGCTTCTATCCCGTCCTCATGTCGAGCGACGTCGGCGCGGCCGCCGGGTTCTACCGGGATCTACTCGGATTCCAGACCACGTTCGAAACCGATTGGTACGTCAGCCTGCGGCTCGACGCCTTTGAGCTCGCAATCCTTGCCCACGATCACCCGACGGTGCCGGGGGACTACCGCGCGCTTCCGAAAGGCGTGATCGTGAACCTCGAGGTCGAGGACGTCGACGCGATGCACGACAAGCTCACGTCCCGAGGCGACGTCGAGTGCGTGCTGCCGATCCGCAGCGAAGATTTTGGGCAGCGTCACTTCATCGTCGCGGCACCAGATGGTGTGCTGCTCGACGTGATCCAGCCGATCGCGCCGTCGGGGGAGTACGCCGACGCCTACCAGTGAGATGCGAGCACCGGTGTGCGGTGACGGAGCGGATTCAGATGAGTTCCAACTCGGTGAGGATCATGTCGGCGCGCTGGGCGGCATCCACCTTCGGCAGCACGGTGACGGTGTAAGCGAGTCCCCGATAAGCATTGAGAAGTCGCGAGTATTCGTCGACGGCCTCGGCGAACCCCAGCTGACGCTCATCGTCAACGGCGTAGAGCGCTCGCCAGGGCGGTGTCAGGAAGACTCGGTGGTGATAGCTCTTGAGCTCGTCGACCGTGCAGGCGCCGACGCCCTCGTGGTGCCGCAACGCGGTGTCGACGTCGACCAGGCCACGGTCGAAGAAGCGCCACCGGCTGTCGTCGTGGCCGCCAAGGTCCGTGCGTGCCAGCTGGATGCAGCGCCGAGCGAAATGTGACGGGTCCAGCCACGGTAACGCCTCTCCGCCGGTCCTGAGTTCGTGGCGAACGATTCGCCGGCCGGGCTCAGCGACGGTGGCGAATCCGCGCGCTGCCAAGGGTTGCAGCACAGTGGATTTGCCGCCTCCGGAGCAGCCCGACAGTATGACAGCGCGCGAGTGTCGATGCATATCTCTCCTAATACGTCGGTCGGGGACCGCTTCGCGGACTTGGCGTGACACCCGTGACGAGTCCGGCTGAGCCGGGCGGCCGGCGGCTGATCTGGGCATCAGGCTCGTCGAGGTCGACGGCGATCCGTTGCCCGCGCTAGGGAACCGTGTAGCCGGAATGCGCAGGGGCGCGGTGATGTGGATCGTTCGCCGGGCGATCTCCTGTTGTGCCCGGTAGTCGGAGATCTGTTGCGGTGTTGGTTCGACGAGCCGGGTCCGAACGGGCGAAACACATTGAGCCGCACTGTCAAACGAGTGCGGTTCGATTCCTCGACGCTAGGTACGCGGCTATGACCAGAACGATCGCGACAAGGCAGGCGATCACCACCTCGATCGTCACCGACCACCCGGCGACGACGATGCCTGTCAACGCCCAGATCAGCGTCAGGGGATAGAACGGCAGCGGTGCGCCGACGAGGCCGGTGACGACGATTCCCACGATTGCGTCGAGTATGAGGATGGTGAGTTGCCATCCGAGCGCGGTGGGATCGGCGCCGGCGGTACCGATGTCCGACGCCCAGTTCTGGAAGACCGCTGCCGTAGCCCTCGCTGCATAGATGCCGATCAGGACGCGTACCAGTGTACGGATCATGCTGTGACCAGAGGCATCGTCGGGGCCGGCGGCGAGCCGAGCGGCGTCGAGTAGGACCAGCGTCATCACGGTGAGGACGATCGAGGTGATCCACGTCCATTCCGCTGCGGAGAACAGGATCCAGGTCGTCGCTCCCGCAAAAGCGATCGACAAGTCGACGACGATCCTGGTGCCGGCCTGCACACCGGTTTGGTGGTGGGCGACCAACGCCACGCACACAACGATGGAGAGGACATAGATCACCGACCAGATCGAGAAGGTGTATCCGCTCGGGGTGATCAGAAAGTCCACCGTTGCCTCGTTGGGCCGAGCGCCAAAGCCGGAAAAGGGGATGACAGGTGCCAGTACCTGGAGGACCGATAAGACAAGTGCCGTCCACGCGAGCGAACGGGGTATTCGTGTTGACGTTCGCGTGTCCGTCGATGTGTTCGCGATAGCGGCCACTCCGTTCAGTTGTCGGTCGCGGGACCCTGCGGGGTGGCACCGCCCTCGCCGGACCAGTCGCCGGACTGCTCGCCTTCGGCAGGATCGGACTGTACGTCGGACTCGACACCCTCGGGGCTGGTGCCGACGTTCTCGGTGTGGGGGTCTGTCTCTTTGCTCGTCACACGGGCCGTGTACCCCGGGCATGGCGCCGTCAAACCGACGTCGGATGCGGGGGAGCAGATTGCGGTCGTCGCAGGCCTCGTACGAACACCCTCTGAGCTTCCTCCGTACCGGCTTCCGCACGACATTGTGGCCAATCCAAACCTAGTACCACTATAGTGGTACTACTCCAACTTTAGTTGCCGGGAGAGGGGTTGTCGGTCGTGCAATTGAACAAGCCGTTGGGCACGGTAACGCCGACCCTGGACGGAGATGTACTCGCGGTCTTGGCGTCCGCAGACGCTACATTCACGATCAGCCAGGTCCATCGCATCCTGACCACGGTATCGGCTGAAGGGATCCGCAAGGTCCTCAATCGACTCGCCATCCAGGGCGTGGTGTTGCACGACCAGGTGGGTCGGACAAACACCTATCGCCTCAACACCGAACACCTTGCTGCAGAGCCGATCATGGCGCTGGCGCGGCTCAACGCCGAGTTTCTGAACCGCCTCGAAGTGCATCTCCACGAGTGGGGTGAAACGTTGCGCTACGCCGCGGTGTTCGGGTCGGCAGCGACAGGGCATATGCGGCTCGATAGCGACATCGACCTGATTCTGGTGCGCAGCGATTCGGACCACGAGGCCAGTGATTTGTGGGAGCAGCGCGCGACCGAGGTTGCCAGACGTATTACTGCGTGGACCGGCAACGACGGTCGCATAGTTGAGTACGGTGCGGACGAGTTTCGCGCCGCGGCCGCCGCCGGAGAACCTCTGCTTCTGGACGTGGCGAAGCACGGCCTCACCGTGGCGGGAACGCGGTCTTGGTTCAACGCACAGCTGCGCCAGGCCTCGGGGAGGTTCTGATGGCGTCGCAGCGCACATGTGACGCCGTGATCATCGCTGGGCGGATGTCGAAGGCGAATGAGTTCTTCGATGCTGCGGGCCACCTCGGAGATGAGATGCCCAACGCCGCTGGGGACCTGTATGTCGATGCCGGCGTCGCAGCCTCGGACGTAATCTGCTGCCTTCGCCTCGGCGTGCATTCCAACACCGGGAACCACGCCGAGGCGGCGGCCCTGCTGAAGCGTGCGGACAGTGGGTCCGAGCGACATCTGAACACGCTGCTGAATCTGAAGAACAAGGCTGCGTATACGCATCAGCACTTAACTTCTGCGGAGCTCAAGCGGATGACCCGTGCAGCGCAACACCTAGTTGAGGCAGCCAGACTGGCGCTAGCCAGTCGCGGGTAGCGCGCGCTGTTGGCGCTTCTGGGACCGGAGCGATGATGATGGGGTCGAGGAGCCGACGCAGACGGCCGATGTAGATTGTCGTTCACGCGAGCGAATGGGGTAGTCGGGTCGTCGTCTGCGTGTCCGTCGATGTGTTCGCGATGACGGCCAGTGCGTTCAGGTGTCGATCGCGGGACGTAGCCCTGCATACTCGATCGCTGCGTGCTTGCCGGTGATTGTTTCGACTCCGAGCGCGTGGGCGTGTTCGACGAGTTGACCGATGCGGCCGCGGCGTGAGGGGTTGAAAGCGGGCCCGTTGTCGGTGAGGAGTCGCTGGGGCACGCCGTGAGCGGTCACCGCCTTGTCGAACACCGCGATCGCGGCGTCGGAGGTCTCACCGGCGGCCACGTGGGAGCCCACGGCGTAGCGAGAGTGATCGTCGATCAGTTGCAGGATGACGCACGTACGTCCGCCGGTCAGAACGTATTCGGTGCCGTCGAGTTGCCAGCACGCATTCGGTGCGGGATAGACGAACCGCCGCCACGCCGAGCGGGGCTTCTTTTTCGGTTCACGCCGGGCTACTCCGGCATCGCGGAAGATGCGGGCCAGCGATGCTGTCGAGGGGACCTGTGCCATGCCCATCGACCGCATCTTGTCGTGCACGCTGATCGGTCCGTGGTCCAGACCCGACCTTTCCAAGGCGGCGCGCACCGCCACCGCTTGTGACTTGACCTCGTCCCTGAGCGCTGACGGGCTCGACTTTGGGCGGCGGGTCCGCGGTTCGAGGGCTGCCGCGGGCCCCTCGACTTTGGCGCGTTTACGCAGCTCGTAGAACGACTTTCGAGAAATTCCGTGTTCGACGCAGAATGTTGAGACCGCTCCGCGGGGTGCATCATCAGGCCACTGCGAGATAGCTAGCCGGACGACAGGGTCGATAGGTTCATTAACAGCCACCGTCTGAGCGTTGAATGCGGCACGTGAGCTGACCCGAGGATGGCGGTTCGATCGGAGCCCAACCGGTTGCTTGTCGTGGACACCAACGCGAAAGCGCAAGCCTGCTTCCAGGTCGGCCACCTTGTCGCCTGCATCGACGTGTGTCAATATTGACGCGTGTCGAATAAGAATCTCCTGCTGCCACCCGGCCGCGGCCTCAGTAGCGACGAGACCGGGGCTGTCACCCCACTGTTGAAGGCACTCGCTGATCCGGTTCGACTGCGGTTGCTGTCGGAGGTCGCTGCGCATCCGGGCGGCGAGGCGTGCGTGTGCGACATCTCCGGGCCGTTCGAGCTGTCGCAGCCGACGATCTCGCACCATCTGAAGGTGCTGCGCCAGGCGGGTCTGGTGACCAGCGAGCGCCGCGCGACCTGGGTGTACTACCGGGTGAACACCGAAGCGCTGCAACAACTGTCGGGCCTGCTGGGCGATCTCGCCACGGTCGTGGGGGAAACGCGGTCGTGTGAGGCCGACCAGTGACCGCCACCGACACCGCGGTCGCGGGCAAGTTGTCGACGCTGGACCGGTTTCTGCCGGTGTGGATCGGCGCCGCGATGGTCGCCGGACTGCTGCTCGGTCGAGTCGTCCCCGGCCTGGGTGACACTTTGGCGGCGGTCGAGCTCGACGGCATCTCGCTGCCGATCGCCCTCGGATTGCTGATCATGATGTATCCGGTGCTGGCCAAGGTGCGCTACGACCGACTCGACTCGGTCACCGGTGATCGTCGCCTGCTACTCGGGTCGTTGGCGTTGAACTGGATCATCGGACCGGCGTTGATGTTCGCGCTGGCCTGGCTCCTGCTCCCGGATCTGCCGGAGTACCGGACCGGACTGATCATCGTCGGCCTGGCCCGATGCATCGCGATGGTCATCATCTGGAACGACCTGGCGTGCGGCGACCGCGAAGCCGCTGCTGTTCTCGTCGCACTGAACTCGGTGTTCCAGGTGGTCATGTTCGCCGTGCTGGGTTGGTTCTACCTCTCGGTGTTGCCCGGATGGCTGGGCCTGGAGCAGACCACCATCGACACCTCGCCGTGGCAGATCGCGAAGTCGGTGCTGATCTTCCTCGGTATACCCCTGGTCGCAGGCTTCCTCACCCGCCGCATCGGCGAGCGAACCAAAGGCCGCGACTGGTACGAGTCCTCGTTCCTGCCGCGTCTCGGGCCGTGGGCCCTTTACGGGTTGCTGTTCACCATCGTCATCCTGTTCGCGTTGCAAGGTGAGCAGATCACGTCGCAGCCGTGGGACGTCGTGCGGATCGCTCTGCCGCTGCTGATCTACTTCGCGGTGATGTGGGGCGGTGGGTTCGTGCTCGGGGCCGCGATGGGGCTGGGGTATGCGCGAACCACCACGCTGGCGTTCACCGCCGCGGGCAACAACTTCGAGCTCGCCATCGCCGTCGCGATCGCCACCTACGGTGCAACATCCGGCCAGGCCCTGGCCGGAGTCATCGGACCACTCATCGAGGTCCCCGTCCTCGTCGCCCTCGTGTACGTGTCCCTGGCACTGCGGAAACGCTTCACCACCCCAACCACTGCCTCCAGCCCGGATGTGTCGAAGGAGCCGGCTCGCGATGCCTGAGGATCTGTTGGACGAGCAGCTAAGTCGCAGTGAACACCGCGCGCAGCCCGAACTGTTGATGCCCCATGCCGTGCTCGCCCGTACCGCCGCTGACCTGGCCGCCAAGTATGAGGGGGTGGTGTCTCGCCAGACGGTGGAACGCTGTGTGTTCGAGTCCTACACCGCCTTACGGCGCACCTCCCGGGTGCATGCGCACCTGACGACCTTGGCGGGCAGGTTCGCGGCTGATCGGTTACGCGCCCTGGCCCAGTCCGATGGATCGGTGCCCAAGGATGTGCCCGAAGTTCTGTTCGTCTGCGTCCAGAACGCCGGCCGCTCACAGATGGCCGCCGGATTGTTGACCCACCACGCCGCCGGGCGGGTACACGTGCGCTCCGCCGGGTCAGCCCCCGCGCACTCGATCAACCCGACCGTCGTCGAAGCAATGACCGAGATCGGCGTCGACATGGGCACGCAGTACCCCAAACCGCTCACCGACGATGTAGTCGCCGCCGCCGACGTGGTCGTAGCCATGGGTTGCGGCGACGCGTGTCCGATCTATCCCGGCAAACGCTATCTGGACTGGACGGTCGCGGACCCCCAGGGCCGTCCCCTCGACGAGGTTCGCGCGATCCGCGACGATCTTGACGCCCGAGTTCGTGGTCTTCTCACCGAACTCACCACCGAACGTGTGTGACGTATCTGATGTTCCTTCACAGCTGAAAGGGCTTGTGTCTCATGTCTACATCTCGACCTAGGGTGCTATTTGTGTGTGTCCACAACGCTGGCCGCTCGCAGATGGCCGCCGGTTTCCTCACCGCCTTGAGCCAGGGCAGCGTCGAGGTCCGCTCCGCCGGATCTGCTCCCGCCGACTCCATCAACCCGGCCGCGGTCGAGGCGATGGCTGAAGTCGGTATCGACATCTCCGCACAGTCACCGAAGATCCTCACCCCCGACACCGTCGAATCCTCCGACGTCGTGATCACCATGGGCTGTGGCGATGCGTGCCCGGTGTTCCCCGGCGTCAGCTACCGGGACTGGGCTCTCGACGACCCAGCCGGCCAAGGCATCGACGCGGTCCGCCCCATCCGCGATCAGATCCGCGGACTCGTCGCGAACCTCCTCGACGAACTGGTACCCGCCGACCAGCAGGTCGGCCAATGAGCACACCACCGCAGGTGTTGTTCGTGTGCGTGTCCAACCGCGGCAAATCGGTGATGGCCGAACACCTCACACCGACAGTCACCGACCGGATCACCCCATCCTCAGCCGGCACCAACGCGAAAATCGGCGGCCAGGTCAACGAACTGTCCGCCCAGGTACTCGCCGAAGTCGGCGCCGACGTCGTCGGACATCAGCCGCGGCAACTCACCGATGAACTGATGCAAGCCGTGGACCTGGTCGTGGTGGTCGGCACCGCCGAGGTCACCCCACCCGACGGCGTCGCCCTCGAAGTGTGGGACACCGACGAACCCTCCGGACGGGGCATCGACGGTATCGAACGAATGCGGCTGATCCGCGACGACATCACCAACCGGATCCGCGCCCTCGCCGACCGCATCGCGCGGTAGGCGAGAACGCGAACCGAGGCTGTCAGCAGCAGGCTGTGCGCGCCTCGGCCTGGTCTGCGGCGTTGCCGCCGCAGCACACCGAACCCTGCTCGGCGTCCTCGGTGGCGTTCTGTTCCAACAGTTTCGGGCTGGTCCCGAACGTCTCGGAGTCAGCCAGCACGGTGTAGACCTCCCACTTCTCCTTCGCCGGCCCGGTCACCCACACCTTGTCCTGCGTCGCGAAACAACAGGTGGAGTTGATCTCCTCCTGGGTGAACAGACCCTCCCCGGACAACCGGGCGATCTCGGCGTGCACCTTCTCGCTCGACTCGACCTCGACGCCGAGATGGTTGATCGTGCCGCCCTGGCCGGGATTCTCCAGCAGCACCAGCTTCAGTGGCGGCTCGACGATCGCGAAGTTGGCGTATCCCGGCTTGCGCTTGGCCGGGGTGGTGTTGAACAGCTTGGAGTAGAACTCGATCGCGGTATCGAGATCATCGACATTGAGCGCGAGCTGCATACGGGACATGACCATCACCTTCACCTGTGAGACATATATCGAACTACTGACACCTGCAGGGTGCCACCTTTTCGACATATGTCAAGTACCAGGGTATGGTCGGGTCATGCCGAAGGCCCTGCCGATGGTCGACATCAGTGCCCCGATCTGCTGTGCGCCCGTGTCGGCGGCCCCTCTCGATGACGACACCGCCCTAGAAATCGCTCTGCGGCTCAAGGCGCTGGCCGATCCGGTCCGGATCAAACTCGTCTCGATTCTGCTCACTGACACCGGTGAGGGGATCTGCACCTGCGACCTCGCGACCGCGGTCAGCCTCACCGAGGCCACCACGAGCCACCACCTGGGGCAGCTCCGCAAGGCCGGCATGGTCGCACCTGACCGACGAGGGATGAACGTCTACTACCGTGCCCGGCCAGAGTCGTTGGAAGCGCTGCGCAGCGTTCTCAGCGCCATCACGGGGTGCTGCTGAACCGTCGCAGGCGCGGTCAGTTGAGCACCTGCGTCAGGCCCCCCTCATAGGCAACCGCGCCACGCAACGCAAGGCACATAGCGGTGCGTGGCGGAAACCAAATGAAGAAGTGTCACCACCAAGACCCCTCACTCTGTCACCTATGGCCTGATGCAGAACTGTCACCGATGTCTTGCGAGATGACACTGATGGCATGTTCGACCACTGGCCCGACACCCGAACACTACGCGTGGTCGACCCACCGAGGCCCGTGCTGATCGACATGGCGATCGCTGACCCGTCCTGCGGACGCTCGTATGCCGCCGGTGGGGGAGTGTCACTGCGAGTCCGCGCATCCGGTGCCCGGATCGAACCCACCATGAACGCGCTTCTCTTAGCGTGGCTCCAAACTTCAAACGGCCTCTGGCGCGGGATATGTCAGATGCCAGTCGAGAGCGCCAACCGCGTCTCCTCGGCCACGATCACCATGTGGGTGCCGCCCGAGGCGCTGCAACCGAGACAGGACGCCGCCGAGCGATGACCGAGAACAACGATGCCGGGGCCGGGCCCACCAATCGCGTCGCACCTAAACGCGGTCGCGTCGCGATAGGGGAGCTGACGTTGATCGTGCGGCCGGCCGGTAGGCCGGCAGACGTCCGGGTCTACACCGACAATGAGGCGACCGAGGCTCAGGCGTACGCCGACGAGGTTGGCGGACAGGTCGAACGACTCGGGGAAGCCACGAGCTGACTCCGCTGGCGCTGCGCTGCCGCCCTCCCCGGCGGGTCGGTTGCCACAGGGCCATCGTGGTTGCGTTGTGCAGGTGGGCGATTCGCAGCCCGGGGTTTTGTCGGTACGCAAGCCTTTCCACGAAGGATGCCGCCAGGCGAGGCGAGGGGCCGGGCGAGTGCCCGGCCCCCTCGCTGGGGCTAGCTGAGGATGTCTACAACGAGATGGGCTGTTGCGATGAGGATCTGGATGATCCCGAGGATGACCATCGCTTCCATTTTCACCCCCTTCCGAAGGTCTGAGTGGCTGAACCACGTGGGCCCTGGGTGCGGATATAGCTCCGCCTGGACCTGTGACCACAATCAGACCCTCAGAGTTGGAGGGAAGCCCTCATAGAAAGAGGGATGTGAAACTTAGCACGTCACATGCCGGAGATCAATAGGTTTCCCAGGAGAATTTGGTGCGAGCGATGTGCGCTTGCCTGCGAGGGCCCTGGTGCCCCCGGTCAGACTCGAACTGACACTGGACGGGTTTTGAATCCGTTGCCTCACCGCGCGCCGTATGTCGGATCAGGAGCGGCGTTGTGCGGTCCACTGCCAGTCCGGGAACTCGGCCTCGATGCGGCGGATCCGCTCGGTGGCGAGCTGACCTCTACGGTAGTCGGCGCGGCGGTTGGCGACCCACTGTCCGATCGCGAATCCTTCGATCACCGCCCGATTTCGGGCGTTGCTGGTGCCGTGCGCGGCGACATACCGATGCAGGTGCGCGATCCCGACCTCGAATGCGGCGGCCGCCGCCGTGGCCTGAGGCGACCACTGCCAGTCAGGAAACTCGCGCTCAAACACCTCGATCCGCTCCGCCGACAGTCGGCCTTTGCGGTAGTCGGCGCGACGATTCGTCACCCACTGTCCGAGGGCGAATCCGTCGAACACCTCATGCTGACTCACGGTGCTCGTCCCATGTGCGGCGACGTAGCGGCGCAGATGCGCCAGGCCGACGTCGAACTGCGCGTCGCGCACACTCCACTGCCAGTCCGGGAACTCGGTCGCGAGCCGTTCGATCCGCTCGGCCGACAGTCGGCCCTTGCGGTAGTCGGTGCGTCTGCTGGCCACCCACACGTCGATCGGGAACCCGTCGATCCTTGCGCCGCGCGGGGGAGAGCTCGAACCCTGTGCGGCGACGTAGCGATGCAGATGCGCGAGCCCGACCTCGAACCGTCGGTCATCAGGACCACCCATTACAGGCCACCGATCGTGCCCTGAGTCGAGCTGGTTCGGATGGTCCACTGCCAGTCCGGGAACTCGGTCTCGATACGGCGGATCCGCTCGGCCGACAACCGGCCTTTGCGGTAGTCGGCGCGGCGGCTCTGGATCCAGGTGCCGATCGGGAATCCGTCGATCACATCACGCCGGGGGGCGTTGGGGGTGCCGTGCGCGGCGACATACCGATGCAGGTGCCCGATCCCGGTCTCGAACGCGGCTGCGAATACTGCGGTCTGAGGGGTCCATTGCCAGTCAGGGAATTCGCGCTCAAACACCTCGATCCGCTCCGCAGACAGTCGGCCTGTGCGGAAGTCGGCGCGACGATCCCTCGTCCACTGCCCCAACGGGAATCCGTCGACCACCTCGTCGTAACCCACGCGGCTCGTCCCATGGGTGGCGACGTAGCGGCGCAGATGCGCCAGGCCGACGTCGAACATCGCCTCCCGTACGTTCCACCGCCAGTCCGGGAACTCGGTCTCGATACGGCGGATCCGCCAACGACCATCCGAACAAACTGTTGAGCAACAAACCGACCAGCAACACCGCCGACAGGTAGGTGCACAGCAGCGTCTGCTTCGAGTCGGCGACAGCGCTCACCGAGCCGAGCTCGCGACCTGCGCGGCGTTCCGCCCACGACAGCAACGGCATGATCGCCAAACTAACCGCGGCCAACACGATGCCGATCGAGGAATGCTCGGCCTCGCTACCCACTCCCAGCAGCGTGCGGATCGAGTCGACGCTCACGTACGCGGCCAACGCGAAGAACGAGAACGCGATGACCCGCAGCGCGACTCTCTCCCGCCGTTCGGGATTGTGGCCGTAGGTAGTGATTGTTCCGTCGGCATGCCGGATACGGACCCACAATCCGAAGCCTTGGGCAGGACCAGAGTTGATCACTTCGCCGTCGGTGACCGCGAAAATCGGTGCCCCCAGGTCGTTGCCGATATCCAGACCCTGGTGCCCTCGGCCGTCACCGAAAGTAGAGGTGATTCGACCATTCGTCGGAGCGACCACCGCCCCGGGTGACGGCGCCGAGAACGGGGATCGACCGGTCGGTGCGGGATGCGGGGCCGCGGGATCGTGGGGGCGCATCTCCAATGCCAGAAGCGCCAGCAACCGCCCGATCGGTAGTGCGTCGACAACCAGTTCGGCAGCTGCTCGTCCCGCACTGAGTACGGCGGCAAAGCATCCCACTGCAGTGATGGGATCATCGGTCGGCACCGACGGCTCGACTGGCCGCGCTCGATCACTCAGACATGTGCTCACAGTTCGAATCTCGTCGGCCAGGGCTCCCATCGCCAGCCCGCCCAACGATGCCGAGATCGTCTCAGCGACCAGCTGAGCGAACTGCTGGGCCACGTGGGTGTCATCCGCATCGGCTCGCGCTCGAGCGTCGACCGAGAAGCTCAGCAGAACCGCAGCAACAATCCCCGCGACCCCCAGCCTCAGGCAAGGCTTCTTCTCGTCGCGGCGACGGGTGATGGACGACATAGGCATGCCGGGAGACCTTCCAGAGATGGGCGCGGCGGACAGGAGCGCAGCACCCCACGCTAGGTGCGCATGGGGCCACAGCGGTAGCCCTCCGCTCGAACCATAGGCCTCACAGGTCACAGCAGTAACACGGGCAGATTGAGTGCCTATCGCAATAGCCTTCCCAACTACTAGTGCATGTAGTTGCGATCAGATGGCACCTGCTGCGGCCTAGACGCAATGAAAGGCAGGACATAAGTGGAGTTGAGAGGCATATCTGGACTGTTCGAGTATCACGTTGTGAACAACGATGCTGTGATCGTCGGACGAGTCGGCCCTCACAAAAACTATGACAACGTTGACAAGTCCCTCGTTGATCTACCACGCTGCGTAGTAGAACGATGTCAAGGAGCGCTTATATTGCAGCAGGGGATAAGGTTGTCCGCGGCACGGGCGGCAATCCTGGCGTTGATCTGTGTGGTGCCGTGGGTGGCATCGGGCTGCGCCGGCGATGACGCGGTCGCTCAGGGCGGAACCTTTCAATTTGTCTCGCCTGGCGGGCTGACGGTTATCACCTATGACCCGCCCACGAGCCGTCAGAGTATCGCTCAGGTCTCTGGGCCTGATGTGGTGACAGACCAGACCATCGGACTCGACGACTTCGCTGGCAAGGTCGTCGTCATTAACGTCTGGGGTTCGTGGTGTGGCCCCTGCAGGGGAGAAGCCGACGACCTCGAGTACGTCTACGAACAGACTAAGGCCTCGGGAGTCGAGTTCCTCGGTATCAATCTGCGCGACAACCGGCAGGCCGCGCGAGACTTCATTGTCGACCGCAAGGTCGCTTTTCCATCGATCTACGACTTTGCAGGTGTCACGCTGGCCGCGCTGACCACTCCGACATCAGTGGTGCCGACCACCATTGTGCTCGACCGCGAACACCGTCCGGCCGCAGTGTTCCTCAAGGCCATCACTGCCGACGAACTCGGGACAACAGTCAAGCGAGTCGTCGCTGAGCCCACAGCGCAACAACAATGACGCCACAGGCCGTCGAACTACAGGCCGCAGTTGGCGAGACGTTTGCAGACGTCGTCGTCGGCGGTCCGCTATTGCTGGCACTGCTCGCGTGCGTGATCGCCGGACTGGTGTCGTTCGCCTCGCCGTGCGTCGTCCCGCTCGTTCCGGGGTACTTGTCTTATCTGGCTGGCGTGGTCGGCGCCGAGGCCCCCGCGGTGTCGGTGGGGGAGCCGACCAAGCGGGGTCGCTCGCGTGTGGCGGCCGCGGCGATCCTGTTCGTCGTCGGTTTCACTGTGGTCTTCGTCGCAGCGACTGCGACCGTGCTGGGGGTCACAACCACTTTCGTGGTGAATCGTGAGATCTTACAGCGCATCGGCGGCGTGGTGACCATCATCATGGGGCTGGTGTTCATCGGGCTGGTGCCGGCACTACAACAGGAACGACGGTTCGCGCCCCGCCGGATCTCCAATATCGCCGGCGCCCCGATGCTGGGTGCGGTCTTCGCACTCGGGTGGACACCATGCCTTGGGCCCACGCTAGCGGCGGTCATCGCTACCGCCAGCGGCACCGAGGGCGCTACCGCAGCCAAAGGTGTCGCGCTGATCGTGGCGTACTGCGCAGGCCTCGGCATTCCCTTTGTCGTCCTTGCATTTTCCTCGGCGTGGGCGTTGCGCAGCCTCGGCTGGTTGCGCACCAACGCCCGCACAATTCAGATCGTTGGCGGCGCCATGATGATCGCGGTGGGCATCGCCTTGGTCACAGGACTGTGGGACCAATTCATCGTGTGGGTCCGCGACGCGTTCATCACCGATACCCAACTACCCATCTGAGCCCTGCGGTGGCGGCGACGGTTCGCCGTCCCAGCGTTCCCCGCTGTAGACCGACGGTCCCCGAACACCGAGACAGCGCCGACACCACCCGCGATCGCGGGGCCATCCCACCACACCGCCCAGACGATTCCACAGTTACATACCAACCCAGCCTGACATATAGTCACATGCGCATATATTGATACATTCGGGCGCGCGTAGCCCGTCCGAATGCGGATCGAACGGAGAGCGCGAAAAATGGGAGCCGGACACAACCACGGACCGACCGACCCTGCATCCAGCGACTCGTCGCTGCGAGTCCGGCTGGCGATAGCGTTTGCTCTTACAGGGATCATCGTGGTTGCCCAACTGGTCGGGTCGGTGATTACGGGAAGTCTTGCCCTTCTGACTGATACAGCACACGCCGCGACAGATGCGATTGGTTTGGCGGTTGCGCTCGTCGCAGCAACGGTGATGCACAGACCGGTCAGTAAAACTCGCACATGGGGCCTGCGGCGCATTGAGGTCATCGCCGCCCTGGGTCAGGCCTCGCTGCTGCTCGCGGTCGGCCTCTACGCTGCTGTCGAGGGCGTGCGGAGACTGTTCGCTCCGCCTGAGGTGCCCTCGACTGTCGATGGCCATGAGAAAGTCCCCACTGGTGGCCAGGTCGAGGTCCCCGTTGGTGGCCAGATAAAAGTCCCCACCCTGTGTTCGTCGTGTCGACCCGGAACTGAGGGCCCAGGCGATGACGGTGAAGGTGCCAACCGATCACCATCACCGCCTGGGAGTTCCATTGAAGTCTGCGAAGGACCGTATGGACATCATTTCTGCTTACCGAGAACTCGGAAGCTATCGCGCCGCCGCCGAGGTGTGCGGCACCACCCACAAGACCGTCAAACGTGTGGTCGACCGGTTCGAGGCCGACGATCAGCCACCCGATCGCAAGGAACGGGCCCGCAACTACGATGTGGTCGCCGAGTTGGTCGCTGAGCGAGTCGAGCGGTCACACGGCCGGATCACCGCCAAACGTCTGCTGCCGGTGGCACGTGCAGCGGGCTTTGAGGGCTCGGCCCGTAACTTCCGTCGTCTCGTCGCCCAGGAGAAGACACAGTGGCGCCGTGATCATCATCGTGGGCGTCGTCCGGCAGTGTGGGCTCCCGGTGACTATCTGGTCATCGATTGGGCTGTGATCGGCGGGCTACACATGTTCTGCGCGGTGCTGGCGTTCTCGCGGTGGCGTTTCGTTCGGTTCGCCACCAACGAAACATCCACCACCACACTCGGATTCATCGCCGAAGCGTTGGAGGAGATCGGTGGAGTACCCAGCAAGGTACTTGCTGATCGGATGGGCTGCCTCAAAGGTGGAGTCGTCGCCAACGTCGTCGTACCGACGCCCACGTATGTGCGGTTTGCCACCCACTATGGGTTCGCCCCGGATTTCTGCCACGGCGCTGATCCGGAGTCGAAAGGGATCGTGGAAAACCTGTGTGGGTACGCGCAGTCGGATCTGGCGCAGCCGTTGTGGACCGAAGCAAAGATCGCCGCTGGTCGTGACGACGTGCAGCTGGATGTGCACGCAGCGAACCGGGCCGCGCGGGACTGGTGTGTCGAGGTCAACACCCGCCGCCACAGCGACACGCTGTGCGTGCCTGCTGAGCAACTCGATGTGGAACGAGAAGTGTTGTCGGCGTTGCCGTCTCTGCGTGCTCAGGTCGGTCCGCCACCGGTCACTCGTAAGGTCGATCGTCTTTCCTGTATTCGGTATGCCTCGGCCCGCTACTCGGTACCCAACCGGCTTATCGGCACCAGCGTCACCCTCATCCAGGACGGCGGAAGGCTCCTGATTGCCGAACCCGCCTCGGGTGAGGTGGTTGCCGAGCATGTGTTGGCCGCACCTGGTGAGGTCGTCCTCAACGATGACCACTACGGGGGGCCACGCACACCGCCCAGTCGTGCACCACGACCCAAAACTGCGGTAGAGAAACAGTTCTGCGCTCTCGGTGAGGTCGCTGAGCAGTTCCTGGTCGGTGCTGCGGCGATCGGTAATACCCGCCTGGGCGGTGAACTCGATGACATCCTCGGACTAGTCGCCTCCCACGGCCGCGAGCAGGTGCTCACCGCCCTGACCCGGGCGGTGGCGTTCCGGCGGTTTGAATCGCCCCGGGTTTGCTGGAGGCTCGGTTAGTTGGTTCCGGCCTCTGCTGGGACCGGGTTCTCACGGTAGCTGGTGACCGTGTGGGCCGCCCAGTAGGCGGCCTCGTACTCGACCGGCGGGACGTGTCCGATCTCGCCGTGCAGACGGCGGTGGTTGAACTTATGTGGGTGATCGGCGTCAAGAGCCGGTCATGAGGCGTCGGTGTCGAGTCGTTCGAGGAGTCCGTCGAAGACCTTGGCTCGGCCAACTTGGCCCTTGTGTGCGGCGTCGTCGCGTTGGGCTTGGAGGGTGGGACGGAACTCGATGGTGGTGACGAAGAAGCTGCAGGATTCGCAGATCGATTCGAAGTGGCAGTCCATGTCGACGGGCCGGGCACAGTATCCGTTGCCGAGCATGCGGCGGTGCATTTCGGCGCGGAGCTTGCGCATCTCGGAGCCTTCGTCGGTGTCGGGAAGGTGTGGCGGCTGGTCGTAGAGTGCTTCGACCTTTTCGGTGACGGAGAAGTACTGCTCGGCCACTGTCCTGTCGGCGATGCGGGCGTAGACCATGGTCATGGCGAGCGTTTTGTGGCCGAGCAGAGCGGCGATGGCGTCGAGCGACATGCCCCGGTTGATGGCCTGGGTCGCGAGGGTGTGGCGCAGTTGGTGAGCGGTGACATGTCCGATCCCGGCGGCTTCGGCGTGCCGGTCGAGCGCGGCCGTCACTCGGTGGCTGGTGATCGGGCGGTGGTTCTCAACGAGCAGCCGGCTGGTGCGGATGCCGGTGGGACGGTGGTTGTCGATCCAGTCGTCGAGGAGTTCTTTGAGTTGGGGGTGTAGTGGTATGTAGCGGTCATTGTGCATCTTGCCCAATGGGATTCGTAGCCAGAAGGCTGTGCCGATCTGGACCACGGCATCGGTGGTCAGTCCGAGTAGTTCGCTAATGCGGATGCCTGTGCGGGCGAGTAATTCGACGATCAGACGGGACAGGGGGTCGGTATCTGCGCGGGCGGCGCGGAGAAGTTTGGTGGCGGCCCCGTCGTCAAGGAATCTGGGCAGTGGCTTGTCGATGATCGGTAGGTCCCCGATGAAGACCAGCGGACGCACCGGTGCGTTCGGGTAGTCCCAGTCGGTGATCCGGTCGAAGAAGCAATGCAGGTTGATCAGAGCGTTCTTGATGCTGACCCGGTTCAACGGTTTCCCGGTACGTGGGGTGGGTGTGGTGGACAGCCACTTCTTGAACTCCTCGATGTGAACGCGTTGCAGCTCAGCGCAATTCGCGATCTGTGGGTGGGTGTCGGTCAACCACGAACCGAAGCGCCGCAGGTCGTGTTCGATGCCGGTGACCGTATTGGGTCGCAGGCTCAGGGTGACCTGCTCGATGTAGCGGCGAGCGGTGGTCGCGTAACCGTGTGTGATCGTCGCCCAACCGGTCGTCGCGACTGGCTGATGGTTCGACGGGCGCCGCCAGGTGGACAGTTTCTCGGCATGGAACAGGGTCAGCTGGAGCTGGTTGAACATACCCGCGAGGTTGCGGCCGGCCTCGGGCAGTCCCCGCATCCGGTAGCTCGCCAGGAGCGCTTCGCGAGCCGGGAAGAACTCTGTATCACCCACTGCGGCAGGAGGAGTCGCGGTCATCGCGGAGATCTTGGCCAGTAGATTCCACTGGCCGGTGATCCGCGAGCCGCTGATCTCGACTGTCTCGCACGCCTCGAGAAACCAGCGGTAGTCCTGCGGGCAGTGGGAACGTGCGGCGTATCCCAGATGCAGATTCAGCGAGCTGATCAACTCGGCATCGGCACGCAGCTGCCCGGTGACCATCAGCCAGGACGCGAATGAGCGCGCTTTCCCGACGACCTCGAGCCGCTGCGGCGAGGTCAAGCAATGCCAGCCGCCGGCGCGACTCACTCGCCTCTGGCAGGTTTCGGCTGCCTGTGTCGTGGAGCGCCCGGTCTTGAGTCCTGCCGCGCGCATCGCCGCGAGGTAGCTGGCGACGATGTGTGCGTCGTTGCCGGACAAATCGGCGGCCGCGGCCATCATTGCTCCGAAAGGTTCTGGGCATCAATGGCTTCCATTGCTCGTCGGTACTCGCTGGCGAGCCAGTCGTTGGCCAGGTGTAGGTAGATCCGAGTCGACTCGATCGAGCGGTGGCCAGCCTGGGACTGGATGGCTTCCAACGCCATCCCGGCCTCGCGTAGCCGGGTAAAACAGGTGTGCCGCAACTGATGGCACGTCAGCTGCTCGATGCCTGCACGGCGCCGCGCGCCGGCGATGATCTCGTCGAGTCCGGCGGCGCTGAGTGGTTGCCCGCGACGGGGACCCTTGAGCACGACGAACAGGCGATCGGTGGCCGTATCCTGTGGACGCTCCCGATTCAGATAGTCGGTGACCGCGGTGAAGAAGCGTGTCGAGATCGGCACGATTCGCTGATGCCCGCCCTTTCCTTCGGCGATAAACACCCGTCTTTCACCAGGATTGAGATCGTTCAACCCGAGTCCGAGGACTTCGCAGCGTCGCAGACCGCCGAGCAGCATCGCGGCCACCATGGCCCGGTCACGGTCCGTGCGCAATGACGCGACGAATGCGTCGGCTTGCGCGGGATCGAGCACCCGTGGCAACGTCCGCGGCGCCCGGATCAACGGAACTCCCCGCACTGCCCGGCCCGGACTCCGAGTCGCTAGTCCTCGCGGCACGGGATTCGCCGTCACGACACCACGGATTCGCAGATACTCGTAGAGCCCGGCGATGCTGGACAACCGGCGCTTGATGGTGCGCGCCGACAATCCCTGCTCGCCGTCCTCGATGCGTACGACCGTCGCACCCCGACGCGGCTGACGCTGCTGCTTGAGGAAGTCGAGCACGTCATCGACGCTGACCTTCTCGGGTTCTCGGTCGACGACCTCGAAGAACACCTTCAGGTCGTAGGCGGTCGCCAGGACTGTGTTCGGTCGCGCCCGCGTGGCAACCAATTCGAGATAGTCGTCAACCAACTCGTGCCCGAGTGACACCATTCGGCCGCCGGTACTTGCGCCGCGCACCAGACAGGGATCGAACACCACGCACCTCCCGAGTCGAGGGTCCGCCTGCCCTGTAGCTATCACCAGCAGACACGCCGAGATCACCTGCATATCGTGACCAGTCGATGTACTCGGCGACCGCGATCTCGACGTCGCCGACACCGCCCCACCCGCTCTTCGGGCGCATGATCGGGTTACGGATACATTCCGCCTTGAACAACGAGTTGAACGCCTCGGCCATCGCGTTGTCATACGAATCACCCTTGGAGCCAACAGAAGTCACCGCGTCAGCCTCGGCGAGACGCTCGGTGTAACGAATCGCTCGATACTGCACTCCGCGGTCCGAGTGGTGAATCAGCCCGGCCACATCCTGACCGGCACGCGAACGCGCCCACAAGCCCATGTCCAAGGCATCCAACGCGAGGTCGGTGTGCATCGTGGTCGAGACCTGCCAGCCGACGACCACGCGCGAGTACACGTCGAGAATGAACGCCGCGTACACCCACCCGGAGTGGGTGCGGATGTAGGTCAGGTCCGCCACCCACAAGGTGTTCGGCGCCTCGGCGGTGAACTGCCGGCCGACTCGGTCGGCCGGTTGCGGGGTTTCGGCGCCATCGCTGCGGGTGGTCCTGCGTGTCTTCAACCTCGGTATCCCTTGCAGTCCATCGGCTTTCATCAATCGTTCGACAGTGCAGCGCGCCACGTCGATACCCTTCCTGCGTAGTTCGGCGTGGACCTTGCGGGCACCGTAGACGCCGAGATTGTCGGCGTGCACGGTGCGGATCTCGCCGAGCATCTCCCGGTCACGCACCGTGCGTGGCGCCTCGGTCTTGTTCGCACTCAGGTGGGCTCGTACCGTGGACGGAGCGATCTGGGCGGCCGTGTCGCGTAGGGCCGCGCAGATCGGATCGACTCCGTGTTCGTCGCGAGAAGCGGCGACGAACTCCACGATCAACGCTGTGGGCGGTCGATCTCCGCGGCAAAAAAAGCCGACGCCTGCTTCAAGATCGTGTTCGCCCGCCGCAGCTCGCGGTTCTCCCGCTCGAGCTGCGCGATCCGCTCGGAATCGCTGCTCGTGGTCCCCGGCCGCTGCCCGCCATCGATTTCGGCTTGCTTGACCCAGGTGCGTAGCGCCTCCGGGTGCACACCGAGTTGATCGCCGATCCGTTTGAACGCTCCCGGCCGTGTGGCCGGGTCCTTGCGGGCTTCCACCGCCATCCGCGTCGCTCGCTCCTTCAGCTCAATGCTGTACTTCCGAGGTGCTGCCATGCTCTCCATCCTTCACAGGTTCGAGAGCCTCCGACGAACCCGGGGCGGTTCAGTTCAAGGCCGCCGATGTGCGCTCGATCCTCGATGCCGGAGCCGGCACCCCCAACCCGCGACCGGCCGGCACAGCATTGCTGGGCCACCTGCCTACCGCGCCCACCCGCTCGCTGGATGCCTACAAGCTCGGCGCCGGCGACAAAGAGGTGTCATGACCAACACAACATCGAAACCAGTTACAACCCAAACAGTTCCGCCACTACCGGCCGACCTCGACCACGCGCTACGCCGATTGAAACTGGCCTCGATCCGCCGCAGCGCCCCCGAGGTGCTGCTCACCGCGAAAACCCAGCGGTGGACACCCGAAGAAGTGCTGCGGACCCTGGTGGAAACCGAGATCGCCGCCCGTGATGCCTCCAACATCCGCAACCGACTCAAAGCTGCCGGGTTCCCGGTCACCAAAACCCTGGAATCGTTCGACGTGGCCGCATCTTCCATCCCGGCCAACACCTTCGAATACCTGTCCTCACTGGAATGGATACGAGCACAACACAACCTAGCCCTGATCGGCCCAGCCGGAACGGGTAAGAGTCACACCCTGATCGGGCTGGGGATCGCCGCAGTGCACGCCGGGCACAAAGTGCGGTACTTCACCGCCGCCGACCTCGTGGAGACCCTGTATCGCGGGCTGGCCGACAACACCGTCGGCAAAACCATCGACACCCTGCTGCGCCAAGATCTGCTCATTCTCGACGAGATCGGATTCGCCCCGCTCGACGACACCGGCACCCAACTGCTCTTTCGGCTCGTCGCCGGCGCCTACGAACGCCGCTCACTGGCGATAGCCAGTCACTGGCCCTTCGAGCAATGGGGACGATTCCTGCCCGAACACACCACCGCCGCCAGCATCCTCGACCGGCTACTGCACCACGCCACCATCGTCATCACTGACGGCGACTCCTACCGCATGACACACCGAACGGAGGTACCACCCACCTAGAACATCCCGCACAGGGTGGGGACTTTTACCTGGCCACCAGCGGGGACATCAAACTGGCCGTTGACACTCGACCGAGCTGCTGCTCTTCGGAGTGATCGGGCTCGTGGCAAACATCGTCGCCATGCTCGTGCTCGCCTCGGGACGAGGCGCCAACTTCAACATGCGAGCGGCGTTTCTGGAGGTCCTCAACGACGCACTGGGATCACTGGGGGTGATCGTCGCCGCGATCGTCATCGCTACCACCGGTTTCCAACGAGCCGACGCGCTGGCCGGGCTGTTCATCGCGCTACTCATCGCACCCCGCGCCCTCAAACTCATGGCAGAAACGACCCGAGTGCTGATGGAATTCACGCCCAAAGAGATCGATCTGGACGACGTCAGGGCCCACATTCTCGAGATGGATCGTGTGCAGGACGTGCACGACCTCCACGCATCGACAGTGGCCACCGGTCTACCGATCATCAGCGCTCACGTCGTGGTCGATGACGACTGCTTCCAGGACGGCCACGCCCCCACCATCTTAAATGACATCCGGACGTGCGTGGCGACCCACTTCGCCATTTCGTTCGAGCACTCCACCTTCCAGCTCGAGACCAGCGCCCAGCGCCACCAGGAAGAAGCGTTGGCCACCCATCATCCATGAGGGCGTCGCATCGGCGTCACCCCACGGGCACCTTCGGCCTGCGCACGAGAGCAAGAATGTTGCGCGGGAGACGCGGTGCCTCACCCCTGGCGCCGGACCACGGTCACACCAACGTCGACCAGTACCACCAGAAGCGTTCGACGATCAGGGAGAGCACTGCCATCACCCACACCAGCGGTACTACGGTGTGCACCGTGAAGGCGACCTCAAGGGCTCGCCGTGCTCTCCCCGGCGGGCAAAAATAGTCGGCATTGCGCAGGCTCACATACCAAAAGGCAACCACGACAACCACCCACACGGCCATGCAGTACGGGCAGAGAGCATTGATTCGGTACAGACTCTGAAAAATCAGCCAATGAACGAACACCAACGCACTCGTCAGTCCGATCTGCAGTCCGATCATGACCCAGGGCGCCGGCCGACGCCCCATCAGGACGGCGACAGCGAGTAGAGCTGTAAACCCCACGATTCCGAGCAGTGAGTTGGGAAACCCGAAGACGACTGCCTGGGGGGTGTCCATCACCGATCCACAATTGACGATCGGGTTGATACTGCAGGTCGGCGTGTATTCCGGATTGGTTCCCAGTTCGAACTTTTCGACCGTCAGTGTGAACGCAGCGGCAAGCCCGACACCTCCGCAGACCGCAAGAATCCACGCGAGCAGCCGCGGGAAAACTGGAAGCGCATCCGGCGCCGAGACTGAGGGCATTAAGGCTTGCCGCTGCGGGGTAGTCACTGCCGTATCGCGGATTCGAGCGCAGAGCTCAGATTGTCATAACCTTCGGGCGTAATGCGTTCGTCGTTGATGAAAAACGTCGGGGTGCCGGTGACACCCAGCGCTTTGCCGTCAGCGACATCGCGGTCTATGAGCTCCCGGGTCGCCTGCGAGTCGTAGGCCGCGGCGAATCGCTCCATGTTCAGGCCCAGCTCCTGGGCATAGGAGAAGAACAGATCGTCCAGCGGTACCCTCTGCTCACCCCAGCTGCGTTGCGTGACGAACATCTTGCGGTACATCGGTTCGAACTGGCCTTGTTCGGCTGCCGCAGCCACGGCCCGGGCTGCGCGGTCAGCGTTGAAGTGCCCGGGAAGGGGGAAGTAGCGAACCACGAAAGTGACCTGATCCCCGTATGTTTGGCGTAGCTGCTCCACCGCCGGGTACGCCGCCCCACACCCCTCGCATTCGAAGTCCAGGAATTCGACGAACGTTGCCTTGGACTCGGACGGAGCCGATAGCCGCGGAGAATCGGGCCGTGCCGTCATACTCGCGTGGTCGCCGGACTGTTCGCCCTCGCCGGCCCGGGAGACCACAAACACCACCGTCAACGCCAGACAGAACACGAACACTGCCGCGAGCGACATCTTGACGTTGCGGCTCATCGAAACACCCCTCCGAGCCGAACCACGACCGCTTGAGCTGGCACGATCTTCACTCCTGCCTAAACATATTACTATGTTGGCTAGTAGTTTACAGGCGAGCGGTCCCGCCCGGGCGGCGGCGCGCGCCGATCTCGCGGTCGACAAGAATCGGTGAGGGCCACAGGCCTGACCCCAGGGCGGAGCCGGTGCGTCGTGTCGTGTCAAGACCAGAGCTCAGTCGCTGGCCAGTGATGTGAGTGACTTAGTCGAGCAAGCCAGAGCCTCTAGGTGTCTGCGTTGCCTTTCTTCCACTGCGACCACGGAATGTTCCAATCGCCGAGTCCATCGACTCCCGATAGCGTTTCGGCGTTAGTGTTCTTGACTGTGACGGGGTCTCCGCGCAGGGTGTTCTTCACGAGCCATTCCGCGTCTGCCGGACTTAGATTTGGGCAGCCGTTGCTGACATTACTGTTGCCCTGCGCCGCCATTGACCACGGCGCCCCGTGCATATAGATGCCGCTGTAGGACATTTGGACCGCCCACTCGACGGGTGTTCGGTATCCCGCTGAGGATTCGACAGGCACTCCGTAGGTGGAGGAGTCCATGACGATGTGCTCGACACGATCACCGATCATGTAGATGCCGCGTGGAGTGGGTGTGCTGTCTTTGCCGAACGACGTCGGCATGCTTCGGATAACCTTGCCACCCCTCTTGACGACGATGGTCTTGGTTGAGTCGTCGGCTTCGATTTCTTGAGCTCGGCCGATTGCGAAGTCGTACAAAAGATTTCTGTTGCCGTAGAGCCCGTCGCCGAGGTCGACTCCGTAAATGTTCACGGCAACACTGACCTTGGTGCCTGGCGTCCAGAAGCGTTCGGGCCTCCATCGGACTTCGGAGTCGCTGATCCAGTAGAACGCGCCTTGCATCTGAGGATCAGAGGTCACGGTGATCGCATCCTGGGCCTTCTTTCGGTCAGGGATGGGAGCCGCGAATCGAACACCGATCGTGTGGGCAATGCCGACGGTCTTCTCGCCGAGGATTACCGCGCTGGTCAGCGATTTCGGCGAGGCTGTGGAGAAACCTTGCGAGACGTTCAATCGACCACCCACACCCACGGCCTCGGCTCGAACGGAGTATCGCTTCGAGTACCCCAGCGGCTGGGTGCTTGTCCACGTGCTGCCGTCCTCGCTCAGTGAGCCCGCCAAGGCACGGCCACTGGCTGTGGGGATATCGACCTTTGTCAATGCGCCGCGACTGGCTGTCACAATGATAGGGAGCCCAGGTTCAACGACCGCGTTGGGTGCGAGTCGGCCACCGCCGGCGGTGCCCACAGCGATGGAGGGTCGTGTGATGTTTGCGAAGCTGTCGACGGCCTGGATCTGGTCACTGTAGGTTGAGCCACCGCTGGCCGAGCTGCATGAGGTCAGTACCACCACAACGGCCGTCAGCGCTGCAAGTACCAGTAGTTGGGGAAGTTTGACCCACGCCGGACGGTGGCGCCGAAGAATTCTCAGACGCCGCGGCGACTCCATATCGCCAGTCGATCGGCGGTTACGAAGCGTCTCGCCCAACTGGGTCCCCAAAGCGCCAGAGCGGCCCATCAGTCACAAAGCCCTTCATCCGCTGGGACAACAACGGCACCACAGAGCATAGGCGCCGTTACAGATCTCACTAACCATGATAGTAGTTAGCTTACGGTCACGACCCTTCGCTCTCTGATTCGGCATCGAGCTGCATCACCGTTTGCTATCCGCCAGTCTGAACTACTACTCTTCGTAGTAGCGGCCCAGGCCAGAAAGAGCAGGTGAGACCCAGGTGGCGGTGCTGGTACGGAAGTCCTGGCGGCCGACCACGCTCGTAGTGTCGGGTGTCGATCGGCACCCAGTCGACGATTTCGTCGGCGCCCGCGTATGCCTTTCTCCCGCAATCGATAACTATCTGACCGCGACGTTACCGGCGCCACGATGACGGGCACCGAAACGCCGACGCCGCGCCGACGTCGTATGCTTGGCCGCCTACCCAAACTGTGGCGATCGCTGACGTCGATGAAAACAGCACTCATCCTGCTGTTCCTGTTAGCCGCAGCCGCAATCCCGGGCGCCCTGCTGCCACAACGACCACTCAACGAGCAGAAGACTACCCAGTACATCGCCGACCGGGGCTCCCTCGGCATGTGGATGGACAGACTGCAGCTATTCGACGTCTTCGCCAGCTCGTGGTTCACCGCGATCTACGTCCTCCTGTTCGTTTCGCTCGTGGGTTGCCTCACTCCCCGAATCCTCGAGCATCTGCGGGCTGTGCGCGCTCGTCCAGTCCCCGCGCCGCGCAACCTCACCCGCTTGCCGCGGCACATCGAGGACACAGTAGAGGGAGATCCTGACGAGGTTGCTGCCCTCATTGACGCCAACCTGCGGGGCTGGCGTCGAGTCACCACCACGCGGCCAGCGACCGGGACCCGACCCACCACAGCCGTTGAGATCTCCGCAGAGAAGGGCTATCTCCGTGAGTGGGGAAACCTGGTGTTCCACTTCGCTCTGCTCGCCCTGTTGATAGCGATCGCGGCCGACAAACTCTACGGCTACGAGGGCACCCGCAGTCTCGTCGCCGATGGCACGCAGGGGCTATGCAACACCTCGACCGCAGTCTATGACTCATTTCGTGCAGGCAGCCTGGTCGACGGTACCGACCTCTCACCATTCTGCGTTCGCGTCGAGGGCTTCGATGCCCGGTTCCTGCCGAGCGGTCAGCCCGACATGTACGAAGCTGACGTTACCTACACCGGCGACGTGCGGCAGCGTGACCCCGCTACCTGGAACACCGCGCGTATCCGCGTGAACGAGCCCCTGCGAGTCGCCGGCGACCGCGTCTATGTCCTCGGCAACGGCTTCGCGCCTACGTTCACTGTGACATTCTCGAACGGTGAGAAGCGCACTCAGACAGTGCTTTTCATTCCCGACGACTTGCAGACGATGCTGTCCTCAGGCGCGGCCCGTTTTGATACCCCAGCGGGCCTCTACCCCAACGCAGACGAACGTCGCAACCAACAGATCGCGATCGAGGGCCTGTTCGCTCCGACCGCAGCATTCCAGGGAACGCTTCTCACCTCATCGTCTCCCGTGCCGAATGATCCATATGTGGCTATCAGGATCTACCAGGGCGACACCGGACTGGATACCGGTCGCCCGCAAAACGCGTACTCCCTCAACCAAGCGCTCATCGAGCAGGGCCGACTCCAGCAGCGAGCACAAGTCAATCTCAGGCCAGGAGAGACCCACACCATCGCCGACGGCACCGTGGTGCGCTTTGACGGCTACGAACGATTTGTGTCCATGCAGGTTTCGCGTGGGCCGGCACAGAATTGGGTCCTGCTGTCGGCGACTGTGATGCTTGCTGGGCTACTTGTGTCTCTGCTTATCCGGCGCCGCCGAATCTGGGTGCGGTTGGTGCCCGTGAAAGTCGATGGCCAACGAGTCACTGCTGTGACAATCGCGGGTCTGGCCCGCACCGATCAGGCTGGGTGGGGCGAAGACTTCAACGAGCAGGCGCGGCGATGGATGACCGAGCCTGTGCCGACAGACCGCCGACCCCGGCGCATACGTCGCCGATGAGACCTACATACGCACAGATTCATCGGTGGATCAATCCCGCTCCAGGTCAAGAGCTCGACGGGAGGACGGTGTCACGTCTCATATTCAGCCGATCGCATTCAACCCGCACACGGAAAGCCTACCGACCATGAGTAGAGACACTTCTCGCGGCGCCGCCCCCTCACCTAGCTCTTCGGCCAAGTCTCTTATCGCAATCGCTTTGCTGTACAACACTGTGCGGTTAGCACTCGCTGCGGTGCTATGTGGATCAATCCTGTTATTCTCCTTCATATTTGACTTGAGCTTCCCGATTTTCGGAGCTGTCGTACTTGCCGTGATTCTCAGTAGTCCAGTCTCGATGATCGTCCTCAAACCTCTGCGAACTCGTATCAATCAGCAGGCCGACGCAATAGATGCCCGCCATGCGACCAAGAGTGGACTCGCGGGGTAGCTGCCGGATAGTTGAACCCACGATCCAGACACGTGCTCACACAAGCATCGGGTAAGACCACCGATCAGCTACAACGAGCTGCCGCTGCCCGCCGGCGGTGACCACCCCAGTTAGCACATCGTTGTTGTGAATCGATCGGGAGCACCTTCCCAGAATACTTTCGTCGTGGCACCGCAGAACAGCTCCGAGGGCGCGGCGTGGGCTCGGCTCACGCCCATGGCGCCTGCCCGAGAGTTGCCAACAGCTTTGCGTCGGCAATGCCGGTTCATCCGACGACGTAGACTCCCCGGGTTCTCAGCCACTGCGCCGGGTCGAGTTTGGGTCCGTCTTGTTGCCAAACTTCGTAGTGCAGGTGTGGACCGGTGGAGTAGCCGCGGTTTTCTACTGTTGCGATCTGCTCGCCGGCCTGGACTCGTTGTCCGACGCTCACCAGCGTCTCGTTGATGTGCCCGTAGACGCCGATCGTGCCGTCGTCTTGTAGCACACGTACCCATAAACCGAACCCATCGGCCGGACCGGATTCGATGACCTGCCCGTCGCTGGTCGAGACGACCGGCGTGCCAATCGTGTTAGCGATGTCGAGGCCATAGTGCGTAGTGCTCCAACGCGCTCCGAAGCTCGAGGTGACGGTGCCGTAGGTCGGTGCCGCCGACCGCGGGCGTTGTGGCGCCAGGGGCTCGGACGGCCGCGCGCGATCTGGCTGTACTAGCTCCCGCACGGCCGCGGACAGCTCATCGCGTGACGATGCCCTTGCCAGAGTGGTGCCTTGTTCTTCGTCCACCGATCCGGGGGCTACAGGTCGTGGCGCTGCTGCGGATCGGTCGTCGGCGGACACGCCAGCCATGAGCGCTGGGGTGTTCGTTGGATTGTGACGATCGGCGAGCGCGGTGGCCGCGGCCCCGCCGGCTACACAGAGAACCACCGCGGCCACGAGCGATCCACTCAGCCCGGCAACGGCCGTCGACCTGGCTGATGCGCCCGAGACCTTCTCGTCGTCGAGCACGTCGAGAAAAGCAGATCGAACTTGCTGACTGCCTTGGCAATCGAGACCGGACGCCCGCTCCCATGGAGCAGTAGGCGCTGCGGCCCTGGGTTCCTGCCGAGATCGACCGTGCGCGGTGTGCGCGGTGGCCCGAAACCCCTATGATCGAACCGGGCTGCGCGCGGCCATACATCATGCGAGCGAGACGTGTATGGACGGCCATCGCGAGGTAGATATGAAGATGAAGACGTCCCGGGCGCACCCCCCGACCGAGCGTGCGACGCGCGCGGGGGAACAGAGGTAGCGGGCCGGATGGACCTGACCACAGCTTCGGGGGAGGGAGGCATCCGATGTCGCCCCGCCGCACGCGCGACACCCGAAGGCTGCGGCCCCGTGGCTCCGAGGGTGAAGGGCGCCGAGGCACCGCGAGGGGACGTGTGCATACCAATGGGGAGCGGGCTGGGGTCAGCTTTGCGATGCCGTGCCAAGGAAGGTCCTTCAGTCCAAGAGTCGTCCCGGATGGAACAGATCGATATCAAACGAGCCACGAACAGGTTACTACTACGTGGGTTAGTTTCTCTCCGCGCGGGCGCGCCGAACCGGCGCCCCTCACGGTTCCATCAGCGTTTTAAGTTGACCAGTGGGTCAGGGCTATGCGCTGGGGCGGAAACAGTTCGCAACGATGACAGCGCCCGACTAAAGCGTTTGCACGAGCGACCCCGCTAGGCGCGGTAGAAGCCCCACGTTGCCGGAGGCCTTGAACTACGTCGATGGTAGTAGTGCCACAGTGGTAGTAGTGCCACAACGGTGCAGCGCCCCTGAGCACAACCATGGACCAACCGAAGGACGGCTGTCTACCGGTTACGGCCTCGAATAGCACTTCATTCTTTGGAGCCGATCGCCGCTGTCCTCCGTGATCTGGGCCGTGCAGACCGGGACGACGGTCAGAGGCCGAATGCGCCGCCGCTGACGAGGATGACGATTCCGAGAACGATCAGCACGAGCGGGAACAGGATGTGTTCCCACCGTTCCAAGATCTCGGCGATGGCCTTGCGGGTGGTGAGGAACTTCGCGGTGAACACCAGCACGGCGACCAAGAGCAGGAACACGACCGAGTAGGCGACGATCGCCGCTGTACCCACGGTCGCGAAGACCGGGACGTAGACGCCGATGTTGTCGCCGCCGTTGGCGAAGGTCACCGCCGCCACCGTCCAGACCGCGACCTTCTTGCCCTCGAACCGTTCATCGTCGTCGCCGTTGTTGCGCCATGCTCTCCAGGCGGCGAGCAGACCGAGCAGCAGAGGAATGAGCCCGAAGTAGGCGATGGCTTCTTCGGGCAGCAGCGCCGTGACTCCCAGCGCTACGAGGACCGACGCGGCGAGGATCGCTCCGAAACCGAGATATTGTCCGGTCGCGATGGCGGCCGTTGTTCCGCGGGTTCCCGCGCCGCGGGCGAAGAACAGCGAAAGCACGATGATGTCGTCGATGTTGGTCACCAGGAAGAGTCCGATGGCCTGCAGGATCGAGGTAACCATTCCGGCGGATGCCCTTTCTCTGGGAGTGCACTGCTGCTCGGCTGACACGCAGTTGTGTCGCGTGCCGTAGCCGCTGTCATGGGAGTGGCTATTTCAGTTTCGATCACGCGCCGGTGATGTCGGCGCGGGCGCAGGAGTGTGGTTGGGGAGTTTGGCGGCGATGGCCGCGGCCAGTAGTGCGCTGATGGCGGCGCTGGCAAGGAACACTGCGGACATGGCGTGGCTGTAGGCGTGGGCGCTGGACGCGGCCAGATCGGCGCCCGCTGGGCCGGGAATCTGGGTCGCGGCAAGTTGCGCTCCGGCGATGTTGTCACGCGCCGCGCTGACCACTGGTTCGGGCAGGCCGCTCAGGTGGGGGTCGAGGTCGCGGGTGTAAACGACGGTGAGCAGGGTGCCCAGGATCGCGACGCTGAACGCGGCACCGACCTGTCGAATGGCCATCAGCAACCCAGCTCCTGCGGCGCTGCGATGCTCGGGCAGGCTCGCCATGACCGCGTCGACAGCCGGCGCCAACGCCAGCCCGGCTCCCAGGCCCACGGTCGCCAGGCACACCGCGACGAAGCCGTAGCCGGAGTCGACGGTGATGCGGGATGCGAGCACGAATCCGGCCGCGGCCCGCGATCAGCCACACACCGGCCGCCAGAGCCGCGAGCACGACGGGATCGGTCCACCCGTACGCGGGAGCCTGGATGATGCCGAATACTAGCGCCGCCGTACCGGGCACGGCGGTGAGGATCCCGAGCCAGTCCAACGCCGGTGCATGCGGGTCGACCGATTCGGGCAACAGCACCACACAGGCAACCAGGGCGGCGACACCGACCGGGACGTTGATCAGAAACACCGAGCCCCACCAGAAATGAATCGCCCCGGGTTTGCTGGAGGCTCGGTTAGTTGGTTCCGGCCTCTGCTGGGACCGGGTTCTCACGGTAGCTGGTGACCGTGTGGGCCGCCCAGTAGGCGGCCTCGTACTCGACCGGCGGGACGTGTCCGATCTCGCCGTGCAGACGGCGGTGGTTGAACCACTCGATGTACTCGGCGACCGCGATCTCGACGTCGCCGACACCGCCCCACCCGCTCTTCGGGCGCATGATCGGGTTGCGGATACATTCCGCCTTGAATAACGAGTTGAACGCCTCGGCCATCGCGTTGTCATACGAATCACCCTTGGAGCCAACCGAAGTCACCGCTTCAGCTTCGGCGAGACGCTCGGTGTAACGAATCGCTCGATACTGCACTCCGCGGTCCGAGTGGTGAATCAGTCCGGCCACATCCTGGCCGGCACGATCACGCGCCCACAATCCCATGTCTAAGGCGTCCAATGCGAGGTCGGTGTGCATCGTGGTCGAGACCTGCCAGCCGACGACCACGCGCGAGTACACGTCGAGGATGAACGCCGCGTACACCCACCCGGAGTGGGTGCGGATGTAGGTCAGGTCCGCCACCCACAAGGTGTTCGGCGCCTCGGCGGTGAACTGCCGGCCGACTCGGTCGGCCGGTTGCGGGGTTTCGGCGCCATCGCTGCGGGTGGTCCTGCGTGTCTTCAACCTCGGTATCCCTTGCAGTCCATCGGCTTTCATCAATCGTTCGACAGTGCAGCGCGCCACGTCGATATCCTTTCTGCGTAGTTCGGCGTGGACCTTGCGGGCACCGTAGACGCCGAGATTGTCGGCGTGCACGGTGCGGATCTCGCCGAGCATCTCCCGGTCACGCACCGTGCGTGGCGCCTCGGTCTTGTTCGCACTCAGGTGGGCTCGTACCGTGGACGGAGCGATCTGGGCGGCCGTGTCGCGTAGGGCCGCGCAGATCGGATCGACTCCGTGTTCGTCGCGAGAAGCGGCGACGAACTCCACGATCAACGCTGTGGGCGGTCGATCTCCGCGGCAAAAAAAGCCGACGCCTGCTTCAAGATCGTGTTCGCCCGCCGCAGCTCGCGGTTCTCCCGCTCGAGCTGCGCGATCCGCTCGGAATCGCTGCTCGTGGTACCCGGCCGCTGCCCGCCATCGATTTCGGCTTGCTTGACCCAGGTGCGTAGCGCCTCCGGGTGCACACCGAGTTGATCGCCGATCCGTTTGAACGCTCCCGGCCGTGTGGCCGGGTCCTTGCGGGCTTCCACCGCCATCCGCGTCGCTCGCTCCTTCAGCTCAATGCTGTACTTCCGAGGTGCTGCCATGCTCTCCATCCTTCACAGGTTCGAGAGCCTCCGACGAACCCGGGGCGGTTCAAAATGCTGCAGCAGCCAGCCACCGACGATCGGCCCCAGCGGCAACCCGACACCCAGTGCACCGACCCACACCGCGATCGCGCGGCGACGCTGGTCGGGGCCGAACAGGGTCGGCAGGATCCCCAGCGACAGCGGCACGATGATCGCGGCCCCGATGCCCATGACCGCGCGGGCGGCGATCAGCGAGCCGGTGGACCCGCTGAAAGCGGCCCAGGCCGAGGCGGCGACGAAGGCGACCAAACCTATCAGCAGCAGCCGTTTGCGACCGTAGCGGTCACCGAAGCCGCCGGCGGGCAGCATGAGCGCGGCGAAGACCAGGGTGTAGGCGTTGACGATCCACTGCAACTGGGTGGTGCTCGCGCCGAGGTCTTGGGCCAGGGTGGGCAGGGCGACGTTGAGAACCATCAGGTCCAGCCCGACGGTGAGCAGGGCGACGACCAGCGCCGCCAGCCCTGCCCACCGACGTGACGGGCCCGGCTCAGCCCCGGTCGTCGGCGTGGTGTTCGGGTGAGAATGGTTCTCGCTCATCGGAGTTTCCGATCAGAGTGGCGATGATGAGGGCGGTCGCGCCGAGCACGATGAAGGTGTCGGCGAGGTTGAAGGTGGGCCACCAGCCGGTGTGCAGGTAGTCGGTGACCACACCGTCGGGGGCCCGGTCGATGACGTTGGCGGCGGCACCGCCCAGGATCGCGGCGAGCGCGACGCGGGTGAGCAGGTTCGCGCGCGGCGCGACCACCCATCCGCCGACCGCGACCGCGGTGGTGATCACCGTGGTGAGCGTGAGCATCACCCAGCTCGGTGCGTCGGCGGCGATCGAGAACGCCGCTCCCGGGTTGAACGCCAACTTAAGGTCCACCGGACCCGCCTCGATCGGGGCCCCGGCCAGCGTGGTCTGCGCCCACGCTTTGAGCGTGAGGTCGATACCGGCCAGCGCGGCCGCGGCAGCGACCCACCGCAGTCGCCGCCCCCACCGCGACACGGTGGGAGCAGACGACGCGGTGGCGGTCACGCGGGCGCTCCGGCCAGTACCGGTGCGGGCTTTGCCGCCGAATCGGTCAGCGAGGCCAGGGGTTTGGTGCGTCCGGCGCGGACACCGTTGGCGATGACGACGATCTCGGCGAGTTCGTGCACCAGCACCACCGCCGCCAACCCGAGAATCCCGAACAGCGCGAGCGGGATCAAGATCGTGATCAACCCCAACGACAAACCGACGTTTTGCAACATGATCCGGCGAGCCCGACGAGCGTGCTCGAGAGCCCGCGGCAGGTGCCGCAGGTCCTCACCCATCAACGCCACATCCGCGGTTTCGATAGCGACATCGGTGCCCATCGCGCCCATCGCCACACCGAGGTCGGCGGTTGCCAGTGCGGGGGCGTCGTTGACGCCGTCGCCGACCATCGCGGTGAACCGGTCGCTGCGCAGTTCGCCCACGATGTGGGCCTTGTCCTCCGGGCGCAGATCCGCGTGCACGTCCTCGATCCCCGCCTCAGCGGCCAGAGCGGCGGCGGTGCGGGCGTTGTCACCGGTGAGCATCGAGACCCGGATTCCCAGCGCGTGCAATCGGTCGATGACCTCGTGTGCCTCGGGCCGCAGTTCGTCGCGCACAGCGATCGCACCGATCACCTGGCCGTCGAGCTCGATCAGCACCGCGGTCGCCCCCGCGTGCTGCATCCGTTCCACATCGGCGGCCAGAACACCCGGTTCGATCCAGCCCGGACGGCCCAGCCGCGCCCGGCGTCCGTCGACGCGGCCGGTCAACCCGGCACCGGTGACCGCCTCGACGTCGGTGGCGGGAGTGACGGTGTCGACGGCGGCGAGGATGGCGCGGGCGAGGGGATGTTCACTGCGCGATTCCAGCGCGGCCGCGACCGCCAGCACCCGGTCCCCGTGCACACCGCCGGTGGCGGCGATCTCGACGACGGCAGGCTTGTTCGCCGTCAGCGTGCCGGTCTTGTCCAGCGCGACCTCGCGCACCCGGCCCATCGCCTCGAGTGCGGCACCGCCCTTGACCAGCACACCCAGCTTGCTCGCCGCACCGATCGCGGCGACCACGGTCACCGGCACCGAGATCGCCAGCGCGCACGGTGAGGCGGCGACCAGCACCACCAGCGCACGTTCGATCCAGGTGACCGGATCCCCGAAGAGCGCGCCAATCACCGCGATGGCTGTGGCGGCGATCATGATGCCGGGCACCAGCGGTTTGGCGATCTTGTCGGCCAAGCGTTGAGCGTCGCCCTTGCGGGCCTGCTCGGCCTCCACGATCCGCACGATCCGTGCCAGGGAGTTGTCCTCGGCGGTCGTGGTGACCTCGACGGTCAGCACACCGGTGCCGTTGATCGCCCCGGCGAACACCTCCGCGCCCGGCCCGGCTTCTACCGGTACCGATTCGCCGGTGATCGCCGAAACATCCAGCGCGCTACGCCCGTCGACGATCACCCCGTCGGTCGCGACCCGCTCACCGGGGCGCACCAGCATCCGATCCCCGACGCGCAGCTCGGCAGGGGCGATGACGGTTTCGGTGCCGTCGCGTAGCACGGTGGCCCGGTCCGGTACCAGGTTCAACAGGGCGCGCAGCCCGCGGCGGGTGCGCGCGACCGCGTACTCCTCGAGGCCCTCGCTGATGGAGAACAGGAACGCCAGCATGGCGGCTTCGCCGACCTCGCCGAGGATCACCGCGCCGATCGCGGCGATCGTCATCAGCGTGCCGACACCGATCTTGCCCTTGGCCAGCCGTTTGAGCGTGGAGGGGACGAAGGTGTATGCACCGACGAGCAGTGCGGCGATCTCCAACCCCAACTCGACGGCGCGTGGGCCGCCGGTCCAGCCGACGATCAGTGCCGCGACCAGCAGCACTCCGGCGACCGCGGCGGCGCGCAGTTCACTGACTTCCCAGAGCTTTTCGGGTTCGCGTTCCTCGGCCTCGCCGTCACCGGCGGGTTCGTCGTGGCCGCAGCCGCATGCGTCGCTCATGCTCGTACCTCCGCGCTCTCCGTCTCGGTGGTGGAGTCGGTGCCGTAGTTCGGGCACAACGCCACCGCATTGCCTGTCGCCGCGAGCAAGGTCTCTGCCGAGGCGAGTAGGTCCATCAACTCCGGGCGGGCCAGGCTGTAGAACACCTGCCGCCCTTGCGGGCGGCCCACGACCAGCCCGCAGTCGCGCAGGCACGCTACGTGCGCCGATACCGTTGACTGAGCCAGTCCGAGCCCGGCCATCAGGTCCAAGACCCGCGCTTCCCCGCACGCCAGCCGGTGCACGATCGCCAACCGTGTCGCATCGGAGAGGCTGTGGAACAGGGCCACCGCCGGATCCAACCCCTGCGTCTCGACGAGGCAACCCCCGCCATCATTAATCGCCATAAAGCGATGATAGCGGCGAAAGCTATTGATATCGAGTGAGAGTGTGATTAATCTCGTTTCAACGATTACATCGTGATATGGCGATCAATTCGTGGTCGCTACGGAGGGAGAACGCGTGAACCAGCAGAAGTCCGCCGTCGTCGAGAACTCGCCTCAGCAACCATCGCCGCCGGGCTCGCCCGGAGTGCTATATCGGTGGGGCGTTCTGATGGCCCGGCGCAGACGTGCGGTCCTGGCGGTCTGGGGACTGCTGCTGGTGGTGTGCGCGGTGGCCTACCCGCTGCTCGAGAACCGGCTCGGTGCGATGGATTTCGGTGTCGAGGGCTCGGAGTCCACCGAGGTGGATCGCCTGGTTGCCCGGCACTTCCCGCAGTTCGGTACGGAACAGGCGGTCATCGTGCTGCAGTCTGGCGCGGTCACCGCCACCGACGCCGAGTTCCGTGCAGCGGTGGCTCGCACGATCACCGCCGCCACCGCGGTCGAGGGCGTGGTCGACGTCGTCGGCCCCTACGACGGGCTGCCCGGATCCCAGATCTCGGCCGACGGTCACGTCGCGATCGCGCTCGCCGGCATGGACGGCGACATGGCCGAACGCGCGAAAGTCGCGCGCGACCTGCAAGACGCCATCGCCACCACCGGCGACGATTCCATCGACGTAGGGGTCACCGGGTACTCGGCGGTACAGAACGCGGCCACCGAACTGCAGAACGCCGACCTGGCCCGCGCCGAGGCAATCGGCATCCCGGTCGCGCTGGTCCTGCTCGTCCTCGCCCTCGGCGCCCTGGCCGCAGCGGCGGTCCCGATCGCAGTGGCCATCGCCGGGATGCTGACCGCGGTCGGAGTGTTGTTCACCCTCACTGCTGTGACCGCGTTCGATTCGCTGACCGTGGCCATGGCCACCATGGTGGGCCTCGGCGTCGGTATCGACTACGCGATGTTCATCGTCAGCCGCTTCCGCGAAGAACTCACCCACCACACCGGGCCAGACCATGCCGCGATCAGCGGCGCCGTCGGTCGCTCCCTCGCCACAGCAGGCAAAACGATTCTGGTCTCGGGCTTGGTGGTGATGATCTCGCTGTGCGCGTTGATCATCATCCAGGCACCGATCTTCCGTGGCATCGCCATCGGCGTCGCCACCGCCGTCACCAGTATGCTCACCGTCGCCGTCACCCTGCTACCCGCCCTGCTCGCCGCCTTGGGCCCGGCTGTCAACCGCGGTAGTCTCCCGGCCCGCTGGCGCCCTGCCGACAGCGCCACCGACGCTCCCGGCGTTCTCGGTGGCCGCTGGGCGCGCTGGGCGTATCTCGTCATGCGCCGACCCGTCCTCTTCGGCACCGCGGCCGCAGCGGTGCTGGTCCTCGCCGCGCTGCCGGTATTCGGGATCCGCTACGGCCTCGACATGGGCACCACCGCCCTCGACGACACCCCGACCGGACGCGCCAGCACCGCATTGAACACCAACTTCCCGCCCGGAGCACTCTCCCCGGTCGAGATCATCGCCACCGGCCCCAGCGACACCCCACTCACCGCAGACGCCGAAGCACGGGTCAACCGATTCCTGACCGAGATCGACGGCGACGCCCGCATCGACATCGTCCTGCCCGCCCAGCTCAATGACGGTCGAATGCTCGCGATGGCGATCCCCTCGGTCACCTTCGACTCGATGGCCGCCACCGACCTCGTCCGCGACCTGCGCAACACAGCCGCCGGCGCAGCCGGAGCCGAGATCCGCATCGGCGGCAGCACCGCCGAATTCGTCGATCTCTCCGACGAAATGACCACCAAACTTCCGCTGGTCGTAGCCCTGGTGCTGACCGCCTCGCTGGTCTTCCTCATCGCCGCTTTCCGCAGTATCGCCTTACCCCTCAAGGCCATCGCGATGAACCTGCTCGCCACCGGCGCCGCCCTCGGTATCACCGTCGCGGTGTTCCAGTGGGGTCTGGGCGAGAACGTCCTCGACTTCACCAGCCCCGGATTCGTGCAGGTCTACCTACCCACCGTGGTGTTCGCGCTACTGTTCGGGCTCTCGATGGACTACGAGGTGTTCCTGATTCGTCGCATCCGCGAATACTGGGACGCCAGCGGCGACAACCAGCGCGCCGTCGCGGCCGGGCTCACCCACACCGCACGCCCCATCACCGCGGCCGCCGCGATCATGATCGCCATCTTCGCAAGCTTCCTCACCGCCGACATCCTCGAACTCAAACAACTCGGACTCGCCCTTGCCGTCGCCGTCGCCATCGACGCCGTCCTCATCCGCCTCGTCCTCGTCCCCGCCCTCATGCGCCTGCTCGGCGGCTGGAACTGGTGGCTGCCCGCCCTCAGGTTTCGCCCACCCAACACTCGCGCACCACGGGCCGCCGCTGAGTAGCGCGGCGATCAGACCAGGTTGATTCGTCGCGGACACGGGACCGGCCGCCGGGGCCACACCGCCCTCGGGGGCAACCGTCACGGCCGGTCTGACCTTCGAGTCGAGTCGAAGGTTCAGGGTCGCGGGGTGGTGATGATGCGTATTACCCAGCTGGCGCGGCGGAGCGGTGTCCCTGCCACCAGCTGCGGCTCTACGTCGGATCTGGCCGAGTTCGTGGAGGCCGGACCGTTCCTGGAAGCGTTCCTCGTGTTGATCGTCATCCCACTGACGCTGGCGTGGCTCACCCCAGGTGTACCGCGCGCCGGGACCGGGCAGCGGGTCTCGGCGCGCGGTGAGCACCGGCGATGGCGCCGTTGATGGCTACGGTGCTGATCACCGTGGTGGCCTCGCAGGCGCCAAACTCGGTGACGGCCTGAGCCAGGTCGCGGCGGTGGTGCGGGCCGGAGTGCCCGCGTCGCCGGAAGGTGTGGCTGCGCAGCCCTCATCGCAGCCGCGGGCGCGAGTCATTGGCGGGACCAGATCAGTCCGAGGAGCCCGAGTCCGATGGGCGAATCCGAGCGGTTGGAGCCATGACAGGCTCACCAGCAGCGTGCCGCTGCTCAGTGCTACGGCCGCGATCAGCAGCGGGGCACCACCGCGCAACAGCCCAGGCAGCAGTGCCGCGGTCCCGATGCAAGCCCGCCAGCGGCGTGTCTAGGTCGCAGCAGCCACAACGGCCTCCCCCGCAGCTCGCCGAGCCACCGCTGCCTGGCGCTGGGTTCGGTGTCGATGGGACAGGGCAGCAGGGGGATTCGCTGCGCTCGAGCAGGTCTTCGCGTCCGGCCGCCAGCGCGGCGGCCAGGGTGTCGCCGGACCGCGGTGAGTTCGGCGAGCTCGGCATCGACCTCGGCGAGCTTGACACCCAGTCCCAGCCGCGGTGAACCCGCCGACGGTGAGCGGCTGCCGAGACGTGAGGGCTGTCGAGGGCGTTCATGTCCGGTCACCGTCCGGTACCTGGTCGATGCGGGTGCAGCACGTCAGGGCGGCGGCGTTGTCGGCCGCGAGCAACCGGGCGAGCAGCACCAGTTCGGCCACGCGCGGGTCTCCGACCGTGTACCGCAGCTTCTTGCCGTCGCGGCGCGCGACGATGTATCCGCAATCGGCCAGACACGACAGGTGCACCGACACCCGCGGCTGGGAGATGCCGGCGTGGGCGACGCAGTCGGCCGAGGTGCGTTCGCCGGCGAGGATGTATTCCAGCAGCTTCAACCGGGTCGGATCCGACAGGGCGCGAAAGAACTTCGCCGTCGTATCCAGATGTGTGCACGCCAGCTCGTCGCCGGGCACGGCGGTCGTGGACCGGGACATGGGGCACCTCCACACCACTTGAACTATTCGCTTAAGCGCATAGTATGAGCCCTGTAGGTATTCGTCAATGCGAATAGCAGCCGTTGGCTGGCGACGCGGTTGCTCAACCCCTCAGGAGGCAGGCGTGGCCACGACACAATCCCGTCCGGATCTGGCGATCGTCGGGTCCGGTTCGGCGGCGTTCGCCGCCGCTATCGCCGCGGTCGGCCACGGCAGGTCCGTGGTGATGATCGAGCGCGACACCGTCGGTGGCACCTGCGTGAACGTCGGGTGTGTGCCGTCGAAGACGTTGCTGGCCGCCGCGGAGGCCCGCCACGCCGCAGCCGCCGCCGACCGGTTTCCCGGCCTGGGTGCCGCTGCGGTGCCGCTGGATTTTCCGGGCCTGATCGCCGGTAAGGACGCGCTGGTCGCGCAGCTGCGGGCAAACAAGTACATCGAGCTGGCGGGCGAGTACGGGTGGGAGATCGTCTCCGGCACGGCAGTGTTCGACGGCACGAGTGCGGCGCCGGGGTTGCGGGTCGGAGCGAACGACGGCGGGACCCGGGTGATCGAGGCTGGCCATTACCTGATCGCGACCGGTGCGACGCCGTGGATCCCGCCGATCGACGGTCTGGTCGAGGCCGGGTATCTGACCTCGACCACCGCCATGGACCTGAAGCGGCTCCCGGAGTCGCTGATCGTGATCGGCGGCAACACTGTCGGGCTCGAACAAGCCCAGTTGTTCGCCCGCCTCGGCACCCGGGTGACGGTGATCGAGGCCCTGGGGCGGCTGGCGCCGGGCGAGGAACCGGAAATCTCGGCCGCGATCGAGGCTGTCTTCGCCGATGAGCATATCGCCGTGTTGACCGCGGCCACCGTCGAGAAGGTCCTGGCCGGTGGCGGCCACAAGCTGGTGAGCGTGCGCACTCGGGCCGGGGTCAGCGAGCTGCGGGCCGAACACGTGTTGGTCGCGACCGGTCGCCGCCCGAACACCGCGGGGCTGGGCCTGGAGGCGGTCGGGGTCGGTGTCGACGGGCGCGGCGCGGTGATCGTCGATGACCGTCAGCGCACCGGCAATGCCCGGATCTGGGCGGCCGGGGACGTGGCCGGGGGCCCGCAGTTCGTGTATGTGGCCGCCGCGCAGGGAACGCTGGTGGCCGACAACGCGTTCGCCGACGCGGATCGGGTCCTGGACTACGCCACAGTGCCGCGGCTGACGTTCACCAGCCCCGCCATCGCCGCCGTGGGGCTCACCGAGGCCGAGGCGGTGACGGCCGGATACCGGTGCCGGTGCCGGACGCTGGCGTTGTCGAGTGTGGCGCGGGCGCTGGTCAATCGCGATACCCGTGGCCTGGCCAAGATCGTCGCCGACGCCGATACCGGCCGGATCTTGGGCGTGCACGCGCTGGCCGAGGGTGCCGGAGACCTGATCACCGCCGCCGGATACGCGATGACCGCGGGTATGACCGTCGACCGGCTCGCCCACAGCTGGGCGCCGTATCTGACCATGGCCGAAGCGTTGAAACTGACCGCCCAGACCTTCACCACCGACGTGACGAAACTGTCCTGCTGCGCAGGCTGACGATCTCCTCCAGGAAAGGCCGAGATGAACGGGCACATGACGATCGGCGTGTTGTCGGCGCGGACCGGGGTGAGGGTGAAGGCGTTGCGTGAATACACCGACCTCGGGCTCATCCACACCCTGGGGCGCAGCGCGGCCGGCTACCGCCTGTACACCGATGACGCACTGTGGTGTGTGCGGTTCATCGGCGAGCTGCGCGGGCTTGGGCTCACCATCGCCGAGATCTGCCAGCTCACCGATGACGCCGTCGATAGTGGAGACGGAGCGGTCGGCGCGCGTCTGGCCGAGCTACTGGAGCGGTCGCGACAGCGGCTGCACCGCCGGATCAGCGACGCCCAGCAGATCCTCGACCGCATCGACGACTTCACCAGCATCCACCGTGCGCGGTGGGCCGCCGACGATGTGTGCTGGACCGAGGTCCGTGCCGATGCCCGACGCGGGCTTGACTCTGCCCCCGGGGGCAGACCCTACCGTCATCGACATCGCACCCGACGCATTCTCGGAAAGGCTGACTCTCATGAGCACCGACTCCATTCCCGCCGACGTTTTCGCCACGATCGCACCAGCCGACCGTGACCGGGCGCTGCTGCGGGCCGCGCTGCGGCTGCTGGCCCACGGAGCGCCGGTCACCGTCACGGAGTTGGCGGCCGCAGCCGGTGTCGACGCCGGAGATCTCGAAGAGACACCGATCGGCGCCGACATCGAATACGACGAGCAGGGCCGGGTCCTCGGGTGGGGATTGACCCTGAATCCGACCCCGCACCGATTCACCGTCGCAGGCCATCAGCTCTACACCTGGTGTGCGCCCGACACGCTCGTCTTCCCCGCCGTGATCGGGGCGAGCGCACACGTCGAATCCGAGTGCCCGGTTACCGTCAGCGCCGTGCGATTGACCGTCGATCCAGTCACGGGAGTCACCGACCTGCAACCGGCCGCCGCGATGGTGGCCTTCGTCGACCCCGCCGGGATCCGGGGCGGGCAGGTCCGCGCCACCTGCTGCAATCCGCAGATGTTCCTGGCCACTCCCGACGCCGCCGAGCAGTGGCGATCCGAGCATCCTGGGATGACCGTGCTACCGGTCGCCGACGCCTACACCCAGCTCGCACGCCCACTGGCCGAGGCGCTCATCGACCCGGCCGGCGAGGCGCCGTGCTGCTGACTCAGAACAGGGTGTCGCGCACCCACAAGGGCCGGTACCCGGTCGGGCCGAGCTGGGCGAGTTCGGCGTCGATATCGGTCTTGAACGCGCCGAAGAAGACCTCCGATCACACCAAGAGGTCAAGCCGCGATCTCGAAGGACGCGTCCTGAGCGGGCCCGAACGCCTTGATCGGGTCGTAGTGCTGACCGGTTTGCAAGCAGTAGTGGAGCTGCCCGAGCAAGCGGTCGAAGAGGTGCCGAAGCGCAGCGGCGTGCCGATCGCCGCGGTCGCGTCCTCGGCGTTAATGGTCTTGGGGTGCGCCGGCTTTCGCCATCGCGGCGAACGCCCAAAGGAATCCTGCAGCGTTGAGTCGGTTGTTCTTCACCACGCGGCGGGTAATCGAGATGCTGCGCCCGGAGGCCCGCGTGATCAGCACAGAACCGGCGTAGGTCCTTCAGCGAACGGGCGTCGGTGAACCGCTCGCGGTCGTCGCCGATCTCGCCGAGCACCCGAGCGCCGGAGAGGTCAGCCAGGCCAGGAAAACTGGTGATCACCGCGTAGTCGGGGTACTGCTGGAATGCCTCGGTAGTGGCCTCGGTGAGCTGATCCACGGCGGCGCATTCAGCATCGACGCCACCCAGCAGCGCGAGGGCCTGGCGGCCGAAGGCATCCGCTGATCTACAGATCGAGAGTCAGGGTGGCGGTGCGCGCTCGAGATACGCACGGGTAGATGACTCCGGTGACGAGCGCTACTGACACGAGTGACGAATCCCCAGGTCGCCAACTGACATCCAAATGACGGATCTCAGGCCACGTGTTGCATCTGATGCAATATGCAGGGGCTTACTTGACATAAGATATATTATCGGCTAAAAGTCTGGCTATATCCGGGCCAGTGTGGCGGCTACACTGGACGCATGACGACAGTGCCACTCGGCGAGGCCAAGGACAAGCTCTCCGCGCTCATCGACAGCGCCGAAACCACGCACGACATCATCACGATCACCAAGCACGGCAAACCCGCTGCGGTGCTGATGTCGGCCGACGACCTCGAATCGCTGCACGAGACGATCTACTGGCTCTCACGTGCCGGCGTCCGCGACGACGTCGCCACCGCCGACGCCGAGTACGCCGCCGGCCACACCGCCTCCATCGACGACCTGCGCGCCGAACACGGTATGCCGCCGAAATGAGCGACGCTCCGACAGACTCGCCCGCCCCATACCGGGTCGAGGTCGCATCCCCAGCTCGCCGCGACCTTCAACGACTTCCATCCCGGATCGTCCACGCCGTCATCGAATTCATCTCCGGACCTCTCGCTGGCAACCCTCACCGGCTCAGCAAACCGCTGCGCGACGACCTCGGAGGCCTCCACAGCGCCCGCCGCGGCGACTACCGCATCCTGCTCCGCATCGACGCCCCCAACCACACCATCGTTGTCGTCAGAATCGACCACCGCGCCCACGCATATCGCACCTAACCGACTGTGGCACTGCGTACCTGGACGAAGGAGAGAATGTTGTGAACGACCCCGGGAACACGCTCGATCAGGCTATCGACCAGCTTTACGACCCCATCATCGCTCTGCAACGCCAGTCGCTCGACATCGAGCGCGACTACCGTGACCTCGCCCACCGCGACGATCTGGCCGTCGACACCCTCGGCGCACCGACCACACCCGCCGAAGCGATCGCCAGCATCACCGAAGCCCTCGCATCCCTCCGCGACACGCTCCGCGCCGCCGAAGAACACCAAGCCGCCGCCAAACGCCACGCAGCACGCCTCTACATCGACCGCTAGACCTGTCAGATCCTCGAGCAGGGCGCACCCTCAACCGGTGAGCGATCCCGTCGGTCCTCTGCCGCTCGATGCCCGCCGCCGGCACCGCTTCCGCTAAGGCCTCCACCGGCACCCCCGGCAGATTGAACGCCCCCCGAGCCAGTGGCTGGTGTCCGGGCCCTGTTCGAGTCCTACAAGTCCTTGACGATCTTCACCGTCTCCGTCGCTACGGTCGTGACCTTTTTGATCAGGTCGAGGATGTAGGTCGGGTCGTTGTGTTCGTCGCACCACAGGTTGGGGTCATTGACGATCCCGGACGCCTTATCAGTCTTGACCTGGTACCGGTCGATGATCCATGCGAGCGCCGAGCGTGCACCAAGCAGGTACTCCTCGGCCTCGGGAGGAATCCCGCCGATGGTGACTTTGGTGTTGTAGATGATGGCGGTGTGGTCGGTTTTGCTGCGCCACTTCATTTTCTGTACCCGCCAGGTCTCAGGGTCCCCTGGGCCGGCACCGGGCTTGAGTTGCACATCGAGCGGATACGGGTCGACGTCCTCATAGCGCATGTGCAAGTGTCCGAGCTGCTCCCCAACTTGGGCGAGTTGATCGAACCGTGCCCGCGAATCCGGAATCGGGATGTGCGGCAGCATCTTCTTCAGATCGCCCGCGTAGGTCTCCCGGTATGACGGCACATGCAACTGGCCGTACACCGACCAGAAAATCTGGTCCTTTGTGACCGAGTCGCCGAGCGCCCGTCGGTAGCGAGCCAGGATTCCGTCGGTGATGTTGTCGATGCAGCGGTAACCATGCTCGTCAACATCGACAACATCGGCGGCAGAACCGAAGTCGAGCTCACCCGAAGCTGCAACTGCATCGACATGCTCATAAGTGAAGCGAGGAAAGAACTGGCCGCTCCCGGAGCCCCAGAACGATAGGTCCGGTATGCGATTCGTCGCGAGCACAGAGAACGGTTTGTCAGACCCGGTCCCAACTATGTAGTAGCCGACGTTGTGGTGATGGGGTGTTGGGAACATCGACGGCAATCGGTAGACCATGTCGCTGGTGGACTTATCGAAGTAGACGTGTTGAGACGCGAAGGGCCGGTACGAGCCAGCCCGGAAGGACGCCTCCGAGATCTCGAGGCTGGCACCCCGCATGATTTGCTGCCGTAAGCTGCGGTTCCACGAGATCATTCCGCTACCGGTCAGCTCCGGGTGGGTGGCGAATACGTCGTCGAGGCTCCCGGTCGTGCGTTGCGCGTAAAGTTCTTCGACCTGCCGATACTGTCTCATAAGTTCAGCAACTGAATTGTGCAGCGCGGTGTCCGACCAGTTGTAGACCCAAGCGTCTCGGCCCGTTTTCAAACCGGATGAGTACGAGGCGAACACTGCACTGCTGCCTCCATCCTTCGCGCCGATGACGGGCCAGCTGCTGAACTCGTCGTTGCGTTGGTTGATCCAGTCGCCGTGTTCGTTGGGTGCGATGGGTTGCCAGTCCATGGTTTCGATGCGGTCGGCGTTGATGATGCGGAGTTTGTCTTCTCGGCTGAGGTAGTCGCCGATGTCGCGGTAGTGGATTTGGCATGGTCCGGTGTGAGTGGGGTCTTTGACGCCGATGAAGATGGTGATGGTGGAACGGCTTCCGGCGCCGAACACCTTGCCGCCCTCGCGTCGCGACAATTCCCCTGCAGTCCGCTGGTTGCCGCGCAGGTTGTATACCCACAGGTGGGCGTATTCGCGAGCGAGGGTGAGGCGGACGCCGTCGGCGGTGTTGCCGTCGATCCAGCCGCCGTTGGAGACGAAAGCGACGATGCCGGTGTCGCCGATGCGGTCGGTGGCCCAGCGGTAGGCGCGGTAGTAGGAGTCGTAGAGGCTGTTCTTGTTGGTGCCGGTGGAGCGGGCGGCGAAGGTGTCGGCGATCCGGGCGTCGAGGGTCGGGTATTTGATGTTGGCGTTCATGTCGTTGGCGCTGTCCTGGCCGACCGAGTAGGGCGGGTTGCCGACGATCACGTTGATGGGTGCGGCGAGCTGTTTCTCGATGCGAAGGTTGTTCTGCGGGAACATGATCGAGTCCATCGAGTCGTCGTCCTCGGTGATCTGGAAGGTGTCGGCCAGCACGATGCCTTCGAACGGTTCGTAGGTTCCGGTCTCGCCGTCGGGAGTGGTCAGTGCATGGTAGGTGGTTTCCACGTTGACTGCGGCGATGTAGTAGGCCAGGAGCATGATTTCGTTGGCGTGTAACTCATTTCGGTACTTTCTGCCGAGGTCGTGGGGCAGGATCAGTCCGGATTGCAGCAGTCGGGTGAGGAAGGTGCCGGTCCCGGTGAATGGGTCCAGGATGTGCACACCGTCGTCAGTCAGGCCACGGCCGAATGTGTCTCGCGAGACGTGGTCGGCGGCGCGCAGAATGAAATCGACGATCTCGGTGGGCGTGTAGACGATGCCGAGTGCGTCGGCTTGTTTGCGGAACGCCACCCGGAAGAACCGCTCGTAGAGTTCGGCGATGACCTGCTGTTTGCCGTCGGCGCTGGTCACCTCCGAGGCTCGGATGCGCACCGATTGGTAGAACTTTTCCAGCCCGCTGGTCTCGGATTCGAGGTTCGCGTCGTCGAGTGTGTCGATCATCTGTTGCATCACGATCGACACCGGGTTGTGGGCGGCGAACTCGTGGCCGGCGAACAGGGCGTCGAAGACGGGTTTGGTGATGAGGTGCTGGCTGAGCATGCTGATCGCATCGTCGCGGCTGACCGAGTCGTTGAGGTTGTCGCGTAGGGCCTGGACGAACAGCTCGAAGCGTTGCGTCACAGCATGGTCGGCGTCGGCCAGAAGTGCGTTGATGCGGGTGATTTGGGCTGCGGCGATGTCGGCGACGTCGGCGGCCCATTGTTCCCAGTAGACGCGGGTGCCGACTTTGTCGACGATGCGGGCATAGATCGCCTCTTGCCATTCCGAGAGGGAGAACAGAGCCAGCTGGGTGGCGACGTCGTGGTCGCCGGTACCGTCGTCACCCGATGCGCCAGGAGAAGCGGAGTCACCACCGATGGAGTCGGTGTCGTCGGCGACCGGGCCGATGTGTCCGCCGAGTAGTCGGTCGTTGCCCTTGCCGAGGCCGGCCTGTTGGGTGGCGGCGTTCAGTGCGATGGAGTTGACCATGGCGTTGAAGCGGTCGTCGTGGGCGCGTAGGGCGTTGAGGACCTGCCACACCACTTTGAATCGTCGGTTGTCGCTCAGCGCGGCTGCGGGGCTGACGCCGCTGGGTACGGCCACGGGCAGGATGATGTAGCCGTAGTCCTTGCCTGGGGACAGCCGCATGACACGTCCAACTGACTGCACGACGTCGACGACGGAATTGCGGGGGTGAAGGAACAACACGGCGTCGAGGGCGGGTACGTCCACACCTTCGGACAGGCATCGGGCGTTGGACAAGATGCGGCATTCGTCGTCGCCGATGGAACCCGAACGCAGCCACCGCAACGCCTCGTTACGCTGCAGCGCGTTCATGGTGCCGTCGACATGTCGTGCCGATACCGTGAGATCGCGGTTGCCGGTGGCGTCATTGAGCGGATCGGTGTCGTCGAGAAGGTCTCGGTAGGCGTCGACCACTGCGGGGAACACCTCGGCGACCTGCTTAGAAGCGGCGATGTCCTTGGCGAAGGCGACCGCGCGGCGCATCGGCGGTTCGTCGGGTGCAAAGCCCGTGCCGTCGGGTGTCGTTCCGGCACGCTTGGCCAGGCCGTTCCAGCAGCCCACGATGCGGGAGGCGTCATCGAGTTGTAGTTCGGCAAACTCGCCTGCCAACTGCTTTTGCATCGGCGCCGCGACGAGGCCTTCGTCCACGGTCAGCACGATCACCTTGTAGTCGGTGAGAAGCCCACGGTCGACGGCGTCGCCGAAGGACAGCCGGTGGAACTCCGGGCCGTAGATGTCCATGTCGTCCATCGATGTGAGCTCGGCCGAGTGTTCCTCGGCCTTCTCCCGCACCGTGTCGGCGAAGATCCTGGGTGTCGCCGTCATGTAGAGCCGGCGGTGGGCGTGGAGGAAGTCGTCGTCGTGAACCTTGACGAAGTTCGACTCGTCAGCCCCAGACACCGTGACGCCAGTGGTGCGATGAGCCTCGTCGCAGATCACCAGATCAAACGGGTCCACCCCGCGGTTTTGTGCATCTGCGACCGCCGGCAACGACTGATAGGTGGTGAAGACGACGGTCAGACCTCTGGCGCGTTTCCGGTGTTCCATGTGCGCGGCGAGGGTGGGGCCGTCGGTGGTGACCGGGATGGCCACATCGACGACGCTGACGTCTTCGGCCGCGCGCGACACCTTGGTATCCGAGCACACGGCGAAGGCGCGAATGTCGGTCTCGGTCTGTGCGGTCCACTCGCGCAAGGTCTGACTCAACAGTGAGATCGAGGGCACCGCGAACAGGATGCGTGCGCTGCCACCGTTCTCGGCGGCGGTACGTTCGGCGATCTTCAGTGCGGTGAAGGTTTTTCCTGTACCGCAGGCCATGATCAGTTTGCCGCGGTCGTTGCCCGCGGCGAAGCCGTCAAACACCGCATCGATCGCTTGCTGCTGATGGGGGCGAGGCTGATGACGGACTGCGGGTGTCAGTTCCACCTGAAGTTCGCCCTGCGGCCAGGCAATGTCCCAGTCGATCGGGGATTCGGCGATCTCGGCCAACCCGATTCGCTGGACCGGGATCTGCTGGTCGGTGATGGCGTCTTCGGCGTTGCGGCCCCAGCGGTCGGTGGTGGAGATAATCACCCTGTTGGTGAACCCGGCCTTGCCCGAGGCGGTGAAAAAGGTGTCGATGTCGCCTTTGGCCAGGGTGTGGGTGGGCTCGTAGAACTTGCACTGGATCGCGGTGTAATCACCGGTGTCGCGCTCGCGGGCGACGATGTCGATCCCAGTGTCCGGCTTCCCTTGGCGACCTGGCCAGTCGATCCATCGCCACACACCGTCGTACTGCTGCGCCATGGTGGGATCCAGCTCGAAGTAACGAACCATCAGCTGCTCGAACTTGGTGCCGCGTTCGGAGTTGGTCGGCTCCTTGCGGAACGCCTCGATTACATCGTGCACAGACGCCATGGACATAATCTGTCAGACAACGAGACGATGGTGGTGCCCCACCACGCCGATCAGTCTTGTAACTCGTCACCGGGGACGCCTTCGCGGCGGCCTGTTCCAGCTGGGTCCAGGTCCGTGCTGCAGAGGGGATTGGGGGTGTCAGATGGTCTGTGTAAGTCCAGTGCTCATCAGAGAGAGGAAGATCTATGAGCATGGCGTTAGACGACAAGCAGCAGGGCCACGACGATCATCAGTTGCCTGAGCTGGCCGAGCCACGTTCGACTGCGGAGGTGGCCGAGGCGTTGGCGGCTTCGGGCATGGTCGATGAGTTGTTGGCCCAGATCGATACCGGGCAGGTTCAGATCACCGGGGACGGTGGCCTAATTCCGGGTCTGATCAAACTCGCCCTCGAACGTGGGCTGAAAGCCGAACTGACCGATCACCTCGGCTATGACAAGGGCGACCCGGCCGGTCGGGAACTGCCGAATGCCCGCAACGGGTCGACCCCGAAAACGGTCGCCTCCGAAGCCGGTCCGGTCGAGCTGAACGTCCCTCGTGACCGTGACGGCACGTTCACCCCACGTCTGGTCCCCAAGGGGTCGCGCCGGCTCGGTGGCCTCGATGACATCATCATCTCGCTCTATGCCGGCGGCATGACGTTGCGCGATATCCAACACCACCTCGCATCCACAATCGGCACCGATCTGTCCCACGAGACGATCTCCAAGATCTGCGACGAGGTCCTCGACGCGGTCGACGAATGGCAGAACCGGCCGCTGGAGGCGCTGTACCCCGTCATCTATCTCGACGCGTTGGTGGTGAAGGTCAAAGACGGCGCCCACGTCCGAAACAAACACGCCCACATAGCGATTGGCGTCGACATGGCCGGTATCAAGCATGTGTTGGGGATCTGGATACAGGCCGAAGAGGGCGCGAGGTTCTGGGCCGGGGTGTGCGCGAATCTGGCCAACCGCGGCGTCAAAGACGTGCTGGTCGTGTGCTGTGACGGGCTCACCGGATTCCCCGAGGCGATCGAGGCGACCTGGCCGCTGGCCACCGTGCAGACGTGTGTGGTGCATCTGATCCGCAACGCGATGCGGTTCGTCAACTACAAAGACCGCAAGGAGGTGGCCCGGGCGATCAAACCGATCTACACAGCCCCGGATGTCGAGGTCGCCCGCCTCGAGTGGGAGGCCTTCCGCGACTCGGAGTTGGGTGTCAAATACCCCAGTGCAGCACAGGCTTTCGACCGGGCGTGGGACCGTTTCATCCCCTTCTTGGCGTTCCCACCCGAACTGCGCAAGGTCATTTACACCACGAACTCGATCGAGTCGCTGAACTATCAATTACGTAAGGTCATCAAGAACCGCGGCCATTTCCCGAATGACGTCGCGGTCCGCAAGCTGCTGTGGCTGGCGATCTGCGACATCGAGGACAAACGCGCCCGGCAACGCGAGAAGGAACGCGGCAAGCCCGCCGCCACCCGCAAAGCCCCCGGACGACTCGTCGAGGGACAGGTCGTGACGAACTGGAAACAGGCCCTCGGCCAACTCGCCCTGGCCTACCCCGACCGCATCGAACCCCACCTCACCTAGACCGCAACAGCAAGCACACAAAAATCAGGAGTCACGTTCTTACACAAACATCTTGACAAGCTCAGGGGATTCATAGCCACCAACAGGGGCCGCCCTCCCTACGACCTAGAATGCGTCACTGCCGCCAATTACTCGTCGCGAAGGTAGATTGTCGCTAGTTGGTGCCACCCGACGAGACTGTGTCGGGGTGCATGGGCACAATGTGACCGACAAGCCGGGCTGGGCTATCCGGTCACAGACTTCGCAGGCGGATGAGCAACGTGGGCACCGACGACACCGACATCTTGTATCACTACACTTCTGGGGCTGGGCTCCGTGGCATTGTTGATCAAATCGGCCAGGCGAGCTTCCCGAAGGTGTACGCGACCGAGGGACACGCTTTCTACACCGCGTATACCTACCAGCGAACGCTGCGATTCCAAGCGTCCGACGTCCGATTCATGAACGACCACGCCGAACTAAAGACCGCAGGCCAAGTGTTTGCACAGAAGATCGAGAATGCCGCCAGCGCAACCGGCGGCGGCCACCAGCTGCTGCCCCTCGCTCGAGAACTACGTGCGCAGGGATTCCTGCCAGACCCCGCACAGGTGTTTGCCGCTTCGTTCTCCACACAGTCCGACGATCTCAGCCAGTGGCGCGGCTATGCCGGGGGCGCAGGCGGATTTGCCATCGGCATACCCAAGGTCGTCCTCAGGGATCACACCTACCCAATGTTCAACCGGCCAGCCCCTGAGGACCCGCTGCTGGGATTCCCAGCTGCCGTGGATCTCGTCGAAATGAGCTATACGCCAGCCGCGATCGAACACGACGCCGACGAGTTCATCAGCCGCTACGCGAACGGCCCCGCGCTCGGCCCCCACGACCTCGCTATCGCACGCTTTGAGATGGCGAAGCACCTCGCCCAGCACAAAGATGACTCGTTCAAGGCCGAACAGGAGTTTCGTGTCATGACGCATACAGCGCCGCCGGTTGCCAGCACCTCGCCTCTGTTCGGCGAACTTCGCATCGGAGGTTACGGTCTCACGCCCTTTACCACGTTTGCCATCAACCTCGGTACCCATTGGCGCCCGGCGGCAGAGACAACAATCGCGAGGCTGATCATCGGCCCAGGGCCATACCAAGAACTCCAGCTCATCGCCGCACGTCAGCTACTGGCCATCAATGGCCACGACCCCGACGTTGCGGAAACCTCCACGATCACGTTTCGCGGCTGATTGAAGTCCTGGGTGCCACCGTCGGCTGCCTATCAAATCGGGGACGCAGCGCCCTACGGAATGCTTCCGAAAATGCCGGTGTCAGCAGCATGAATCGATTTCATTGCTGACAGGACTCTACGAATGTCGGGCGCAGCGAGGTACCCATGTAAATCTCGCAAGTTAATGCGGGACTTCGCTTCCACTTCATCGAGTGGGAGACCATGGCGGAAATGGACCCTTGGCCTCGGCTCCCACATGATGTTGCCATCTGTGTCGTACTGGTTGATCGGTACGTCGATACCGATCACGAGCATCGGAACCGTCTGCATGATCGTCAACACCAAGTGTCCGGGCTGGTAGTCGTCGCCGCTGAAGATCCAACCTTGAGTAGCTTCCCCACCGCGCACAGTGGCATGGATATCTTCAAGTCCACCCTTCCACTGACGCTCTGCTGGACGACATACGTAAAGCCGCTGATCTGATCCGACCCGCGGCCAGTTAAGGATGTCCTCGGCCACGTCAGACCTTCTTTCGTTCGCTCATGTAGCTCCAGATCGCCGCGTCCAAGGCCCCTGTACTCCACCCCCCGGCTTCGGCGGTTTCCTTCACCAGCTGAGAGACGCGGCTGTAGTCGTTCCAGTACGAAACGCCAGCCTCCCGAGCAAAGCCCTTAATGTGCATGTCGACAGCTACATGCTCGGCGGAGCCGGCGAGCACGGCGATGTAATCGACGGTCTTCGGACCGACGTACGCGATCCGGCGAAGCGCACGGCGTAGCTCTAGGCCGCGGTCCTCATCCGCCAGAGTGTTGGCCAGATCCGCTACCCTGTCGACTCCTGCCTCGTCGAAGGCTTTGGTGAGTGCAGCAATGACCGCGAGCTTCTGCGGTCCGCGCCACGCGAGCGTGTCAGAGATCGACTCATCCGCCATGCGGCGTCTAAACCCACTCAGCGTGCCAGCATCGGGCCATCGTTTAATCAGTCGGACTACACGAGGACGCACGTGCGTCTTGTACTTTGCCTGTCGCTGAAGCGCCGCATCGCAGATGATCGCGCCCATGTGCTGCCAGCCACGAGCGGACTCTCTAGGTTCGATGCCAGTGGTGCGGACGTGGTCAAGGAGAAGTTGGACTTCGTCTGACGGAACCATAAGCCGATGGTTACATAGATGATCCACGATCTGCGGGTCCTCCCATGTAGGGACGCCTGTCTACGGAGGCGCAGCCGGGCGGATGGCACCGCAAGTCCTAGAAGCGGACGATCTGGACTACGACTAGCGCTACCGCGAGACCCAGTTCTTCCGCGGCCCGCGTCGCTTCCGCACAATCACCTTTACGTTGGAGTACGTCCGGGGCGGTCGCCTCGGACGTTCGTCCGCGGTTCGGGGCGTGGCTCGACAATCACCTGTTGTCGCTGGTGGCTTGGCGTGGAAGGTCACCCCGGACCGTGACGGGTCGTTTCGGCCGCTGATTGAGATGTGTTCGCGAACTTGTCGCTGTGTAAAGGTGTGCCGGCGAAACCACCCTGACGAGCCAACCGCACACGGAAGGACAGTATGGACGAAAAGATCTGGGTAGGAATTGATGTCGGTCGGCATGCGCATCACGCCGCCGCGGTCGATGAGGCGGGAACGGTGCTGTGGTCTCGGCGGCTTCCCAACGATCAACCGGCGATCGAAGCGCTCATGGACCGGGTCGCCGACATGAAATTCGTGGTGTGGGCGATCGACATGACCGCACCGGAATCGGCGCTGCTGAGGGGTGTGCTGGCTGCGCGGCGCCAGCAGATCCGCTACGTGCCCGGCCGGGTCGTGCACAGCATGACCGGTGCGTTCGCGGGTGAGGGCAAGACCGATGCCCGCGATGCGGTCGTGATCGCCCAGACAGCCCGCCTACGTGGCGATCTCGCCACCGTCTCGGCGCCCGACGACGTCGCGATCGAACTCGACCTGCTGACCGGACATCGCAACGACCTCGTCGCTGAACGTACGCGAGGCATCAACCGCCTGCGCGGCCTGCTGACCCGCATCTTCCCTGCACTAGAACGGTGTTTCGACTACTCGACACTGACCGGTCTAACGTTCCTCACCCGCTTCGCCACGCCATCTGCGATCGCTGCGGTCTCTGACGACGAGATCTACGACCACCTGCGCAGTCACGGCGTCCGCCGACCCACGATCCCGAAGATGATCGACAAAGCCCGTGCCGCGGCGGCCGCGCAGACCGTCACCCTGCCTGGCGAGGCGACCACAGCCCTACTGGTGCAACACGCGGCTACCTCGTTGGTCATGCTGACCCGTCAGATCGCCGACCTGGATAAGCAGATCACCGAGGTGTTCCGCCGCCACCGTCACGCACGGATTCTCGAATCCGTGCCAGGCATCGGCACCCGAAGCGGCGCTGAGCTCGTCGCGATCACCGGCGGCGACCTCACTTCGTTCGGCTCGCCCGCCAGACTCGCCGCCTACGCCGGTCTTGCTCCGGTACCGCACGACTCCGGTAACCGCCGGGGAGCCTTGCGTAGACCCCAGCGTTACCACAGAGGACTTCGCAAGGTGTTCTACATGGCCGCACTCAACAGCTCGCAACGCGACGGCCCGTCCCGCGAGTTCTACCAGCGCAAACGACGCGAGAAGCGTTCCCACGTCCACGCTCTCATCGCTCTCGCTAGACGTCTGGTTGACGTGGTCTGGGCACTGATCCGCGACGGTAGGGTGTGGTTGCCGCGGCCGACCGTCGAGCGGGTGTCAGTCGATGAGGTGGGCGCGATGGCTGGATGACTGGCGGGGCCGGTCAGATCTCGGCACGTGCGTGCGTACTAGCGGGACACTGGATGCGTGTCGGTTCGGGTACTCGGCCACCAGCTTGCTCTGCCGACAAGTGTGGCGATGGTCGGCACAACGATGGTGCGGACGATGAAGGTGTCGAGCAGCAGGCCGATGCCGATGATGAGTCCGACCTGGGTCATGATCGAGATGGATCCGGCCATGAGTCCGAACATGCTGGCAGCGAAGATGAGGCCGGCCGAGGTGATGACTGATCCGGTGTTGGTGACGGTTCTCAGGACGCCGATGCGGATGTTGTTTTGGGATTCTTCGCGTAGGCGAGAGATAAGAAGCATGTTGTAGTCGGCGCCGACCGCGACGAGGACTATGAAGGCCAGTAGTGGTACGGGCCAGGCGATATCGGTTTTGAGGATGTGTTGAAAGATCAGGACACCGATACCCAGTGCCGCGGTGTAGTTGAGTATGACGGTGCCCAGAAGGTATAGCGGCGCGATGAGTGCTCGGAGTAGGAGTATCAGGATCAGGCCGACGATGGTGAGGGTGGCCAACGCTAGGAGTCGGAAGTCTTCGGTGAGTAGACGTTGCAGATCGGCGTTGATGGCGGGGAACCCGGCTATCGCGATGTTGGAGTCCTGCAGGGTTGTGTTCGGTCTGGCGGCGAGTGCGACATCGGTGATTGTGTCGGCCAGTTGCATGGCCTCGGTGCTGTAGGGGTCGAAGCTGGTTTGTATTGCGTAGCGCACGGTATGGCCGTCGGGCGAGACGAACTGGCGAGCGACGTCGACGAAACGGCGGTCTGCGTTGGCCTGAGGTGGGAGGTAGAAGCCGGTTGCTGAGTTTGTTCCGGCGGTCTCGCGGGCGGAGGTTTGTAGTTGTGTGGCTAGCGCGGCCATCCCGGCGAGTTGTTGAAGGTTGCTGTCGATCAGCGCGGATACACCGGCGGCGAGTTGGCGTGATCCCGCCGCGAGTTGACTGATACCTGTTTGCAGTTGGGTGAGCTTGCCGGGAAGGTCTTGGCTGCTGATGCTTCCCAGCGTGGAGCCCAGTGAGTTGACGGTGGAAGTGAGTTGGTCGGTGACTGTTGAGATCGGTGTATCCAGCTGCGCGAGTTGTGTTGACAGCGTGGCGATCTGGTCGAGGGTCCCGTTGCTCAGTAGGGCGTCGAGATTGCGGGTCTGCGCGCGCAGAGCTGCGCACTGCGGGACTTGGGTGCACCAGGGCGCATTATCGAGGATGGGCAGGATCGAGGTCACTGTTGCCAGGGCTGCAGATGTTTGGCGGGTGAGCGCGGCCAGCTGTGGGGCATTCTGAGAAGCGCGATCGAGCGCTGGTGCAGATGCGGCGAGTTGGCGGAGTATCGGCTGGTACTGCTGAATTTGCTGCCCTGCTGTGCTTGCCTGATCGAGGATGCCGGCCAGGGGGGCCAAGTTGGTGCGTACCTGGGTGTCGAGCTGAGTAAGCCCGTCGGCGAGTTGGAATGCGCCGGTACGGAGCTGTTCGAGGTCACCTCGGCGGTTCTGGCCATCGTCGACCGCACCCGCCAGCCGGTCCCCGATCTGACCGTTCTGCCAGGACAGCTCGGCTTGCTCGAGCTTGTCCCCGGTGGGACGGGTAACACCGATGACTCGAGTCACTCCGGGGATCTGGGATACACGTGAGGCCATTTGCTCAAGATCGGCCAGCCCGCTGGCAGTACGGAGATCGATCGGTGCATCTACAACGAGGAACTCAGTGATAGTGACGTCTTGAGGGAAATGACGGTCGAGCAACGCGTAGCCTTCGTTGCTGTCGGTTGTCGCGGGCTGCCCCTCACGATCGTCGAAGGTGATCTGGATGCCCATCGCGAAGACGCTAAGCACGATTAGCCCGACCAGGGTTAGTGCCAGCAGAGGCACAGGACGCCGCACGACGAGCACGGCGACGCGATTCCAGTACTTTCGGGTCAGATCTCGTCTGGGTGCGCCCCAGCCGAATCGCGCCGCCCACAGCAACACCGGTGGTAGCAGGGTGACCGTGGCGAGGAATCCGATGAGGATGGCGATCGCGCATGCCGGACCCAAGGTGGAGAACACGCTCAGCTGACCAAACACCATCGCCAAAAAGGCCAGCGCCACCGTGGCAGCTGAAGCCAGGATGACCCGTCCGATAGTTGCTGTCGCGTCCACGAGCGCAACCTCAGTGGTAGCGTCCTGGCGTAGCCGTTCGTGATAGCGACTGATGAAAAAGACTGAGTAGTCGACCCCGGCTCCGAGCAGGATGACGGTCATGAACGCGACGGTGAACTGCGATACCGGCATACCGAGTTCGCCGAGTGCGGACAAGACCCCGCGGCCCACGCCGAGGCTGACACCGATCACCAACAACGGCACCAGCGCGGTGAACAGCGATCGGTAAACGATCAACAGAATGATCGCGATAAGCGCCACCGTCGCCACAGTGATCACGACTAAATCGCTTTCAGCACTGACGATCTGGTCACTGAAAGTGGCCGTCGGCCCGGTGACATGGACAGTGGTGTCCGTACCGTCAAACACGCGCTGCGCGGTTTGGCGCACGGTCTCCACAGCATGCGTGGCCGTTGGCCCTCCCAAAGTTCCGGTGACCCCGACAGGCAAGTACCAGGCTTGCCCGTCCTCACTCAAGGCCTGGCCGGCCGTCGTCGGATCGGAGAGCAAATCCCGCACTGACTGCACATCGTCGAAATTTTCGCGCAACTGCAGAACGAGCATGTCGTAGCGTTCCCGCGCCACGTCGGTGAACCCGTTCGGGTTCTCCATGGTCACGAAAACAGTGGTCTTGGCGCCCTTCTCACCGAACGCACCACCCATCTGATCGAGTGCTTGAAACGATGGAACCCCAGCAGGGATCGGATCAACAGACTGCTGCCGCACCACCGTCTCCAGCTGGGGAAACAGTATCGCCAAGACGATACCCACAGCCACCCACGCCCCGATGACGAGGAATCTGTGCGCCAAGGTGAACCGTGCCAACCGCCCCAATGTCGTGCTGTACTCGCTGCGTTCCGCCAACCGGCGCGCCGCCAAGCGCCCACCACTTGGACGTTGGACCACCATACGCAGCACCTCACCCTCGACCCAGCCCGTCTACGAAACCGACGGTATCGTTACGGTACTAGCAGTACCGTAGATGGGGAAGGAGGTCAGGAGGTTTGGTGTCGCCGGTGGGCCATGAGGAAATCGTCGACAAGCTGTTCGAGATCGCCAACGGTCATCGACCGAATGCCCGTGAGCTTGGCAAAGACAAGGGGGCCCGCCAGTTGAGTGACTGCCATGGTCAAATCGAGGTCGCCGAGCTCCGCCGTGGCCACGTCACTCGTCAAAACTCGATCGAATGGTTCTCGATACTGCTCGACGACTCGACGACGCAGTGGCGCGAGCGCGTTCTGATCCCCGTCGGATTGCCCGGATTGCCGGGGCTGCTCGGGAAGCATTGCCAACCATGCCAGCGTCGTCAACTGCAGCGGTGCCTGCTCAATAAGCTCAGCCTGCCGCTGCATCAGCTTCAGCAGGTCATCACGGATCGACGTCGTCGTCTCGGGGGTCTCGGCCTGAGGCAACAATCGCTCGAAGGCAGCCGCCACCAGATCTGTGGAGCTCTCGAAGTGACGATACAAGGTGGTGCGAGCAACACGAGACAGTCGAGTGACCGCCTCCACGGTAACGGCTTCGACCCCGCCACTGTTCAGCAAGGTCGAGTGGGAGCCACTAGGATGCCAGCGATGTCGACGATCGAGTCACTGTTCTGTCGGAGCTCACCGTGGCAGACAGCGACTGCCCGGTGGGTACTGCCGTGGGCGTTGCAGGGCACCCGCCCTACTGGTGAGGTGTTGGAGATTGGTGGTGGCGGTGGTGCGATGGCGGCGCAGATGCTGACGTCAAGCGTGCCGGCCCATCAGGTGCAGGTGACGGTGACCGACTTCGACCCGGCGATGGTCGCCGCAGCCCGAGAGCGGTTGCGGGGCTTCGGCGCCCTGGCACGCGCTGAGATCGCCGATGCCACGGCCCTGACCTACGATGATGGTTCCTTCGACACTGTCGTCTCATTCATCATGTTGCACCATGTCATCGACTGGGAGCAGGCACTGAGCGAGGCCGTGCGGGTGCTCCGCCCCGGCGGAGCTCTGGTCGGATATGACCTGCTCGGCACCGTGCCGGCGCGGCTGCTGCACCGTCTCGAAGGTGCACCGCACCGCTTCATCAACCCCGGGCAACTCTTGCCGCACCTGGGGGGCCTGCCCCTAAGCGACGTGATCGTTCGGGAGAACGCGGGGCTTGTACGGTTCCGTGCGACCCGCGGCCCGAGCCGATGAACTCAGCGGCGCACCGTCACCACCATCACGGTCCGTCCGACGAGGTGGCCGGTCTCGACGAGGTAGAAGCGGCGGTGGCGTTCGTCGATCTCGCTGGGTACAGCGTGCTCACCGAGATGTGCGGCGACCGCGAAGCTGCGGAACTCGCCATCCGGCTGGCGGAGCAGGCCCGAGAAGCGCTGCACCCTGGCGTGCGGTTGATCAAGACAATCGGCGACGCGGTGATGCTTGCTGCGGGCACCGCCGACGCGATACTGGCGACGATTACCGCCCTCGCCGAAGCGGCCTCCGACGAGGGTGGATTCCTAGCCCTGCGCGCGGGAGTTCATCATGGCACCGCGATCATCGGTCGCGACGGCGACCTTTTTGGGCACAACGTCAACGTCGCCGCCCGTATCACCGCGCTCGCCGGCGCCGGCCAGGCCGTTATCACCGTCCCGGTCCTGCCCGCCGCTACGCGGGCGTCGCTGCCTGTCACCTCCATTGGGCCGCGAAGCTTGCGCAACATCAGCACCTCGGTCGAGCTGCATGCGTTTTCTCTCGCTTCCGCCCGCCGCCCGTACGATCCGGTATGCGGGATAGGTGTGGACCCGAGGGCCGCGGCGGCCCACCGGGTTCGCAACGGCCGGGATTGGTGGTTCTGCTCCGACGGCTGCGCCGACCGGTTCGACCTCTAATTGTAGTCAGTGACGTCGCAGCCGCGGCCACCCGACGTCGTTGGCGGCTGCCTGCCCCCCCAGATGAGTCAACAGCTCACCATGCGCAAGATGGGTTGGCCGAGCCTCCGGGATCACCCTGACCTTTCACTGGCGGATACTTGCCTTTGGCTCGCTCACAACCCCACGTGCCTCCTGCGGCAGAGACGCCGGCGCCGAAGCTATGAGTGCTGCCCCGCAGCCAGAGGTCCACGGCGCGCTCGAGTCACTACTCGGCCACCGAGTCATAGGGGGATCTCCCGTCAGGTGTTAGCTACTCCCTTCCCCCGCGATACTACTAATTCAGTTAGTAATATACGGAACCTGACGACGTCGGGCGGGTTACTGTGCCGCGCGGGTGCCGGAGGGACGTGGGGTACGTAGGTCGAACGCGATCGACCTTTCTCCCCTACTGGGACGCGGATCTCATCGCTAATTGTTGCGAGTTAGCCGACTGAACGGCATGAAGGCGGGTGATTCTGACGCCCACTTGAAGTCACTAGCCTCCATAGTAGTAACCTGGCCGTGTCCTGCTCGATATCGATCTGTTTCCATTCCGGCCCGACGCTTGGACTGAAGGACTCCCCTTGGCACGGCATCGCACAGCTGATCCCGGCGCACCCCTCGCTGGCATACCTGCGACCCGGCGCGGCGCATTGGTAACCCTCTCCCCCGGACCAACGGGGCCCCGGCATTCGGGTGTCGAGCGTACTGGTGGGCGACATCGAATGCCGCACCCAACAGAGGCGGTGGGCATGTTCGCCCGGCCCCTCACCCCGGCTTCCCCGCCTTCGGCATACACGCGATCGATGAATGCGCCTCGGGTGCCGTCGGTATACCCATCCCGTGCCGCTCGTCCACACGCTCCCGGTTCGCATACCGCGCGACCTCATGCGACGGCTCTGCCCGACCATCGGGCTTTTGGGCTACCTCACCGACAGCGCCGGCTCGACGGCGACAGTCACACAAGGGCTACAGTCGCGATTGCGCCGTGGGAGCGAGCTTTGTGTGTCCCGGAACCTCACCGCGAGCAAGACCCATCGAATTTTCTCGCTGTGCTCGACGACGAGGAGGTGCCGGGTGCCTTCATACGGTCGGCGGCCTCGGCCGGGTTGGGCGGATCGCTCGTGGCTGCCGTGGTTCTTTGCGTCGCCGGCGGGACCGCGGCCACCGCCATCGCCGATCAACACAACCCAACGATCACCCCCGTGTTCCAGACTGGCAGCGGGTCCGCCGCCGCCGGGTCCTCCGCAGCGCCACGACCTGCAGTCGATGGAACGGTGGACGAGCAATACGACCGCGCGCGTACAGCGGCGGCATCGCCTCGCGATGAGTTCACCGCGGCGATGCGTGAGTTGATTCAGCCAGATCGGCTGCGGCGCCCCGAGCCCCCGGCACCGCCACCACGGCCGCGGTCGGCGGCGCCGACCTTCGGTACCGTGACCTCGAGTTACGGGTCGCGCTGGAACACCACGCACTATGGCCTCGATATCGCGAACACGATTGGCACACCGGTGGTCTCGGCCAGCGATGGGGAAGTTATCGAATCCGGCCCAGCCGACGGCTTCGGTCTATGGGTACGCGTACTGCAAGACGACGGCACGATCGGCGTATATGGGCACATCAACGAGGCACTAGTGAGTGTCGGGCAACGAGTCCTGGCCGGCGAGCAGATCGCAACGGTGGGAAACCGTGGCTACTCCACCGGCCCGCACCTGCATTATGAGGTCTGGCAGCAAGACGGACCCAAACTCGACCCGGGACAGTGGCTGAGAACGCGGGGAGTCTATGTCGTCGGATGACCCGGCAATATCTGCGCAAGCTGCTGGCGACTCTTGTGGCCAGGCGCCTCGGGCGTGAGCCGAGCCGACGTCGCGCCCCCGGAGCTGTTCTGCGGTTCCAGGACGGAAGCATTCTGCGAAGGTGACCTCGATCGATTGACAGCAACGGTGCGCTGGCGCGGGCGCCAAGGTCGTGGTTTCGATTATCCGGCAGGTCTGCCACGCGGCTTTTCGCCCAGCCCCCTCTTGGTCGCATGGCGGGCATCGATTGCGTCGGCCTGCTGATTGATGCGAGTTCGTAGGGGTTTGAGGACGATCATCGAGACTGGACTACTGAGAATCACGGCGAGGACGACAGCTCCGAGAATCGGGAAGCTCAAGTCAATTGCGTAGGACAGCAACAGGATTAAACCACACAGCACAGCAGCGAGTGCTAACCGCGCGGTGTTATACAGCAGGGCAATTGCGATAAGAGACCTGGCCGAAGAACTGGGTGAGGGGGTGGCGCCGTGAGAATTCTTGCTGCTCATGGTCGGGAGGCTTTCCGTGTGCGGGTTGAATGCGATCGGCTGAATATGCGACTTGACACCGTCCTCACGGCGAGTTCTTTGACACGGAGTGGGATAGATTCCCCCCGCAGGACGAATCTGTACGGAGGTACGTCTCATCGGCGACGTATGCGCCGGGGTCGGCGGTCTGTCGGCACAGGCTCGGTCATCCATCGCCGCGCCTGCTCGGTGAAGTCTTCGCCCCACCCAGCCTGATCGGTGCGGGCCAGACCAGCGATTGTCACAGCAGTGACTCGTTGGCCATCGACTTTCACGGGCACCAACCGCACCCAGATTCGGCGGCGCCGGATAAGCAGAGACACAAGTAGCCCAGCCAGCATCACAGTCGCCGAAAGCAAGACCCAATTCTGTGCCGGCCCACGCGAAACCTGCATGGACACAAATCGTTCGTAGCCGTCAAAGCGCACCACGGTGCCGTCGGCGATGGTGTGGGTCTCTCCTGGCCTGAGATTGACTTGTGCTCGCTGCTGGAGTCGGCCCTGCTCGATGAGCGCTTGGTTGAGGGAGTACGCGTTTTGCGGGCGACCGGTATCCAGTCCGGTGTCGCCCTGGTAGATCCTGATAGCCACATATGGATCATTCGGCACGGGAGACGATGAGGTGAGAAGCGTTCCCTGGAATGCTGCGGTCGGAGCGAACAGGCCCTCGATCGCGATCTGTTGGTTGCGACGTTCGTCTGCGTTGGGGTAGAGGCCCGCTGGGGTATCAAAACGGGCCGCGCCTGAGGACAGCATCGTCTGCAAGTCGTCGGGAATGAAAAGCACTGTCTGAGTGCGCTGCTCCCCGTTCGAGAATGTCACAGTGAACGTAGGCGCGAAGCCGTTGCCGAGGACATAGACGCGGTCGCCGGCGACTCGCAGGGGCTCGTTCACGCGGATACGCGCGGTGTTCCAGGTAGCGGGGTCACGCTGCCGCACGTCGCCGGTGTAGGTAACGTCAGCTTCGTACATGTCGGGCTGACCGCTCGGCAGGAACCGGGCATCGAAGCCCTCGACGCGAACGCAGAATGGTGAGAGGTCGGTACCGTCGACCAGGCTGCCTGCACGAAATGAGTCATAGACTGCGGTCGAGGTGTTGCATAGCCCCTGCGTGCCATCGGCGACGAGACTGCGGGTGCCCTCGTAGCCGTAGAGTTTGTCGGCCGCGATCGCTATCAACAGGGCGAGCAGAGCGAAGTGGAACACCAGGTTTCCCCACTCACGGAGATAGCCCTTCTCTGCGGAGATCTCAACGGCTGTGGTGGTCCCGGTCGCTGGTCGCGTGGTGGTGACTCGACGCCAGCCCCGCAGGTTGGCGTTGATGAGGGCAGCAACCTCGTCAGGATCTCCCTCTACTGTGTCCTCGATGTGCCGCGGCAAGCGGGTGAGGTTGCGCGGCGCGGGGACTGGACGAGCGCGCACAGCGCGCAGATGCTCGAGGATTCGGGGAGCGAGGCAACCCACGAGCGAAACGAACAGAAGGACGTAGATCGCGGTGAACCACGAGCTGGCGAAGACGTCGAATAGCTGCAGTCTGTCCATCCACATGCCGAGGGAGCCCCGGTCGGCGATGTACTGGGCAGTCTTCTGCTCGTTGAGTGGTCGTTGTGGCAGCAGGGCGCCCGGGATTGCGGCTGCGGCCAACAGGAACAGCAGGATGAGTGCTGTTTTCATCGACGTCAGCGATCGCCACAGTTTGGGTAGGCGGCCAAGCATACGACGTCGGCGCGGCGTCGGCGTTTCGGTGCCCGTCATCGTGGCGCCGGTAACGTCGCGGTCAGATAGTTATCGATTGCGGGAGAAAGGCATACGCGGGCGCCGACGAAGTCCTCGGCTGTGTGCCGATCGACACCCGACACTACGAGCGTGGTCGGCCGCCAGGACTTCCGTACCAGCACCGCCACCTGGGTCTCACCTGCTCTTTCTGGCCTGGGCCGCTACTACGAAGAGTAGTAGTTCAGACTGGCAGATAGCAAACGGTGATGCAGCTCGATGCCGAATCAGAGAGCGAAGGGTCGTGACCGTAAGCTAACTACTATCATGGTTAGTGAGATCTGTAACGGCGCCTATGCTCTGTGGTGCCGTTGTTGTCCCAGCGGATGAAGGGCTTTGTGACTGATGGGCCGCTCTGGCGCTTTGGGGACCCAGTTGGGCGAGACGCTTCGTAACCGCCGATCGACTGGCGATATGGAGTCGCCGCGGCGTCTGAGAATTCTTCGGCGCCACCGTCCGGCGTGGGTCAAACTTCCCCAACTACTGGTACTTGCAGCGCTGACGGCCGTTGTGGTGGTACTGACCTCATGCAGCTCGGCCAGCGGTGGCTCAACCTACAGTGACCAGATTCAGGCCGTCGACAGCTTTGCAGACATCACACGACCCTCCATCGCTGTGGGCACCGCCGGCGGTGGCCGACTCGCACCCAACGCGGTCGTTGAACCTGGGCTCCCTATCATTGTGACAGCCAGTCGCGGCGCATTGACAAAGGTTGATATCCCCACAGCCAGTGGCCGTGCCTTGGCGGGCTCACTGAGCGAGGACGGCAGCACATGGATAAGCACCCAGCCGCTGGGGTACTCGAAGCGATACTCCGTTCGAGCCGAGGCCGTGGGTGTGGGTGGTCGTTTGAGCGTCTCGCAAGGTTTCTCCACAGCCTCGCCTGAATCGCTGACCAGCGCGGTAATCCTCGGCGAGAAGACCGTCGGCATTGCCCATACGATCGGTGTTCGATTCGCGGCTCCCATCCCTGACCGAAAGAAGGCCCAGGATGCGATCACGGTCACCTCTGATCCTCAGATGCAAGGCGCGTTCTACTGGATCAGCGACTCCGAAGTCCGATGGAGGCCCGAACGCTTCTGGACGCCAGGCACCAAGGTCAGTGTTGCCGTGAACATTTACGGAGTCGACCTCGGCGACGGGCTCTACGGCAACAGAAATCTTTTGTACGACTTCGCAATCGGCCGAGCTCAAGAAATCGAAGCCGACGACTCAACCAAGACCATCGTCGTCAAGAGGGGTGGCAAGGTTATCCGAAGCATGCCGACGTCGTTCGGCAAAGACAGCACACCGACTCCACGCGGCATCTACATGATCGGTGATCGTGTCGAGCACATCGTCATGGACTCCTCCACCTACGGAGTGCCTGTCGAATCCTCAGCGGGATACCGAACACCCGTCGAGTGGGCGGTCCAAATGTCCTACAGCGGCATCTATATGCACGGGGCGCCGTGGTCAATGGCGGCGCAGGGCAACAGTAATGTCAGCAACGGCTGCCCAAATCTAAGTCCGGCAGACGCGGAGTGGCTCGTGAAGAACACCCTGCGCGGAGACCCCGTCACGGTCAAGAACACCAACGCCGAAACGCTATCGGGAGTCGACGGACTCGGTGACTGGAACATTCCGTGGTCGCAGTGGAAGAAGGGCAACGCAGACACCTAGAGGCTCCGACTTGCTCGACTGGTCACTCACATTGTTCGCCAGCGACTGAGCTCGTCCGGTCTTGACATGACACGACAGGCCGGCTTCGGCCGAGGGTCATGCGCGAATTGCGCCCATTTGTCATATCAACGGGTAGTAGGTATCCCTCTGGCTCAGAATCTAGTTTCGCCCCTCTGTGCCTGGTCACGAGTGCCGACTTGATGAACGGGCGCCGCCACGGACGGTTGGTGGCGTATGCGTTGACCCCGTCCGGCCGCTTTCGTGACGGCGGTCCTGGCGGTCGCAGGTGTCTCGACACTAGCCACGCCGGTACCAGCGGCGGTCCCAATGCATGGGCACGCACTGAGTGACGTTCCCCGCACTGGTCCTGGTAGCCGCTTCCCCGTGTGCGTTGCGATCGCGCTACCGGCTGACGGTCGCTGCCGCAATCTGCGCCGTCAGCCACCACGGCGCGCTCCTCAAACGCAGCGCTGCACTAGAAGAGCTGGGACGGATCTCGGTTGCTGGCTACCACGGCACAGGCGAAGCTTCTGCACTTCGGTATCGACCACCGCGGATCAACCACTGTCAGCCGCGATTTCTCTGCTAACGACTCCGCAACTGTTGACGCGCGCGGCGCCGATAACTGCTCTGCCACAGCAGACCCCGGGTGCAGCTGCTGTTCGCCCCCGGCAACCGACGCAGATGGCGCCCCCTACTTTGTCATCGCCACATCGTGAGCGCCGCTACGTGCACCGCGCTCCTTCAGGTGCGGGGACGGGACGTCCACGTACGCACGACCAGTACTGCCAAGACCACGGCTGCGCAGATCCCTTCTCCTGCTGCTCCGGCCCGGGTCGCTATGGTCGTCGTTGTCTTCAGCGGTACCCGCGCGATCAGGACATCCGGGGTGAACAGCGCTGTTTGTTGCGCAACATCCCCATCAGGCTTGATGACAGCGCTCACACCACTGGTTGCTGCGATGACGACCGCCCGATCATGTTCAACTGCCCGAACCCGTGACATCGCGAGTTGCTGATACGTCATCTCGGTGCGTCCGAACGTCGCGTTGTTGGTCGGCACCGCGATCAGCTGCGCACCGGCGCGCACCGATTCGGCCACCAGATCATCGAACGCGACTTCGTAACAAGTCGCCACCGCCACGGGCACTCCCGCGAGATCCACGACGCCCTTACCTGTGCCAGGAACGAAGTTGCCGGCTTGAGCGGCATAGGAAGACAGTCGGATCATCAAATTCCGCATCGGCAAGTACTCCCCGAACGGCACCAGCTGGCGTTTGTCGTGCTCCTGACCCGGCCCGCTGACCGGATCCCACACCACCATCGTATTGCGGGCGGTGTTGTTGTTCCCGGTGACCACGGCGCCCACCAGGATCGGCACCCCGATCGCCCGCGCCGCACGATCAATCTGCGCGGCAGCATCGCGATTTCCGAACGGGTCGATATCAGAAGAGTTCTCCGGCCACACCACCACATCGGGACGAACGACCCGCCTGGTACGAACCTTCTCAGCAAGATCGAGGGTGCGTTGGACATGATTATCAAGCACCGCACGTCGCTGGGCATTGAAGTCCAAACCCAACCGAGGCACGTTGCCCTGCACCAACGCCACCGTCACCGACTGCTCCGCCGGAACTGCTGTCTGCGAGGGCACCAACATCCACATCAACAGTCCAACTGCGGCGACTGCTGCGGCTGGGCCAGCCAACGCCCGAGGGTGCAGGTTGACCACAGCCGCTGCAACCGCGGCCAGGAGTGTGCCGAGCAGCACCACAACGAAGGACAACCCCGGCGCGCCGGCCAGTGCCGCCAACGGCAGCAACAACCCATCCGGCTGACCGAATGCGATTCGACCCCAGGGGAAACCGCCAAAAGGAACGCGGGAGCGGGCGGCCTCGACAGCCATCCAGGCGCACGCTAGCCACAACGGCGCGCCACGACATCGGCCGACCACCGCCGCCAACGCCCCGAAGACCCCGAACGCCACGGCCTCGGCCGCTGCCAAGGCGAGCCACGGCACCGCGCCCACATAGGTGCCGACCCACGGCAGCAGCGGCACAAAGAATCCCAGCCCAGCTAGATAGCCGTAGCCTGACGCCGCCCGAGGCGAGCGTCCCCGCAGCGTCACCACCAGAATCGCAATAGCCACCGGGGCGAGGAACCACAGGTGGCGCGGAGGAAAGCTTACATACAGCATCCAGCCCGAACCGACCGCAGCTGCGGTCCGCAGCACAGAATGAAGCGCCGGCGGTACAAGTGCGCTGACACGCCGAGCATCCGAATGGCGACTCACAGAGCACCGCTCCCTCACCGATTTCTGTCGAGCGCGAGATCGGCGCCCGCCGTCGCCCGGCCGGAACCGCGCGCCTGTAAACTACTAGTCACGGTAGTAGTAATCTGACAGGAGTGAAGATCGTGCCAGCTCAAGCGCTCATGGTTCGACTCGGAGTGGTGTCTCGATGAGCCGTAACGTCAGGATGTCGCTCGCGGCAGTGTTCGTATTCTGCTTGGCGCTGACGGTGGTCTTCGTGGTGTCCCGGGCCGGCGAAAGCGAACAGTCCGGCGACCAAGCGAGCATGACGGCAAGGCCCGATTCTCCGCGGCTGTCGGCTCCGGCTGAATCCAAGGCGACGTTCGTCGAATTCTTGGACTTCGAATGTGAAGGGTGTGGGGCGGCGTACCCGGCGGTGGAGCAGCTACGCCAAACATACGGAGATCAGGTCACTTTCGTGGTTCGCTATTTTCCCCTCCCCGGGCACTTCAACGCTGACCGCGCAGCCCGGGCCGTGGCCGCGGCGGCCGAACAGGGCCAGTTCGAACCGATGTACCGCAAGATGTTCGACACGCAACGCAGCTGGGGTGAGCAGAGGGTCCCGCTGGACGATCTGTTCTTCTCCTATGCCCGGGAGCTGGGCCTGAACATGGAGCGATTCGCCGCCGCCTACGACTCGCAGGCCACCCGGGAGCTTATCGACCGCGATGTCGCTGACGGTAAAGCGTTAGGTGTCACCGGAACCCCGACGTTTTTCATCAACGACGAACGCATCAAGCCCGAAGGGTATGATGATCTGAGCTCTGCGCTCGAATCCGCGATACGGCAGTGACCACCCCACACCGGCAAGCCTCAACGCCCTCAGCCTCGGCGCCAGATGCGCAGATTCCGGTGTTCCCGCGGTTGCTCGCGTGGATTCTTGCGGTCTGCGGAGGTGTTGGGCTTGCCGCTGCGTTCACACTGACGGTCGAAAAGTTCGAACTGGGAACCGATCCGGAGTACACACCGACCTGCAGTATCAACCCGATCGTCAATTGCGGATCGGTGATGGACACCCCTCAGGCGGTCGTCCTCGGGTTTCCCAATTCTCTGATCGGAATCGTAGGGTTTACAGCTCTACTCGCTGTCGCCGTCCTGATGGGACGTCGGCCGGCGCCCTGGGTCATGATCGGACTGCAGATCGGACTGACGGGTGCGCTGGTATTCGTCCATTGGCTGATCTTTCAGAGTCTGTACCGAATCAATGCTCTCTGTCCGTACTGCATGGCCGTGTGGGTGGTAGTCGTGGTTGCTTTTTGGTATGTGAGTCTGCGCAATGCCGACCATTTCTGCCCACCGGGGAGAGCACGCCGAGTCCTCGATGTCGCCTTCACAGTGCACACCGTAGTACCACTGGTGTGGGTGATGGCAGTGATCTTCCTGATCACCGAACGCTTCTGGTGGTACTGGTCCACGCTGGTGTGACCGTGGACCGGCGCCAAGGGTGAGGCACCAGGTCTCTCGCGGCAACACTCTTGCACTCGTGCGCAGACCGGACGTGCTTATGGGGGTGACGCCGACGCGACACCCTCATGGATGATGGGCGGCCAACGCTTCTTCCTGGTGGCGTTGGGCGTTGGTCTCGAGCTGGAAAGTGGAGTGCTCGAACGAAATGGCGAAGTGGGTCGCCACGCACGTCCGGATGTCGTTCAAAATGGTGGGGGCGTGGCCGTCCTGGAAGCAGTCGTCATCGACCACGACGTGAGCGCTGATGATCGGTAGACCAGTGGCCACCGTCGACGCGTGAAGGTCGTGCACGTCCTGCACACGATCCATCTCAAGAATGTGGGCCCGGACGTCGTCCAGATCGATCTCCTTGGGCGTGAATTCCATCAGCACTCGGGTCGTCTCTGCCATGAGCTTGAGGGCGCGGGGTGCGATGAGTAGCGCGATGAACAGCCCGGCCAGCGCGTCGGCTCGTTGGAAACCGGTGGTAGCGATGACGATCGCGGCGACGATCACACCCAGTGATCCCAACGCGTCGTTGAGGACCTCCAGAAACGCCGCTCGCATGTTGAAGTTGGCGCCTCGTCCCGAGGCGAGCACGAGCATTGCGACGATGTTTGCCACGAGCCCGATCACTCCGAAGAGCAGCAGCTCGGTCGAGGGCACCTCAGGCGGAGCGAACAATCTCCGCACGCCCTCGACAGCAGCGTAGAGGCCGACCGCGAGCAGCAGCGAGGCCTGACCCAGGGCGGCGATGACCTCAATGCGCCGCAGGCCCCATGTGCGAGTTTTACTGACCGGTCTGTGCATCACCGTTGCTGCGACGAGCGCAACCGCCAAACCAATCGCATCTGTCGCGGCGTGTGCTGTATCAGTCAGAAGGGCAAGACTCCCCGTAATCACCGACCCGACCAGTTGGGCAACCACGATGATCCCTGTAAGAGCAAACGCTATCGCCAGCCGGACTCGCAGCGACGAGTCGCTGGATGCAGGGTCGGTCGGTCCGTGGTTGTGTCCGGCTCCCATTTTTCGCGCTCTCCGTTCGATCCGCACTCGGACGGGCTACGCGCGCCCGAATGTATCAATATATGCGCATGTGACTATATGTCAGGCCGAGCTGTTACGGAACTGTGGAATGGTCTGGGCGGTGTGGTGGGATGGCCCGCGGTCGCGGGTGGCGTCGGCGCTGTTTCGGTGTTCGGGGATCGTCGGTGTACAGCGGGGAACGCTGGGACGGCGAACCGTCGCCGCCACCACAGGCCTTAAATGGGTAGTTGGGTATCGGTGATGAACGCGTCGCGGACCCATACGATGAATTGGTCCCACAGTCCTGTGACCAAGGCGATGCCCACCGCGATCATCATGGCGCCACCAACGATCTGAATTGTGCGGGCGTTGGTGCGCAACCAGCCGAGGCTGCGCAACGCCCACGCCGAGGAAAATGCAAGGACGACAAAGGGAATGCCCAGGCCTGCGCAGTACGCCACGATCAGCGCGACACCTTTGGCTGCGGTAGCGCCCTCGGTGCCGCTGGCGGTAGCGATGACCGCCGCTAGCGTGGGCCCAAGGCATGGTGTCCACCCGAGTGCGAAGACCGCACCCAGCAGCGGGGCGCCGGCGATATTGGAGATCCGGCGGGGCGCGAACCGTCGTTCCTGTTGTAGTGCCGGCACCAGCCCGATGAACACCAGCCCCATGATGATGGTCACCACGCCGCCGATGCGCTGTAAGATCTCACGATTCACCACGAAAGTGGTTGTGACCCCCAGCACTGTCGCAGTCGCTGCGACGAATACCACAGTAAAGCCGCCGACGAACAGGATCGCCGCGGCCGCCACACGCGATCGACCCCGCTTGGTCGGCTCCCCCACCGACACCGCGGGGGCCTCGGCGCCGACCACGCCAGCCAGGTAAGACAAATACCCCGGAACGAGCGGGACGACGCACGGCGAGGCGAACGACACCAGTCCGGCGATCACGCACGCGAGCAGTGCCAGCAATAGCGGACCGCCGACGACGACGTCTGCAAACGTCTCGCCAACTGCGGCCTGTAGTTCGACGGCCTGTGGCGTCATTGTTGTTGCGCGGTGGGCTCAGCGACGACTCGCTTGACTGTTGTCCCGAGTTCGTCGGCAGTGATGGCCTTGAGGAACACTGCGGCCGGACGGTGTTCGCGGTCGAGCACAATGGTGGTCGGCACCACTGATGTCGGAGTGGTCAGCGCGGCCAGCGTGACACCGGCAAAGTCGTAGATCGATGGAAAAGCGACCTTGCGGTCGACAATGAAATCACGCGCGGCCTGCCGGTTGTCGCGCAGATTGATACCGAGGAACTCGACACCCGAGGCCTTAGTCTGTTCGTAGACGTACTCGAGGTCGTCGGCTTCTCCCCGGCATGGGCCACACCACGAACCCCAGACGTTGATGACGACGACCTTGCCAGCGAAGTCGTCGAGTCCGATGTTCTGGTCTGTCACCACATCAGGGCCGGAGACCTGAGCGATACTCTGACGGCTCGCGGGCGGGTCGTAAGTGATAACTGTCAGCCCGCCAGGCGAGACAAATTGAAAGGTTCCGCCCTGAGCGACCGCGTCATCGCCGGCGCAGCCCGATGCCACCCACGGCACCACACAGATCAACGCCAGGACTGCCGCCCGTGCCGCGGACAACCTTATCCCCTGCTGCACTATCAGCGCTCCTTGACGTCGTTCTACTACGCAGCGTGGTAGATCAACGAGGGATTTGTCAACAATGTCATAGTTTTTGTGAGGACCGACTCGTCCGACGATCACAGCATCGTTGTTTACAACGTGATACTCGAACGGTCGAATGTGCCTCTCAACTGCACTTATGGCCTTCCTTACATTGCGTCTAGGCCGCTTCAGATGCCATCTGATCACAACTACATGCACTAGTAGTTGGGAAGCCAATCGCGATAGGTACTCAATCTGCCCGTGTTACTGCTGTGACCTGTGAGGCCTATGGTTCGAGCGGAGGGCTACCGCCGTGGCCCCATGCGCACCTAGCGTGGGGTGCTGCGCTCCAGTCCGCCGCGCCCATCCCTGGAAGGTCTCCCGGCATGCCTATGTCGTCCATCACCCGTCGCCGCGACGAAAAACAGCCCTGCCTGAGGCTGGGGGTCGCGGGGATCGTTGCTGCGGTTCTGCTGAGCTTCTCGGTCGACGCTCGAGCGCGAGCCGATGCGGATGACACCCACGTGGCCCAGCAGTTCGCTCAGCTGGTCGCTGAGACGATCTCGACATCGTTGGGCGGGCCGGCGATGGGAGCCCTGACCGACGAAATTCGAACAGTGAGCACATGTCTGAGTGATCGAGCGCGCCCAGTCGAGCCGTCGGTGCCGACCGATGATCCCATCACTGCAGTGGGATGCTTTGCCGCCGTACTCAGTGCGGGACGAGCAGCTGCCGAACTGGTTGTCGACGCACTACCGATCGGGCGGTTGCTGGCGCTTCTGGCATTGGAGATGCGCCCCCACGATCCCGCGGCCCCGCATCCCGCACCGACCGGTCGATCCCAGTTCTCGGCGCCGTCACCCGGGACGGTGGTCGCTCCGACGAATGGTCGAATCACCTCTACTTTCGGTGACGGCCGAGGGCACCAGGGTCTAGATATCGGCAACGACCTGGGGGCACCGATTTTCGCGGTCACCGACGGCGAAGTAATCAACTCTGGTCCTGCCCAAGGCTTCGGATTGTGGGTCCGCATCCGGCACGCCGACGGAACAATCACTACCTACGGCCACAATGACGACAACCTCATCGCGGCGGCAGCGCCGGTCGCGGTTGGCCAACCCATCGCCACGGTCGGCAATCGAGGTAACTCAACCGGCCCCCACCTGCACTTCGAGGTTGCCGATGCATCCGGTGCAGCTCTCGACCCGGTGACCTGGCTCGCTGAACGCGGCGTACATCTTCCCTCCGACAGCGACGCCGAACCTCCTACTATCACGCCCAGCGAGCCGCCCAGCACCGGGAGTGCAGACCTCTGGCGGTAGGGACGGCAGCGACGCTCGGCCGCGACGGCCCGTTGATCCTGATACCTCTGAGGGAGGCCATGTCTCGTCGCAGTCATGACGAGGCGTGCTCCACGACTGGTGATTCCAATACAAACTATGCTACTTAGTAGTTGATTGACTACAGTCCGTAGTAGGGCCCCGGTGACGTTGCGCGCACGATGTGCGTGATGTTCGAACAGGGCCACCGTTTCCGAGTCAGATGGAGGACCTCCATGACCGCGGTGTCCCCGCGCCCGCCCGAGGTGGTCGCCAAGCGGCCCTATCCCGAGCGGCGCAAGTCCAAAGGGTCATTTATCTACACGATGCTGACTACGACCGATCACAAGTTGATCGGCATGATGTACATCGTCGCGTGCTTCGGGTTCTTCCTCGTCGGCGGATTGATGGCGTTGCTGATGCGCGGCGAACTCACGACGCCGGGTATGCAATTCCTCTCGACTGAGCAGTACAACCAGCTGTTCACCATGCACGGCACGATCATGCTGCTGATGTATGCCACCCCCATCGTGATCGGCTTCGCCAACTTCGTACTGCCCCTGCAGATCGGCGCTCCCGACGTCGCCTTTCCTCGGCTCAACGCACTGGGTTTCTGGCTGTTCCTCTTTGGTTCCAGCGTCACGCTGGCCGGCTTCATCACTCCCGGCGGCGCCGCAGACTTCGGCTGGACCGCCTACACCCCGCTCAGCGACGCAATCCATTCACCGGGCGTGGGGTCAGACATGTGGTTTCTCGGACTGACCGTGTCCGGTCTGGGCACCATCCTGGGCGCGGTCAACATGGTCACCACGGTTATCTGCCTGCGCGCGCCTGGAATGACGATGTTCCGCATGCCGATCTTCACGTGGAACATCCTGGTCACCAGCGTGCTGATCTTGCTAGTGTTTCCGCTACTCACCGCGGCACTTCTCGGCGCCGAAGTCGACCGCCAATTCGGTGCGAATCTGTTCGATCCATCCAACGGCGGCGCCATCCTCTGGCAGCACATGTTCTGGTTCTTCGGTCACCCCGAGGTCTACATCATCGCGCTGCCGTTCTTCGGCATCGTCTCCGAGATCTTCCCGGTCTTCAGCCGCAAACCGTTGTTCGGATACTCAGGACTGGTCTACGCCACCCTCGCCATCGCCGCGCTGTCAGTCGCGGTGTGGGCGCACCACATGTACGTCACCGGCGCTGTGCTGTTGCCGTTCTTCTCCTTCATGACGTTCCTGATCGCGGTACCGACCGGTGTGAAGTTCTTCAACTGGATCGGCACGATGTGGCGTGGCCACATGACGTTCGAAACCCCGATGCTGTTCTCGGTCGGCTTCATGGTCACCTTCCTCTTCGGCGGGCTCACCGGTGTGCTCCTGGCCAGCCCACCCATAGACTTCCAGCTTTCCGACAGCTACTTCGTGGTCGCCCACTTCCACTACGTGCTTTTCGGCACCATCGTGTTCGCCACCTACGCCGGCATCTACTTCTGGTTCCCGAAGATGACCGGACGCCTGCTCGACGAACGTTTGGGCAAGGTCCATTTCTGGCTGACTTTCATCGGCTTCCACCTCACCTTCTTGGTGCAACATTGGCTCGGAGCAGAAGGCATGCCCCGCCGCTACGCCGACTACCTCCCGTCAGACGGCTTCACCACGCTCAACATCATCTCCACCGTCGGTGCGTTCATCCTCGGCGTCTCGACCCTGCCGTTCCTGTGGAACGTCTTCCGTAGCTACCGCTACGGCGAAGTCGTCACCGTCGACGATCCCTGGGGCTTCGGCAACTCCCTGGAGTGGGCCACCAGCTGCCCGCCGCCGCGCCACAACTTCACCGAACTCCCTCGCATCCGTTCGGAGCGTCCGGCGTTCGAATTGCACTACCCGCACATGGTCGAACGAATGCGCGCTGAAGCCCATGTTGGTTCATTCCACGAAGAGAGCAGGGCCGCCGAGGAAGTTCGCCGTGAACCCCTGACGACGGGCACACATGAGGCATCCTCGGACGCCGATCGAGGAGGCCGCTAGTCATGCATCCCGGGATTAGTGCTTACCAACATCCCCGTCCCCGTCGTGCACTGGCTATGCCGCGATGGTTTGCAATGCTCACCGTTCTGTACACCACGCTGCTCGCCTTCGTGCTCACCGCTGTGGCGGGGTCTCTCCTCGATGAGCAGTCCCATCGTGGCTACAACGAGACCATCGCCGAGCATGTCGCCTCCACACCGTTGATTGTGTGGCTCACCGCGGCCACGATCGCGGCCTGCGTCGCGCGACTGACAGCGACCGTAGTGGCACGCGCAGCGCAACGCAGCGGCCGCTGACCGTGAAGGTCCGAGAACAGGGCGGGTCAATCGACCGCGCTGCGCGGCAAGAACATGGGATGCGTTATCGACAACGATGCACACGCTTTCGAAGCTCATCACGTCACGAAGGTGACGACGACAACGGGGACCTCGACTGCCACCGGTGGCAGTCGAGGTGGGTCTCCCGTTCGCTGCAGTAACAGAGGCCGCTCAGCGCCTAACCCCACACCCCGGGGCGCTTCCGTTGCTGTCGCGAGCTAGTAGGAGGCAGTAAGGCCGTGAACGAGAAGAGACAACGCGGGCAACGCCATGGCGGCGCACATCGCACTCGCTGCTAACGGAGCCATACCTGCGAGCGCGTATCTACCCGCTGTGGGTTCGGTCGTTGCCTGCTCGAGCATGCGCAGTCGGTAGCGGGTCGCAGACCCCGCGTGGGCTCCACCGAGAGCCGGGCTAGCGCCGCCGGCGGCGGAACCGCCAGCAGCACCGATAGATGTCAACGCTGCTCGAACGGCCGCAGAACTGGTCGTACGCGCCGCAACCATGTCCGCATCGACCTCAGCCAGTGCGCTCACTGCTGCGGGTGCACGCCGAAACAGTGGCACTAACGGCAGCGCCCGCGCCATCACATCGCAGAAGCCAACCACTCGGTGATGTCGGGATCGTAGGTGAGCGAACTCGTGAGCCAGCACCGCCGCGCGAGCCTCGGGCGAGAGATCGGTCTTCAACGCGCTGGTGGCCACAACGAATCCACTACGGCCGCCCACGCAATAGGCCATCGGATAGGGATGATCAATCCACAGAACGTCGGGAGTATCAGCTTCGGTGCTCCCCACCACTGCCACAACGTCGCGGTGCAGTCGCTGGATACGCCATGAGCGGCGGGTATGGCGGACATAAGAACCTGCCGTGCGCGCCACAACCGCCGCCGCCGCCACGACCACACCGAACCCATACAACTGACTGAAATCGTCACGCAACGCATGTAAGACGGCGCTGGCGCACCGGGCCAGAGCTTCAACGAATTGTTCAGCCGGTGGCGGATCCGGCAGAAGCGCCGTCAGCGCCGACAAAGCCAGTAGGGCCAACGTAGTGGCGATACTGCTCACCCATGCGGTCATCACGACGCGTGGCGACCAACGAGCGGGCAGTCGATCCAGCACGTAGGGGGCCAGCACGGCCAACACTGCCGCACCCACAAGGTGCGCCAACGCCACACTCACTGTCAACGCCTCCGCGGACGGCCAGTTCTGGCCCGCGACAAGTGCTCACTGAGGACGTCACGTTCCTCGGGAGTAACCATCTTGGCGAAGTGCATCAACACGGCCGTGGAATCGCCGCTGGCATCGAGAACTTGCCGCAGTGTCTGCGACGTAGCTTCCTCGCGCGACTGCAACGGGAAGTACCGATAGGCGCGGCTGATCTTCTCCCGGCCGAGGAACTGCTTTTTGTGCAGGTTCGTGACCACCGTCAACACGGTGGTGTACGCCAGGTCTCGGTCGGTCAGGGCGTCAACGAGATCGTGTACCGACATCGCGGCGCCAGCTTCCCACAGCACATCCATCACCTCGCGCTCTAGCGATCCGAGCCGAGTCATCTTGCCCTACCGTCCTTGAAGTCGACCTTCAGCTTACGACAAACTAGCCTGCTTAGTAGTCTCGGCGCGGTTACGCGTCAGAACCCTTCGGACACGATAGCGAGGTCGTGAGCGTGACGCAGACCATCGACTGTGCAGATCGCCGTGTACGCCAGATCCAACTCGACATCGAGGGCATGACCTGTGGGGCATGTGCGAACAGGATCGAACGCAAACTCAACAAGATTGACGGTGTCAGGGCTTCGGTCAACTACGCCACGCACCGGGCAACGATCGACATAGGCAGCGATATCGATGTCGGGGAGGCTATCTCGACCGTGGATAGGGCCGGGTACACTGCCACTCCGCACGTGCCGCACCTTAGCCGTATCGATCCCGACACCGCACACGCCGAGGGGTTGCTGCGTCGGCTGATCATCGCGGTTGTCCTGTTCATTCCCCTTGCTGATGTATCTGTCGTGCTTTCGGTCATTCCCGAATTGCGCTTCCCCGGGTGGCAAATCCTCCTCATCGTTCTTGCCGCCCCGATCGTCACCTACTGTGCGTGGCCGTTTTACCGCACCGCACTGCGGACCGGTGCCGCGACGATGGAGACACTGGTCTCCATCGGTGTGCTTGCTGCTAGCGGACTGTCGCTGTATTCAATGTTCGCGACGCCCTCCACTGCACCCACCGAACCAGGCGTGTGGGCCGCGATCGCCGCCAGTGACTCGATTTATCTCGAAGTCGCGGCCGGGGTCACCGTTTTCGTGTTGGCCGGCCGCTACTTCGAGGCCCGGGCACGAGCGCGCGCCGCTGAATCGATGCGTTCACTCGCGGCCCTGCGCGCGACCGACGCCCACATTCTGCTCGCCGACGGCACCGAGATGTCGCTGCCCACGGAAGAGCTGAAAGTAGGCCACACGGTCATCGTCCGATCCGGACAGACCATCCCCACCGATGGCGATGTCGTGGACGGGCGCGCATCGGTTGATGCGAGCATGATGACCGGCGAGAATGCCCCCATTGTTGCTGAACCCGGCGCGAGGTCTGCGGTTGTCGGTGGAACAGTCTGCCTGGAGGGGACGCTAGTTGTTTCAGCCACCGCCGTGGGAGACGACACCCGCCTGGCCGAGATGATTCGGCTCGTCGATCAAGCCCAACTCACCAAAGCTCGAGCTCAACGCGTCGCCGACCGCGTCGCCACCCTATTCGTCCCCGCTGTCGTGGCGCTCTCTGCCGTCACCGCAGCGGCATGGCTCAGTACCGGCGGGTCGCTCGAGCACGCCCTGAGTGCGGCAGTAGCAGTGTTAGTGATCGCGTGCCCGTGCGCGTTGGGGCTGGCCACACCCATGGCTCTCATGGTGGCTGCCGGACGAGGGGCTCAGCTGGGCATCTTCCTCAAAGGCCACCAGGCCTTGGAGCTCTCCGGACGCATCGACACAGTCCTCCTCGACAAGACAGGAACGATCACCACCGGAGTCCCATGCATTCACGACATCGTCGTCTCCACCGACATCTCTGCCCGAGAGGCACTCCGGCTGGCGGCCTCGCTCGAGCAACACTCCGAACATCCCATCGCCAGAGCGTTGACCAGCGCAGCACAGGACACGCCCCTGGAGGACTGTCTCGAGTTCAGCGCCGAGGTCGGCCGCGGTGTACGAGGCATCATCAATGGGACTGAGGTCTCGCTCGGTTCGCCGACGTGGGTCACAGACCGGGCCACCGTCAGTGAAGAACTGGTCCGCTCCTACCGCGACTTCGAACGCGCCGGACATACCGCCGTGTGTTTGGCCATCGGCCAGGTCGCCGTAGCCGTCATCGCCGTCACCGACGAAGTGAAACCATCGGCACACACTGCCGTCACCGCGCTGCGGCGACGCGGCGTCCGTACGCTGCTGGTCACCGGCGACAATCACGGCGCTGCTCACGCAGTGGCCGACGAGGTCGGGATCACCGAGGTGGTGGCCGAAGTCCTTCCAGCGGCCAAAGCAGATATTGTCAACACCCTCCGCCGGGGCGGAGCATGTGTGGCGATGGTCGGCGACGGCATCAATGACGGGCCAGCCCTGGCCACCGCAGACCTCGGAGTGGCCATGGGCCGCGGCACCGACATCGCGATCGGAGCCGCCGACATCGTGCTAATGCGCTCAAACCTCCTAGGTGTCGTTCAGGCTTTGGATCTAGCTCGAGCCACCCAACGCACGATCAGGGTCAACCTTGTGTGGGCGTTCGGCTACAACATCGCCGCATTGCCAGTCGCCGCCGCGGGATTGCTCAACCCTCTTATCGCGGGAGCGGCGATGGGATTGTCTTCACTCTTCGTCGTGACAAATAGCCTGCGACTGCGCCGGTTCGGCGCAGACCGGTCGACAGAGAGACGACCGGCCCGCGCTTAGCGTCCCCCTAGGCGGCGACCCGCGGCGAGCTCATGGATTTCGGTGTCGATGTCACCCATGGAATCCGCGCCGCCAGCCCCGACGGCGTAGTCATCGTGTCGACGCCCAGCACGTTCCTGCCGCGCCCACCGAACAACCAACACCACCATGATCACCACGATCGGAACCTCGCTGACCACCCAGGCGAGGACTCCGCCGACCCATTGATCCTGCGCAGGATCAGGCTGCCACGGCAACTGAAGTTGCTGATAGAACGACTCGGCTACCACCGTAGACATCGTCATCAGTGCGATACCGAAAAATGCATGAAACGGCATCGCCGCAAACAGCAGTCCCAATCGACCTAGGATCGGTAAGCGACGCGGCCCCCGATCGACCCCGGTCACCGTCCAGAAGAACAGGTAACCGACGACCACAAACAACCCACTCATCACGATGTGCCCCCAGTGGTAACGAGCGAGAATCCCAAACACCGGAGTGAAATACACTGCAAATGGAACCCCGACAAACAGCGACAGTGCAACAACCGGGTGAGTCAGCACCCGCACTGTCGGGGAGTCAAGAATCATAAGAACCGTCGAACGAGCACTCGGAAGCTGCTGTCCAGCAGCATGTCTGGGAAAAGCCCGCAACGCCAGACTCGCCGGGGCGCCCAGCGCCAGCAGTGCCGGCGCGATCATGCTCAACCCCATATGCTCCACCATGTGCACGCTGAACATGGCGTTTCCGTAAGCTCTGACACCCGAACTGCTGGCCAGGACCAACACAACGCATCCGGCGAACCACGAGACGGCCCGACCCAGCGGCCAGCCAGACCCACGCCGACGTAAACGCCGCACTGCAATCCCGTAGGCAAGCCCCATCGCTACAGCCGCACCGCCCACGACGATGTCAAACCGCCACACGCCCAGCATGGACCATATCGCGGGAGGATCTGGAAGCGGATAGCCCAGATACACATCCCACACCGTGAACGGGTGGGCAATCAGCCCCGGCGCCACGCGGGTATCCATGACCGCCCAACAACCCGCGGCTACAACGAGCGCACCCGCCGCGACCGCTGGTACCACCGTGTCGCGGCGCACGCGGAGGGTGATGACGTCAGCGATCACCAGACCCACCAACGACACGATCAATACCCCGGTGGCAACCCCGAACGCAGATCCTGGCACATCGCGAGTACGCAACAACCCCGCAACCGCAACAACGCAAACTAGAGCCACAGCATCAGCAGTGCACAACACCTTCTTAATGCGTTGTGCAGCAGCATAGTTCATTGAGTTCGCACACAGCCCTCCCGCCCGAGAATGCTGCATGCACCGAACCCCCAGCGATACCGCAAAAGCGACGGCGAAACAGACCACTACCCCGGTGGTGTAGTCATGATCTGGACCCTGCGCGGCGTTGCCGACCGCAGGCAGTGCTGCTACCCCAATCGCAGCAGGCAGCAACATCGACACATGAGTCAACCACCGCAACGACATCGCGGTGACCACGGACACCACCCCCGCAGCCACCGCACAAACCATCCAAGCGATGGCGGGCAGGCTGACGCTGACCGCGTACCCCACCTGACCGGTCACCACCATCCGGACCACCGACAGGCCGGCAGTGTCTGCAGCAGCGACCAAAACCATCCCAGTCGACCACACCATCCACAACGCCGACAGCCGTCGCACCAGGCGATGAGTGCGATAGACCGAGACGTCGATGTACCCGTCGGAGTCGATGACTGTCGCTATCGCAATGATCACCAACCCACCGACAACCAGGGCGGCAAGAACGGCACCGACATAGTTGCCCACGACATCGAGCACCGCAGAAGTGCGTCCTGGAAACGGGTCTCCGCTCTCTAAGTAGCGCGATGCACCCACCCTTAGTGCATACGCCACCAGGCCCAGGCCCACCGCAGCCGCGGTAGCGCCCAGCACCCACGCCGACTCGCGTCCAGTCATAGACATCGAATCTCGGGTGACTTCAGCAGGGGCCAGCCTTGGTTCATCCACCTCGGCATGCTACTACTACCGATAGTATTTCTGGCAGGCGGGCCTGAGGACGGAGCGTGACGTTGGTCGAGGATGTCCTGCTTCGGTGGGTCGTCACAGTGAACCGTCCTGGGTCTGGTGGAGACCGTGATCTCACCAGGAGAATGCTGTCATGGGAGCACCACGGAAGTTTGACCAGGAGACGCGTGAGCGTGCCGTGCGGATGTATCAGGATCGGCTCGGCGAGGTGGGCGGGTCGAAGTCGGCGGCGCGCCGGCATGTCGCCGAGATGCTCGATATCAATCAGGCGACGCTGCGTAACTGGATCGAGAAGGACACGCCGGTGGTCTCCTCGGGGGTGAGTACGACCAGTGGGGAGTTGGATGCTCAGGTGCGTGAGCTGCGTCGTGAGAATTCCGAATTGCGCAGAGCCAATGAGATTTTGAAGACGGCGTCGGCGTTTTTCGCCGCGGCGGAGATCGACCGCCGACTTCGTTGATCGTCGAGTACATCGACGATCACAGGGACAGGTTCGGGGTCGATCCGATCTGCCGGGTACTCACCGAGTACGGAATGCAGATTGCCCCATCCACCTACTATGCCCACAAGCAGCGTGGCCTGGTCTCGGCAGCGATGCTCGAGGAGGCCTACGCCGCTCATGCCGTCTACCAGCAGTTCGAGAAGAACCGCGGTGTGTACGGGGTGCGCAAGATGTATCACACGATGTGGCGCGCCGGTCACGTGATGGGTCGTGATCAGGTCGGCCGGCTGATGGGGATCTGCGGCATCTCCGGTGCTGTACGCGGCAGCCATCGCACCACCACGACCCACCGAGACGATAGGGCGCCACGATTCCCTGATCATGTTGAACGACAATGGGATACACCGACACATCCGGATCAGTGGTGGGTGGCCGACTTCACGTATGTGTGGACATTGGCGGGGTTTGTCTACGTCGCGTTCCTCGTGGATGTGTTTTCGCGACGCATCCTCGGGTGGCGAGTCATGGCGAGCAAGCACACACCGTTGGTGACGAGTGTTGTCGAGCAAGCGTTGTTCGCCCGCCGCCGATCCGGATTCGACTTCACCGCAACCGGTTTGGTTCATCACAGCGATGCGGGCAGTCAGTACACATCGTTGGCATTCACCGCTGCGCTGACCGAGGCCAACATCACCGGATCCATAGGATCGGTCGGCGATGCGCTCGACAACGCGCTCATGGAGTCGGCGATCGGCTTGTACAAGACCGAACTGATCGACACCGGCCGCGCCTGGAAGGACCGCGGCGAGGTCGAACGAGAGACCGCCGCCTACGTGCACTGGTTCAACGCCGAGAGGCTGCACTCCTCCCTGGGCTACTGCTCACCCGTCGAGTACGAGACGCGCTATCGTGACAGCGTCGCCTCCGTGGCGGAGGTGGCCTGAACCAGGTCTCTATCCGATCCAGGACGGTTCACAGTCCTGTTTGGACTCGGCGCAATTGACAGTATTACTGCCCTGATCCGTCGGCGGGGTGACCGTCATTATGAGATCGCACACTCGCTGTTCCTGGTGATGGTCGTTGCCATGATCGTGATGGCATGGCCGATCGGCCTTCGATTGTCGGGTGTCCCACCCTTGGTGTTTTTCGCTGGCGCGACCGTGGTACTAGCCGTCATCGCCGCCCGAACTCTTATGGCGCGTAGGTTTTATGTGTACGCATCGCTGACGATGGGTTCGATGGTGTGGATGTATGCGGTAATGAGTCGACATTCGCTGGCGTCGTCGGGCGCCGACGGTCCGTCCGCGTCGCATCACCTCGGCGCTGACGATGCCGTAGCCGAGATGGCTAGCATGCATGGTGCGACTTCGAGTCCGGGTTGGATGAGCCCCCTGAACTTGCTCATCGTCCTAGCGTTTCTCGTTGCGACGCTGGTGTGCACCGGCAAGTTCGTGGCGGCAATGTGGGCAGCACCACGCATTCGCCGGTCACAGGCAGTGTCGTTCACCCGACGATGGCAACGCGAAATCGGATGGCTGTGCCACGGCTGCATGGCCGCGGCTATGGGCATCATGTTTGCGACGTTGCTCTGACGGCTCAGTGAGTCGGCACGGGTTCACGGGCGAAGCGCGAAAGCGCACACGTGACAGCTGAGTGCAACCCACCGCGAGAAGCAACTCATGACCAGAATAGAGAGACTCTGTCGTAGTGCGTCGATGGCGTGGTCGAGTGTGCGGCCGGACGTGGACCGTGCTCGGCAAGATCTTCGCACGGTTCGCGCAACTCGGAACGGACACGGGCGACTCGGCCTGCCGACAGGTAACGAATACCGGGTGCCGAACGGACAGCGAACGGACTTCGAAAACGGAGCCCTAATCTCCAACGGACTCGTCACCACGATCCTCAAGACCGACAACGTCGCCCAAGCAGCTGACGGGCCCGCCGGGCCGGCCCTGCCCGCACCGGCCGTTCCCGCAGTGCCCCAGCCGCCCCACACCGGTAGCGGTCGGCTGGCACCTGATCTAGTGGTGCCGTGCGGACGCACCGCACGGGTGTCAGCTGGTCGAGGCTAGGGTCGCGGCCAGGTCCGCGGGGATCGGCATCGGTGTCATCAGCCCGGCGCGGGTGCGGCCGGTGTTGCCCTCGGGGTAGCGGCCCAGGACCGAGCCGGGGGCGGCGACGATGATCCGCAGCACCTGGCCGAGGGCCTCCCGGCGGTCGTGTTGGCGCAGGGCGAGGACGAGCATGGCGATGTGGTTGCTGGTATGCGGCCACGAAAAAGGCTGGGACAGGATGTGCGCGCGCTCGAGGTGTGACCACCGCTGCGTGTCCTCGGTGCTGGTGCGGGCGGCGGCCATCTCGGCGGTGTAGGCAGTGCGGACGGCGGTGGGCATTGCGATCATGACGTGCTCACCTTCGACTCGGCGGAGCAAGATTCGACGAACTGGGCGGCCAGCAGCAGGGCGACCCCGCAGGACAGGAAGGTGTCGGCGAGGTTGAAGGTGGGGAACCACCCGGTGTGCAGGTAGTCGGTGACCTTCCCGTCGAGGGTGCGGTCAATGACGTTGGCGGCGGCGCCGGCGAAGATCGCTCCGAGCCCGACGATGGAGGACCAGCTGCTGGTGGGCGCTGCCCGCCACGCGTATACCGCGATTCCGGCGGTGATCAGCCCGGTCACCGTGAGCAGCACCGGGGGTGGTAGCTGATTGCCCATGCTGAACGCCACACCGGTGTTGTAGGCCACCTTCAACTGCAGCACACCGAGGTCGACGCTGCGGTCGCCGGCGAGCGCCTGCCGGGCGATCGAGTCGACGACCAGCGCGACCGCGACCAGCCCGGCGGCCACAACGACCAGCAGGCGCCGTGACCGCCGCGATTTCGCTTCCGGTGTTCTGGTCATGCTCGAGCCGCGGTCGCCGGAACCGGTGCGGGTGCTGCCGCCGGGCCGGTGAGGGCGGCGGCCCGGCCGGCGCGGACCCCGTTGCCGATGACGACGATCTCGGCGACCTCGTGGACGAGGACGACGGCGGCCAAGCCAAGTACCCCGAACAGGGCCAGGGGCATCAGGACGGTGATGATCGCCAGCGAGAGGCCGACGTTCTGCAGCATGATCGTCCGCGACCGCCGAGCGTGCGCGAGCGCCTGCGGCAGGTGCCGCAAGTCCTCACCCATCAGGGCGACGTCGGCGGTTTCGATGGCGACGTCGGTGCCCATCGCGCCCATCGCGATGCCCAGGTCGGCGGTGGCAAGGGCCGGGGCGTCGTTGACGCCGTCGCCGACCATCGCCGTCGCCCGCTCCTGGCGGAGGGTGCCGACGATGCGGGCCTTGTCCTCCGGGCGCAGGTCCGCGTGCACCTCGTCGATGCCGACGTCGGCGGCCAACGCGTGTGCGGTGCGGTCATTGTCGCCGGTGAGCATCGCCACGTGGTAACCGCCGCGGCGGAGCCCGACGACCACCTCGCGGGCCTCGGGGCGCAGCTCGTCGCGCACGGCGACCGCTCCGATCAGGCGACCGTCCCGTTCGATCAGCACCGCGGTGGCCCCGGCGTGCTGCATCCGCTCGATGTCCGCGGCCAGGGGGCCGGGTTCGATCCACCTGGGCCGGCCGAGGCGGGCGGGGGTACCGCCCACGTGGCCGGTCAATCCGGCGCCGGGGATGGCCTCGACGCCCTCGGCCGGGGTGTAGTCGTCGACGGCGGCGAGGATCGCCCGGGCGAGGGGATGTTCGCTGCGGGCCTCGAGCGCGGCCGCGACAGTCAACACCTCGTCGCGGGTAGCGCCGCCGGTAGTCGCGACGTCGATGACCTCGGGGCGATTGCGGGTCAGGGTTCCGGTCTTATCCAGCGCGATCCCGCGGACGCGGCCCAACGATTCCAGTGCAGCACCGCCTTTGACCAGGACACCGAGTTTGGAGGCGGCACCGATCGCGGCGACCACCGTCACCGGTATCGCAATGGCCAGCGCACACGGGGAGGCGGCGACCAGCACCACCAGGGCGCGTTCGATCCACACCAACGGATCGCCGAACACACTGCCGATCGCGGCGATCAGCACCGCGGCGACCATCACACCCGGGACCAACGGTTTGGCGATCTTGTCGGCCAGGCGCTGCGCCTCCCCTTTGCGGGACTGTTCGGCCTCGACGATTTTCACGATCTTGGCCAGCGAGTTGTCCTCCGCACCGGCGGTGACCTCGACCTCGAGGACACCGGTGCCGTTGATCGAGCCGGCGAACACCTCCGCGCCGGGTCCGGCCTCGACCGGCACCGATTCGCCGGTGATCGCCGAGGTGTCCAGCGCGGTGCGCCCGGATCGGATGATGCCGTCGGTGGCGATCCGCTCCCCGGGTTTGACGATCATGATCTCCCCGAGCGCCAAATCCGCTGGGGGAACGGTCTGTTCGCGGCCGCCGCGCAGGACGGTCGCGGTGTCCGGAACCAGGGACAGCAGGGCACGCAGGCCGCGGCGGGTGCGAGTGACCGCGTACTCCTCGAGCCCTTCGCTGATCGCGAACAGGAACGCCAGCATCGCGGCCTCGCCAACCTCGCCGAGCAGGACGGCGCCGACGGCGGCGATCGTCATCAGCGTCCCGACCCCGATCTTGCCCTTGGCCAGGCGCTTGAGCGTGGAGGGGACGAAGGTGTAGCCGGCGACGACCAACGCCACCGCTTCCAGGGCCAGCTCCACCGGGCGCGAGCCGTCAGACCACCCCACGATCAGGGCGGCGACCAGCAGCACCCCGGCGAGGACGGCGGCCCGGATCTCGGTGACCTGCCACAGCTTGTCGGGTTCGTGCTTCTCTTCGCCCTCCGGGCGGGGTTCGTCGTGGCCGCAGCCGCAGGCGTCGCTCACACCGTCACCCCCGCACCGGTGTCCGTGCCGTAGTTCGGGCATAACGCGACCGCGCTACCGGTGGCCGCGAGGAGGGTTTCGGCGGCGGCGAGCAGGTCCAGCAACTCCGGGCGGGTCAGCGAGTAGAACACCTGCCTACCCTGCGGGCGGCCGGTGACCAGGCCGCAGTCCCGCAGGCACGCCACGTGCGCCGATACCGTCGACTGCGCCAACCCCAGCTCGCCGACCAGGTCCGCCACCCGCGACTCCCCGTCGGCGAGGCGGCGCACGATCGCCAACCGAGTCCCGTCGGAGAGGCTGTGAAACAACGCCACCGCCGCATCCAGATTCGATCCGGCACCCGCCGCGGCGAGGCACCCATCCGCACTATCAATCGTCATATCACGATAATAACCGTGTTGGGCGATTCCGAAAGCATCACCTTGACATCCGGGATACCCGCAGGGGCATCGTCGGCACCGCCCGGTTCGACCACCCGTTCGCGTCGGTGGGTTGTTGCGCTTCCAGTTGCGGGCACGCCAGATTGGCGTGTACCGCGGGGTCACTCTCGAAGTCGGGTGGCAGACACCTTTAGGACTGGTGTGAGCGCGGCCCAGGGTTCCTCGCCTCTGGAGGCCCCGGTCCATCCATGGGGTAGAGCTACTCCCCCGCCGCTCAGCGTCCTCCGGCCCATCTGAACTACTATTTGTAATAGTTTCAAGATGGCTGTTGGAGGCGCGGTGATTGCAAGCGTTGTGGCCCAAGGGGCATTCTTGGGGCTGTTCGGTGCGGTCGTAGCGTGTGGTGTCGCCGCTGCCCGTCGGCCGGGTCGAGGTGGGGAGGCTTGGCGGGCGCTCGTCGTTTCGTGTGCGCTTGCTGTGAGTGCGGCCGGCGGCGTGATGGTGGTTGCCCCCCCGGGCTTTTTCGCGGCGGCGATCGTGTTGGCGCTGCTCTGTGTTGGGGCATTCATGCTGTTCTCCGCGCGTCTGCACGGTGCGTCGTTGGCGGTGATGGTGGACTCGCTCGTGTGGATGGCCTCGGCGATGTGGGTGTTCATCGTGTTCGCGGCCACGGGCGGGCCGATCGAGGTTGGTGTGGTGCCTGCTGATCCGATTGCCGAGTTGGCGTTGAGGGCAGAGCTCAATCGACCCCCGAGGTGGGTCCGTACTGGCAGTGTGATCGCGATTTTCGGTCTGGTGGCCGCGATAGTCTTCCGCCTGGCCCGGCCGGCCTCCTGTGCCCACGCCCGATGGCCACAAAATACGAAGGTGGTTAGTAGAAGTGGGGTGTGATGGGGGTGTGCGGGGAGGTGGTGAGGCATGACTGACGGTGTCGCGGTGCGGCGTGCGGGTCGGTTCGGCCCGCGCGGTCCTGCCCGTACGATCTCCCGTGCGGTGGGTCTTGCTGTGGTGATGTTTGAGGCGGTGGCCGCGTTCTGGCTGGTGATGCTGCTCCGAACGTCGGATCTCGTGCCATCCGACCCCCGCTCAGGAGTCGGGCGCGGTGATCCGGTTGAGCTGCGGGTGCTGACCGCTGTGGATGTGCACGACTGGGTGTCGGCTCTGAGTGCTGCGGCCTTCGCTGCGGGTGTGGCCGGTGCGCTGGTGGCGCGTCTACTCCCAGCAGTCAAGGGGCGCGCGATCGGTTGAGTAGTCGGGCCTGGGCCTCGCCGGGGTTTCCCTTGTCGGAGGGTTTCTATGGCTTAGGCTTTGGTGCCGCCGCCGCGGGTGTGGCGAGGTTTGAGGGTGAGGTATTCGCTGAGCACTTCACGCTCGGCGGGTGTCACGGTCTGGGCGAAGTGCATCAGTACTGCCGCGGAGTCCCCGCTGGCGTCGAGGACCTGACGCAAGGTGCGTGAGGTGGCCTCTTCACGGGTCTGCATGGGGAAGTACCGGTAGGCGCGGCTGACTTTTTCTCGACCGACGAACCCTTTTTTGTGCAGGTTGGTGACGACGGTGAGCACTGTGGTGTAGGCCGGTTCGCGGTCGTGGAGTTCCTCGACTAGGTCGTGCACCGACATCGCCGCGCCTGCTGACCACAGCACGTCCATCACTGCGCGTTCCAGTGAACCCAGCCCAGTCATTTTCACCCACCATCTCTAGATGCGGGTCAATCTTACGACGGACTACCTCAGTTAGTAGCTTGGTCCCGTTGGAGCGCATCGGCAGCGCCGCGAGGCGGGCGGTGTTTGAAGGCCACGGAGAATTCGGTTCCAGGGGTGCTGCGGTGGATGTGACGTCGGGTGGTGGTCGGCAACGTGATGGTGAAGGTGGCTCCGTGTCCGGTTCCCAGGCTTTCGGCGAGCAAGGTGCCCCCATGGTCTTCGACGATGGAGCGGGCGATGGTGAGGCCGATTCCGCTGCCGCCGGCGTCTCTGGTGCGTGAGGAGTCGGTGCGGTAGAAGCGGTCGAAGATGTGTGGAAGGTGTTGAGGGGGAATGCCGTCCCCGCAGTCGACGACGCTGATGCGCACCGCGTGTGCCGGGGCGGTGTCGGCTTTGACTACGACTCGCTGGCCCGGGGAGCTGTGTCGCAGCGCGTTGGTGAGCAGATTGAGCAGTACTTGGCTCATTCGTTCGGCGTCGACATGGATGTGTACGCGCGCGGCGGTGGTGACGATGCCTAGCGTGACTTTGGCGTCGGTGAACAGGTCGGCGGCTTCTTCGTAGGTCGCGATGAGCAGTTCGTTGACAGTGATCGTCGCCGGGTGGAGGGGCATCTGATGCTCGTCGGCGCTGGATACGGTCGCGATGTCCTCGGCGAGACGCTGCAGGCGGGTGGTGGCGGTGCGCACGACGTCGAAGGTGTGGGAGTCGGGAGCCCGGATTCCGTCTTCGATGGCGTCGGTGATCGCGCCGATGGTGGTCAGTGGGGTGCGCAGTTCGTGGGCAAGGTCTGACAGCATCCGCTTACGGATGTCGTCTTGTGAATCCAGCCGTTGTGCAAGTTGGTTGATAGCTCGGCTGAGCTGGGTGAACTCGGTGCCGAGCTGGCGATCGGGTACGCGCGTGCGGTAGTTGCCGGCGCCAATAGCCACGGCTGAGCGGGCGACACTGGCGACTGACTGTTGTACGCGGCGAGCCAGGAACCAGCTGACGGCCGTGGCCAGGATCGTCGAGGTGATCAATGCGGCAGACATTGAGACGACGATCGAGGAAGTGAACGCGGCTTCGACATGGTCGGCCTGAACTGACCCTGGCTCGAGGCGAGCTTGGCCGAGGTGGTCGTGGAAGGTGTGTGGAGCCACGAATAGTGCCACGATCGCGACGCTGATGCCGCCGCCGGCGATGACGATAGCTTGAGCGAGCATGAGCCGGGAGCCGAAGCTGCCGGGGATACGTAACCGTCGACGTTCATCGTTCATCGCTGGCTCCTCGAGGTTGGCCGTCACCCATCCGGTAGCCCACTCCGCGAACGGTGCGGATGAATCGGCCGGCTACGGCGCTGTCACCGAGTTTGCGGCGCAGACTGGCGACATGGACTTCGACGACGTGGGCATCGCCGACCCAGTCGGGTCCCCAGATTTCGGTGAGCAGTTGCTCTCGACTGAACACAACACCGGGCCGCCGCGTGAGCGCTTCGAGAACGTCGAACTCAGTCCGAGTCAGCTCCACGGGTGTGCTCTCCACCTGGACTTCACGACCCTGAGGGTCGAGGGTGAGCTCCCCTATCGTCCGCGGGTGCGACTCGCCGGTTGGGGTCGGCCGTGGTCGGCGCAGCATGGCGTCGATGCGCGCCATCAGCTCACGAGGGCGAAATGGTTTCGTGAGGTAGTCATCGGCCCCCACCGACAGGCCAACGACTGTGTCGACTTCGTCCGCGCGGGCCGTGACCATCACGATGTAGGCGTTGGTGAAGGTGCGCAACTGTCGACAGACCTCGACGCCATCGAGTGACGGCAAGCCCAGGTCGAGGATGACTACTGCCGGACTCGCCGTGCGTGCGGCGGCGACTCCCTCCTGGCCGTCGGGCGCAACGGTGACCGTGAATCCGCTGCGCTGCAGGTAGTCAGCAACGACTTCGGCAATGTCGGGCTCATCTTCGATCACCAGGGCGTGCAGACCGTGCGGTGGTCGGACCACCGGCATATGGAGGTCGTCGACGACGTTGCGATCTTGGGGCACGCTCCTATGGTGGCGGTGGTCTACACGATCATCCAACCTCGTGGGCATTCTTGAGCAGATCTTGATCCACGCTGCCGATCAGCCTTGAGGTTCGGTGGGCAAGGTGGCGGTGTCGCCGGGTGGAACGTTACGACACAGTTCCCTCTCACACTGATGATCTGATTTCTGCCCGGCGGCGTCCTGTTCAACAACGCAGAGGATGCCCGTGTGACTGTCTCCTACAGCCTCACCACCAGTGATCCATTCGCCAGTACCTTCCCCGCCGAAGCCGCGTCGCCCCGTGCTGGGCTGAGTCGTCAGCTGGTGGGCGGCACCCCGGTGTTGCGCATCGAGGAACCCTTCGCCGAGCACGGGCGCGGCTTCTGGGCCAAGCTGGAAGGCTTCAACCCCGGTGGCATGAAAGACCGGCCGGCGCTGCACATGGTCGAACGCGCCCGCGCCCGTGAAGAGCTGGCCCCGGGGGCGCAGATCATCGAATCAACTAGTGGGACACTGGGATTAGGCCTGGCTTTAGCGGGCATCGTGTTCGGTCATCCGGTGACCTTGGTGACCGACCCCGGACTGGAACCGATCTTGCGGCAGATGCTCGCCGCCTACGGCGCCCAGGTCGATGTCGTCAGCGATCCCCATCCGGTCGGGGGTTGGCAACAAGCCCGCCGCGACCGCGTGCGCACCCTGCTCGAGCGCGACGAGGCTGCGTGGTGTCCCGACCAGTATTCCAACCCCGACAACGTGACCGGTTACAGCTCACTGGGTGTGGAGCTGATCGCGCAGCTGCGCCATATCGATGTGCTGGTGTGCTCGGTGGGCACCGGTGGGCACTCAGCCGGTGTGGCTCATACTCTGCGGCAGTTCAACCCTGAGCTGGAAGTCGTGGGCGTAGACACCATCGGCTCGACGATCTTCGGCCAGCCCGCACAGTCACGGATCATGCGGGGACTCGGCTCGAGCATCTACCCCCGCAACGTTGCCTATGACCAGTTCAGTGAGGTGCACTGGGTGGCGCCGGCCGAAGCAGTCTGGGCATGCCGCACCCTGGCCGCCACGCAGTACGCCACCGGCGGCTGGAGCGTGGGCGCGGTGGCCCTGGTCTCGGGCTGGCTGGCTCGCACTCGTTCGGCCGATACGCGCATCGCGGCGGTCTTCCCCGATGGCCCCGCCCGCTACTACGGAACCATTTACAACGACGAGTACTGCCAAGCTCACGACCTGATCGGCGCCCCGGCGCCGCCCACTGCCCCCCACACCATCAGCGATCCGCTCACTCAGGTCGCGAGCAGCTGGACGCGGTGCCCTACCATCATCGACCCCACTTGCGTGCCGCACGCCGAGCCCACGAGCTGATCTATGCGACGCCTCTACCGCAGTTTCCGCAGCTTCGATCGCCCCAGCCAAGTGCTGATGGTCAACCAGTTCACCATCAATCTCGGCTTCTACATGCTCATGCCCTACCTCGCCGCCTACCTCGCCGGCCCGCTGGCCCTGGCCGCATGGGCAGTGGGCCTGGTCCTGGGGATACGCAACTTCTCCCAACAGGGCATGTTCCTGATCGGGGGAACACTCGCTGACCGCTGGGGGTACAAACCGCTCATCATCGCCGGATGCCTGATGCGGGTCATCGGATTCGTCCTACTGGCCCTGGCCAGTTCGCTGCCCGCGATCCTGATCGCCTCGGCGGCAACGGGATTCGCCGGGGCGCTGTTCAACCCCGCCGTACGGGCCTACCTGGCCGCCGACGCCGGTGAGCGCCGGATCGAAGCATTCGCCGTGTTCAACGTCTTCTACCAGGCCGGCATCCTGCTCGGGCCGCTGGTCGGACTAGCCCTGACCGCCCTGGACTTCCGGCTCACCTCTCTCTGTGCGGCAGCAGTTTTCGCGGTCCTGACCCTCGTGCAGATCAAAGCGCTACCCGCAACAACACCAGCCCCAAGCAACACCTCAATCATTCAGGACTGGCGCAGCGTCGTACGTAACCGGCGATTCCTGCTCTTCGCTGCGGCGATGGCCAGCTCTTACGTGCTGTCCTTCCAGGTCTACCTCGCCCTGCCCCTACATGCCGACCGCATAGCAGACAACCCCACCCTCGCCACCAGTGTTGTCACCGCAATGTTCGTGGTGACCGGTCTGGTGGCCATCGCCGGACAGCTACGCATCACCACATGGTTCGGCAACCGCTGGGGCAGCACCGGCAGCCTGAGCGTGGGAATGACACTGATGGCTGCAGCTTTCCTGCCCCTAGTCGCCGGCACCGCAACGCATCAGCGCAACATCGCCCTCAACATCGCCGCACTGCTACTCACCGCAGCTCTGCTCGCCGCCGCCACCGCAGCAGTGTTCCCATTCGAAATGGACACGGTGGTGGGACTGGCCCGCGGCACGCTTGTCGCCACCCACTACGGGCTCTACAACACCATCGTCGGGATCGGGATTCTGCTCGGCAACGCCGCGACCGGGTGGCTGTTCAGCGCGGCCACCACCCGCGACATGCCCGAACTGGTGTGGATCGCTCTAGTCCTCACCGGCATAGCGGCGGCGTCCGCCCTGTTGATGTTGCACCGCCGCGGATGGCTCAGCGTCTCCGCCCCCACCGAAGCTCAACCCACCTCCACCCATTGATTACCCTAGGGGGGTAGGGTATAAAGGTGGTGTGGCGAGACGCCACAGCGACAGACCCCCAAGGTCGTCGGCACCACTGCTGTACCGAAAGGGCACATCTCATGAGCACATCGACAGTGATCGTCTCCGGAATGACGTGTGGGCACTGCGCGTCGTCGGTGCGTGAAGAAGTCGGAGCACTGGCCGGCGTGACCGACGTCGAGGTCGACGTGGCCAGCGGGCAAGTCACCATCTCTAGCTCGGCCCCGATCGAGCCCGACGCGATCCGCGTCGCGGTCGAAGAGGCCGGCTACCACCTGGCGCAGTAGCCGACGAGGGGCTGAAGTGTCTGCCCACTGGCGACTTCAGCCCCTCCCCGGGCGGCGTGTGTGTCGCCACCACCGATGACAGGAATCCAGCGATGAATGTTCCAACCAAGCTCGGCGTCTTCGCCGCGGCCCTGCTGATAGTTTTCGCTGCGGCGTACGCCATCGCCGCTGGTGTCGCGTCCGACAGGGCGTCGACGTCCCCGGCTGAGTCCGCCCATGCCGATCACAATGCTGCACCACAGTCGCGAACATCCGCCTCGTCTCCGGGTGCCGATCAGGTTCGCGGGGTTTCGCTGGCAGCAGGCGGCTTCATCCTGGGGAATGTGGTGGCACCCCATGCGTCCGGGGTGCAGGCTCCATTGAGCTTTGAGATCCTCGATGCCGCCGGGACCGCGGTCACCGACTTCGCCACCGAGCACGACAAGCAGCTGCACCTGATCGTCGTCCGCGCGGATGGCACCCACTTCCGACACGTGCACCCCACTCTCTCGCCCGAAGGGCGCTGGACGCTGCCCTGGCAGTGGGCGACGGGAGGCAGCTACCGGATCTACGCCGACTTCGTGCCCGCCGCCACCGGCCAACCCCTCACCCTCACCAGCACCGTCGAAGTCAGCGGTGACTACCAGCCGGCCCCACCCACCGCCGAATCACGACAGTCATCCGTCGACGGGTTCGACATCGAGCTGGCCGGTCATCTGCGCGCGGGCGCCGAGTCCGAACTGACCGTCACCGTGCGCCGAGCAGGACAACCGGTTACCACCCTGCAGCCGTATCTGGGCGCTTTCGGTCACTTGGTGGCCCTGCGTCAAGGCGACCTGGCCTACCTGCATGTTCACCCTGAGGGCGTGGCACCGACCGCCGGTCAACTCGCGGGACCACAGGTCCGCTTCGCCACCACCGCCCCCACCCCGGGCCGCTATCTGCTCTACCTCGACTTCCAGGTCGACGGCGCTGTGCACACCGCCACCTTCGTTCTCGATGCCCCCACCGGCACCCCTGCCCCGACACCTGACTCCACGGCCCCCTCGGTCGATCCGCACGCCGGACACTAACTCGCTGACCAGCGCCACCCCGGGGCATTGCGCCGAGGCATTCACCCAACGAGGAACTCCCCCATGACCACCTCAGCTCCGATCCACCCACCTGCGGCCACCGCCGAGCAGACAGGCGCCGTCGATGTCGAACTCGCCGTGTCGGGCATGACGTGTGCATCGTGCGCGGCACGCATCGAACGCACACTGAACAAACTCGACGGAGTGAGCGCCTCGGTGAACTACGCCACCGAAAAAGCTCACGTCAGCGCACCCGCCGGTGTCGACCCACACCTGCTGATCGAGACCATCGAACAGGCCGGATACCACGCTGCGCTGCCCGCCACTCCCACCAAAGGTGCCGCCCCCGACGATGACCCTTCGGACGACGACGGGGAGCTCGTGGCCTTGCGTCACCGACTGATCGGTGCGGTGGTTCTCTCGGTACCGGTGATCGCGCTGGCAATGGTCCCGACGTTGCAGTTCACCTACTGGCAGTGGGCGTCGTTGACGTTGGCCGCGCCAGTGATCGTGTGGGCGGCATGGCCGTTTCATCGCGCCGCGTTGCTCAACCTGCGCCACGGTGCGGCCACCATGGACACCCTCATCTCGGTCGGCACCACCGCGGCGCTGTTGTGGTCGTTGTATGCGTTGTTCTTCGGCACCGCCGGACAACCAGGCATGACCCACGGATTCACCCTGACGGTCAGCGCTTCTGACGGTGCAGGCAACATCTACCTCGAGGTCGCCGCGGGGGTCACGATGTTCGTCCTGGCCGGCCGATACTTCGAGAAGCGGTCCAAACGGCAAGCCGGTGCGGCGTTGCGGGCCTTGTTGGAGCTGGGCGCCAAAGACGTCACAGTGATCAGGGACGGCCACCAGCATCGGATACCGATCGGCGAGCTCGCCGTCGACGACGAGTTCATTGTGCGGCCCGGCGAGAAGATCGCCAGCGACGGTGTGGTGGTGTCTGGCACCTCGGCAGTTGACGCCAGCATGGTCACCGGCGAGTCGATGCCAGTCCAGGTCGCCCCCGCCGACACCGTGACCGGCGGGACAGTCAACGCCGGCGGGCACCTGCGGGTGCGGGCGACCCGCGTGGGGGCAGACACCCAACTCGCGCAAATGGCCGCGATGGTCGAACGCGCCCAGACCGGCAAAGCCCACGCCCAGCGACTGGCCGACCGGATCTCAAGTGTCTTCGTGCCGGTGGTCATCGCCGTCGCCATCGCTGTCCTCGGCGCGTGGATCGGCGCCGGCTATCCCCTGCAAGCGGCGTTCACCGCCGCGGTCGCTGTGCTGATCATCGCCTGCCCCTGCGCTCTGGGACTGGCCACCCCGACCGCACTTCTGGTCGGTACCGGCCGCGGAGCCCAACTCGGCATCGTGATCAAAGGCCCCGAAGTCCTCGAATCCACCCGAACCGTCGACACCGTTGTCCTCGACAAAACCGGCACGGTCACCACGGGACAGATGACACTCGTCCAGGTCACCACTGCTCCCTCCACCACTCGCGAAGACGTGCTCGCCCTCGCTGGAGCGGTGGAGAATGCCTCCGAGCACCCCGTCGCGGCCGCCATCGCTGCTGGTGCAGCCGCCGAAGTCGGGCCGCTCGACGAGGTCGACGACTTCCGCAACTTCGAAGGTCGAGGCGTGCGCGGTCTGGTCCAGGGACGTGTGGTCACCGTCGGGCGTCCGACGCTGCTGGCCGAACACGGCATCGCCGTGGATGACCCTCACCTCAACGAGGCGCAGACCGCCGCCGAAGAAGCCGGACAGACCGCCGTACTCGTCGCCTGGGACGGCCGCGCCCATGCGGTCCTGGCGGTCGCCGATGCGATCAAACCCACCAGCGCACACGCCATCGCCCGGCTCGCCGCACTGGGTATGACGCCCATCCTGTTGACCGGCGACAACCAGACCGTCGCCGATGCCGTGGCCGCTGAGGTCGGTATCGACACCGTCATCGCTAACGTCTTGCCGGCCAACAAGGCCGCCGTCATCACCGACCTGCAATCCGACGGCAAGGTTGTGGCCATGATCGGCGACGGCGTCAACGACGCCGCTGCCCTGGCCCACGCCGATCTCGGGCTGGCGATGGGCACCGGCACCGACGCCGCCATGCATGCCGCTGACATCACCCTGGTCCGCGGCGACCTCAACGCTGCCGCCGACGCGATCGCCTTGGCACGCACCACTCTGAAAACGATCAAAATGAACCTGTTCTGGGCATTCGCCTACAACGTCGCCGCGATACCGCTGGCCGCGCTGGGACTGCTCAACCCCATGCTGGCTGGGGCCGCCATGGCGTTGTCCAGCGTGTTCGTCGTCAGCAACAGCCTGCGGTTACGCGCCTTCACCAGCCCGCCCCACTCATCGTCCACAACTCCATCCACCAACCCCTCGACGTATACCCCCCAGGGGTATAAGGTGACGGTATGAACGAGCACTCCTCCTCCGAGCACTCTTCCCCTGAGCACGTCGGTCACGACGCCGCCGATGAACGCCACCACGGCCAACTCGCCGCAGCGTCACACAACCACCACGATCACCATGCTGAGCGCGCCCGCGCAGACCATGATCACGCTGGGCATGGGGGGCATGGTGATCACGTCGGGCAGTTCCGGCGGCTGTTCTGGATCATGCTGGCCCTGGCTGTGCCGGTCGTGGCCTTTTCGCCCATGTTCGCGATGCTCATCGGCTATGACCTACCCGATGGTGAGGTGTTGAAGTGGGTCTCACCGGTGCTGGGTACGGTGATGTACTGCTGGGGTGGGCGGCCGTTCCTGGTAGGCGCCTATTCAGAACTGCGGTCGCGTGCACCGGGAATGATGCTGTTGATCGCCTTGGCGATCACGGTGGCCTTCGTGGCGTCCTGGGGTGCGAGCATCGGTGTGTTGCACCACGAACTGGACTTCTGGTGGGAACTGGCGCTGCTCATCGTGATCATGCTGTTGGGGCATTGGATCGAGATGCGGTCGCTGGCCCAGACAACTTCGGCCCTGGACTCGCTGGCCGCGCTGCTGCCCGATGAGGCCGAACGCGTCGATGGCGACCAGATCACCACGGTTGCTCCCAGTGAGCTGCAGGTCGGAGATGTGGTGATCGTGCGCCCGGGGGCCAGCGTGCCGGCCGACGGTCGCGTCGTAGACGGCTCGGCCGAGCTCGATGAATCCATGGTCACCGGAGAATCGCGCACGGTGCGCCGCGGCATCGGCGATCAGGTGGTGGCCGGCACGGTGGCCACCGACTCGGGGCTGCGGGTCCAGATCACCGCCACCGGCGATGACACGGCGCTGGCCGGGATTCAGCGCCTGGTGGCAGACGCGCAGAACTCCACCTCCCGCGCCCAGCGGCTGGCCGATTCCGCTGCAGCGCTGCTGTTCTGGTTCGCGCTCGGCTCAGCGATCATCACGGCCATCGTGTGGACGGTCATCGGCCAACCCGACCAGGCGGTGATTCGAACCATCACCGTGCTGGTCATCGCCTGCCCGCACGCACTCGGCTTGGCTATCCCCCTGGTGGTGGCCATTGCCACCGAACGCGCCGCCCGCGGCGGCGTGCTGGTTAAAGACCGGTTGGCACTTGAGGCCATGCGCACTGTGGATGCGGTGCTGTTCGACAAGACCGGAACCCTGACCAAGGGTGAGCCCACGGTCATCGAGATCGCGGCCGCCGACGGCGTCGATGAGGACACCGTGCTCGCCCTGGCCGCCAGCGCCGAAGCCGACAGTGAGCACCCGTTGGCGCGAGCGATTGTCGCAGCTGCCGGAGACCGCGCGCGGCCGGTGCCGGCGGCCACCGACTTCACCTCGTCACCGGCGGTCGGTGTGACCGCTCGCGTCGAGGGCGCCACAGTGCGGGTGGGCGGGCCCCGCATGCTCGAGGAACAGGGCCATCAGGAACTGGCCATCGCTGATCGCTGGCGCGCCGACGGCGCAATCATCCTGCATGTCACCCGCGACACTGAGCTGATTGGAGCTCTCAAACTTGCTGATGAGGTGCGCGGGGAATCCCGCCAAGCCGTCGAGGTGCTGCACGCCCGCGGGGTCGAGGTTGTGATGATTACCGGCGACGCCGAAGCGGTCGCGCACACCGTCGCTCACGACCTCGGTATCGATCGGGTGTTCGCCGGTGTACGCCCGGAAGACAAAGCCAGCAAGGTGGCCGAACTGCAGCACGAAGGACGCAAGGTGGCGATGGTGGGCGACGGCGTCAACGACGCCCCCGCCCTGGCCCAGGCCGATGTGGGCATCGCGATCGGGGCCGGCACCGACGTCGCGATCGCCTCGGCCGGGGTCATCCTCGCCAGCGACGACCCCCGCTCGGTGCTGTCGGTCATCGAGCTGTCGGACGCCAGCTACCGAAAAATGAAGCAGAACCTGTGGTGGGCAGCGGGATACAACCTGATCTCGGTACCGCTGGCCGCCGGAATTCTCGCGCCCATCGGGTTCGTCCTGCCGATGTCGGTCGGAGCGATTCTGATGTCAGCCTCGACGGTCGTGGTCGCACTCAACGCGCAACTGCTGCGCCGACTCGACCTGCACCCAGGCGCGAGTACAGTGCGTGCACTGCAGCACAACCGACCGAGATCCATTGAGAAGGTGAGTCCATGACCACTGCCTCCGCCCCGGGAAACTCCTCCGCACCGGAACACTCCTCCCACGGTTACATCAGCGACAAGGGCAAATACCTGGCCCGGCTCAAGCGCATCGAAGGCCAATCCCGAGGTATCCACCGGATGGTCGATGAGGAGCAGTACTGCATCGACATCCTGACCCAGATCTCGGCGCTGACCAAGGCACTGGAGGGGGTGGCGCTGGGCTTGCTCGACGACCACCTCACCCACTGCGTGCTCGATGCCGCCCACGCCGGCGGCGACGAGGCACAGGAGAAGATCGCTGAAGCCTCGGCGGCCATCGCTCGCCTCGTTCGTTCCTGACCCACCACACCGCGCTGGCTCGTCACAGGCGTCGTTCGCCGACCCACTGGGGCACCACCGGCCCCGGCGCGGGGGCGTCGGCATCAGCGGCCATCGCCAGAACCACCCCACGATCGGCCAGCCACTGTGCCGGATCGACGTTGACTCCCGTCGGATCGAGAACCTCGAAATGCAGATGCGGGCCGGTCGACACCCCACGGTTGCCCACCGTGGCGATCGATTGCCCCATCCGTACTCGCGCGCCCTGCTCGAGCAGATTCTCGTCGTTGTGGCCGTAGGTGGTGATCGTGCCGTCATCGTGCCGGATCCGCATCCACAACCCGAACCCCTCAGCGGGTCCGGAGGTGATGACCTCCCCGTCAGCCACAGCGACAATCGGCGCACCCAGATCATTACCGATATCAATGCCCTGATGGCCCCGTCCGTCACCGAAGGTGGACGTGATCTCACCCGCAGTCGGCGCCACCGCACCGCCACTACCGGGCAGCAGCGGCGTCGGCGTTCCGGGTTCCTGCGGTTGGGGGCCATGCGGCTCGTTCGGATCGTGCGGCACGATCGCGGCGATCAGGGTGGCCACCAGCCGAGCCAGCGGTAACGCGTCGATGATCCGGAACCCGTCTATCGGATCAATGAGCGAAAACGTGCCGAAGCACTGCAGCGCGGCCACACTGCCCGCATCGCCGACACTGCCCGACTGGGCCTGAGCGCCCAGGCAGGACGCCGCCTGCGTGATCGGCTCCCCCAAACTCGCCGCTGCAGCACCACCCAATGCGGCCTTCACCGAGTCCTGCACGATCGCGATCAACTCCCCGGCCACATGTCCATCGGTCGAGGCCGCCGCCGGTGCGGTGGCGATCACAGGCGCAACGCCCACACACACCGCCACCGCCACCCCCAGCGCCTTGGGGCCCCACCGCTGCCCCGCCTTGACCCGTAGCGATGTCAACACCATCTGCATGCGGTCGCACCTTTCCCGCGGACGTCGTAGACCCACGCACGAGTGCCATGCGTGTACCCGCGAGATCACACCACAAGTCACTTGTGCCCCACCAGTCACACAACATCCCGCCACGAAGCGAACTAATCGGGCATTAGCGGCGTTGTTTGCGCAGTTCACCGCCCGTTTTGTGGGTGCCGGGCAGGCGACTAACTACTATCGGTGTTAGTAGAATTGTTATGGAAGCGCCGCCGGGCGGTGGCGAAGTATCACCCTTGAGGAGGAGATCGATGAGAGCCACACGAACCGGTGTCGTCGTTGCTGCCGCGGCGGCTGTTCTGACAGTGGTGGCCGCGTGTTCGGACACCTCGACTGAGGATCATTCCTCGATGTCGGGGATGGGTACCAGCACGGTCAGTACCGAATCGTCAGCGGCGGCCACTGCCGAACACAACAGCGCGGACATCTCGTTCGCCCAGCAGATGATCCCGCACCACACCCAGGCGATCATGATGAGCGACATCCTGTTGGAGAAGGACAACATCAACCCCCAGGTCGTCAGTCTGGCCCAGCAGATCAAAGACGCTCAGCAGCCTGAGATCGAGCAGATGCAGTCGTGGCTGGAGCAATGGGGAGCCCCACTCGAGGGCCAGGGGCACAACATGGACATGGGTACGTCGATGGCGCCGGGTTCCTCCCCGATGCCGTCGATGATGGGCATGATGTCGCCAGAACAGATGCAGCAGCTACGCGACGCGCAAGGCGCCGAGGCGTCGCGCCTGTTCCTGACGCAGATGATCGAACACCACCGCGGCGCCATCGCCATGGCCAAGACCGAGATTCAAGACGGCCAATCGCCCGAGGCGATCGCTCTGGCACGTCAGATCGTCACTGATCAGGAGAGCGAAATTGCGAGGATGCAGCAGCTTCTCAACAACCCCTAGCGGTCGGACCTGCCCGGGTCGGTCTCGGCTACACACACATCGCGATCACCATCGCCGCGACGACACCGGACACCGCTAGCGTGGTCGGTACCGCCACCACACCAGCCACCGCCGCGGCGGCACCCACATGATGACGTCGCGACCGGCACCGGTGACCGGAGTCCAAGCGGCTCAGCCGCGGCCCCACGGACGACGAATCGCTGATCGACAACACACCCACCGGGCCCGCTACAGGTCCCGAACGGGCCAACGTTCCCAACGCCGAGCAGACCGCCCGCGCACCCACCAGCTGGGCGGCGCGGGCATCGGCGGCTTGCTCGACCAAGCCGGCGACCTCACGGCCCGCGCGGCTGAACAACGGAATCAGCGGGAACGCACGCCCGAGAGCGCGGGCCGCCAACACCACGGTGTGATGACGTTGCCGCCGGTGTGCGCGCTCATGGGCAACGACGGCATCGAGTTCCTCACCGGACAACGCCGCCTGTAACCCGGTCGTGGCGGCAATGCCGGCATCCTTGCCCGGCAGACAAAACGCCATCGGCCGCCCGTCGGCGAGCCACCACACGTCGGGATAGCGCTCACTGCGGGCGCCCACCAACCGCAACGACTGCAGATACTCCTCACGAGCACCACGCATCCGCACCGCCGATCGCACCGCGATCGTCACCGCTCGGACAATCGCTGCCCCGGTCACCACCGCCAGCACGCCACCGGAGATCGCTTCCACCCGCGGGGATGCGCCGTGTGACAACACCCGCAGACACGACACCACCTCGGACAACGAATGGATGCCGAAATGGCCGGGAACCGCCAGCGTCACAACAGCTCCCACCCACAACATCGCAAACACGACCTGCGCGGCCGGCCAGGCCACCAACACCCAACGAGCATCGATACGGCCCTGCACCCGAACCATCCATCGAGGCCACAACCAGCCCAGCACACCCGCGGCAACAACTAACACCACCGCTGCACTCATGGATGCTCACCCATCGTTCGCCTCGATCCTCGACGCCCCGCCGTCGTGCTCGCTGAGACCCACACTCAACACACCTTCCCGGCGACCCACCACCTGCACCACCAGCCAGTATGCCCCAGAAGTTCGTCGGTGACGCCGCAACTCAGGCACCGACCGCGCCGCCAATTACTAGGTTTTATAGTAGTTAGTTGACGCGGGTTGACCCGGCCTGCGCGTACCAGTCCGAGGAATGCGCCGTGACCGAGAACCCGAAGGAGACGCACTCGCCCCCCGACGACCACCGTCGTCAGTATCTGCATGCCATGCGAGACGTCTACCGAGCACCCACGCCATACTCGACCCACCAGTTTTTCCACCGCGCCCACCACCTCAGCGTCACCTCGAACCGACGCCGCCACCTCGCCGCACACATCGGTCTCGTCCGCCACCTCGCTGCGATCGGCGACCTCTCCGGGGCACGTCACCACCTCGGCAACGTCCTCATCTCCCTCGTCCTCCAAAAGCATTGCGGCCAAAAGCCTTCACAGCCTTCCACCCCCATCCAGAAGTCGTGACCACGACACCCCCAGAGGGTTAGGGCGGCTCCTACCCGGTCTCGCCACCACCCCGATCACCACACCACCCACGCCCGAACTCAGTCCTACCCACACGAAAGTCCTAGCCGCTTGCCTGCCTCAAACCCGTCCAACCGCACCGCTGCGGTCGTCCTCGCAGTCATCGCCACGCTGATTGTGCTAACCGGCTGCTCCACCCGGGAACAACCCACATCCCCACCACCGTCGGCAACCTCAGCAGAGAGCGCAACACTGACCCCAGAACTCGACCACCTCCACGCCCTGCACATCCGCGCCGACGGCACCATCCTCGCCGGAACTCACACCGGCGTAATCGCCCTCACCGCAGATGGAACCACCAGCCGGGTCGGCGTCTCCGACGACGACTTCATGGGACTGGCCGGGGTAACCGGCTCTGATCGGATCTTCGCCTCCGGCCATCCCGGCCCGCGGAGCTCGGCACCCAACCCGCTGGGACTCGTCGCCAGCGAAGATGGCGGGCGGGGGTGTCAGATGGTCTGTGTAAGTCCAGTGCTCATCAGTGAGAGGAAGATCTATGAGCATGGCGTTAGACGACAAGCAGCAGGGCCACGACGATCATCAGTTGCCTGAGCTGGCCGAGCCACGTTCGACTGCGGAGGTGGCCGAGGCGTTGGCGGCTTCGGGCATGGTCGATGAGTTGTTGGCCCAGATCGATACCGGGCAGGTTCAGATCACCGGGGACGGTGGCCTAATTCCGGGTCTGATCAAACTCGCCCTCGAACGTGGGCTGAAAGCCGAACTGACCGATCACCTCGGCTATGACAAGGGCGACCCGGGCGGTCGGGAACTGCCGAATGCCCGCAACGGGTCGACCCCGAAAACGGTCGCCTCCGAAGCCGGTCCGGTCGAGCTGAACGTCCCTCGTGACCGTGACGGCACGTTCACCCCACGTCTGGTCCCCAAGGGGTCGCGCCGGCTCGGTGGCCTCGATGACATCATCATCTCGCTCTATGCCGGCGGCATGACGTTGCGCGATATCCAACACCACCTCGCATCCACAATCGGCACCGATCTGTCCCACGAGACGATCTCCAAGATCTGCGACGAGGTCCTCGACGCGGTCGACGAATGGCAGAACCGGCCGCTGGAGGCGCTGTACCCCGTCATCTATCTCGACGCGTTGGTGGTGAAGGTCAAAGACGGCGCCCACGTCCGAAACAAACACGCCCACATAGCGATTGGCGTCGACATGGCCGGTATCAAGCATGTGTTGGGGATCTGGATACAGGCCGAAGAGGGCGCGAGGTTCTGGGCCGGGGTGTGCGCGAATCTGGCCAACCGCGGCGTCAAAGACGTGCTGGTCGTGTGCTGTGACGGGCTCACCGGATTCCCCGAGGCGATCGAGGCGACCTGGCCGCTGGCCACCGTGCAGACGTGCGTGGTGCATCTGATCCGCAACGCGATGCGGTTCGTCAACTACAAAGACCGCAAGGAGGTGGCCCGGGCGATCAAACCGATCTACACAGCCCCGGATGTCGAGGTCGCCCGCCTCGAGTGGGAGGCCTTCCGCGACTCGGAGTTGGGTGTCAAATACCCCAGTGCAGCACAGGCTTTCGACCGGGCGTGGGACCGTTTCATCCCCTTCTTGGCGTTCCCACCCGAACTGCGCAAGGTCATTTACACCACGAACTCGATCGAGTCGCTGAACTATCAATTACGTAAGGTCATCAAGAACCGCGGCCATTTCCCGAATGACGTCGCGGTCCGCAAGCTGCTGTGGCTGGCGATCTGCGACATCGAGGACAAACGCGCCCGGCAACGCGAGAAGGAACGCGGCAAGCCCGCCGCCACCCGCAAAGCCCCCGGACGACTCGTCGAGGGACAGGTCGTGACGAACTGGAAACAGGCCCTCGGCCAACTCGCCCTGGCCTACCCCGACCGCATCGAACCCCACCTCACCTAAACCGCAACAGCAAGCACACAAAAATCAGGAGTCACGTTCTTACACAAACATCTTGACAAGCTCTGGCGGGCAGACATGGACACCGAGATCGGTGGCCGGCGACATCGACTTCCACGCGCTCGCCACCAACGGACAACTACTCGTAGGCTTCGACGGAATCAACGGCCTGCTCGTATCGACCGATGACGGGAGAAGCTGGACCCCCGGCGCGCCCCTGGCCGCAGCAGCACTCGCGATCACCGACCGCGGCGTATGGGCGACTACCCCAGATGGCCTGCAACACAGCACCGACGACGCCCAGACCTTCACAACCGTTCCCGATGCGCCGGCCCTAGCTCTCCTGGCGGCCGCACCCGATGGCACGCTCTGGGGCATCGACACCGCCGACACCGTCTGGCGCAGCCCAGACGGCACACACTGGGAACAACGCAGCACCATCAATAGTGTCAACGCGCTGGTCGCCAGAAACGCCGAAAATGCATACGCCGCAAACGAACAATTGCTCTACACGCTCAGCTAACGGACTCGTGTGGAGCAACGAAGGAAGGAGGCGACTCAGATCCGGACGCGCTTTTGATCACGTCCACTCCACCCACTCCACGAGCAGGATCTGACAGACGGTGGCACCCGGCCGACCTGGGTGGTCACTCTCGACCACCTGACGGCACCCAGAAACGCCACGTCTTCGAAGACGTCACTGTCGTTATCGATGAGACGAGCAGCCCCGACTACCCCACGAACTTGCTGCGCGTGTCACAGCTGCGTGAGCACACCGAACCCGCGACCTCAAAGATCGCCTTGGGCGGGGACGGTTATCGAAGGCCGCCGGCTTCGGGCTGTGGATGCGAGTGCTGCAAGACGACGGCACGATCGGCGTGTATGGGCACATCAGCGAGACACTGGTGAGCGTCTGGCAGCGAGTCCTGGCCGGCGCGCAGATCGCAACGGTAGGAAACCGCGGCTACTCCACCGGCCCACACCTGCACTACAAGGTGTGGCAGCAAGATGGACCCAAACTCGATCCTGCACCGTGGTTGAGAACCCGGGGAGTCTACGTCGTCGGACGACCCGCCTTATCGGCGCGCGGGAGGTATGAGGACGAGTGGTCCCGCAGGTGTCGCGAGAGTTGTCGCACCACGGCCTCGACGTCGGCGAGCGGTGGCGAACACGCATCGGCGGGGACTACCTGTGGGGTGTCGCCACACGGCAATAATGAGGTCGACGTGACCGCTCGGCGGTCGCCCACCACGAAGACGTTTCGAACCTTCTCTCGCGCTGTGCAGCGGGTAGAGGAGCGCACAGCATTCAACTACTATCGTGGATAGTAAACCTAGTCCAGGCGCCGAGTGAGAGGGTTCGCCACAATCGATGGGCCGCGTAAGAAGGACTCGAGCTATCGAAGAGCCACGTGATCTCTTGGCGGCTTACGGTGCGCAGCCGCAGTGCTCGAGCGCTCGTGGATGCCGCGGGTCGGTCCGGGCAGGTATTCCGCGACTGCTGATGCTCGCAGCCTTGACGGCTGTGGTGATGTTATTGACCTCGTGCAGCTCAACCGGAGGCGCCTACAGCAACGAGATTCAGGCCGTTGACAGCTTCGCCGACATCGCACAGCCTTCCATTGCTGTGGCCACCGAAGGTGGCGGTCGACTCGCGCCCAACGCGGTTGTCGAACCTGGGCTTCCTATTGTTGTCACGGCCAGCCGCGGCGCGTTGACAAACGTCCGTATCCCCACAGCCAGCGGCCGTCCCTTGGCGGGCTCACTGAGCGAGGACGGCTCAACGTGGACAAGCACCCAACCCCTGGGATATTCGAAGCGGTATTCCGTTCAAGCCGAGGCCGTGGGCGTGGGCGGTCGATCGGTCGTCTCGCAGCGCTTCACCACGACCTCACCGGAGTCACTGACCAGCGCTGCCATCCTCGGCGAGAAAACCGTCGGGATCGCCCACACAGTCGGGGTGCGGTTCGCCGATCCCATCCCCGACCGAAAGAAGGCACAGGCGGCGATCACCGTGTCGTCTGACCCCCAGATGCGGGGTGCGTTCTATTGGATCAGCGACTCCGAAGTCCGGTGGAGGCCCGAACGCTTCTGGACGCCGGGCACCAAAGTCAGTGTCGCCGTCAACATTTACGGAGTCGACCTCGGCGACGGGCTCTACGGCGACGAGAACTTGTCCTACGACTTCACGATTGGCCGAGCTCAGGAAATCGTTGCCGACGACAACACCAAAACGATAGTCGTCAAACGAGACGGCAAGGTCATCCGCACGATGCCGACCTCGTTCGGCAAAGACAGCACTCCGACGCCCCGCGGTATCTACATGATCGGAGATCGCGTCGAGCACATCATCATGGACTCGTCCACCTACGGAGTGCCTGTCGAGTCCGCAGCGGGATACCGCACACCCGTTCAATGGGCGGTGCAAATGTCCTACAGCGGCATTTACATGCACGGCGCACCGTGGTCGATGTCGGCGCAAGGCAGCAGCAACGTCAGCAACGGTTGCCCAAACCTGAGTCCCACTGACGCGGAATGGCTCGTGAAGAACACCCTGCGCGGTGACCCCGTCACGGTCAAGAACACCAACGCCGACACACTGCCGGGAGTTGATGGACTCGGCGATTGGAACATCCCGTGGCCACAATGGAAGAACGGCAACGCAGACACCTAGGCGCCCCCGCCTGGCTGGAGTTCGTCGACGCTCAGCACGTTCTTCCGACCATGCACGGCCGGGGCGAGTTCACGACGTGAATCGCCCCGGGTTTGCTGGAGGCTCGGTTAGTTGGTTCCGGCCTCTGCTGGGACCGGGTTCTCACGGTAGCTGGTGACCGTGTGGGCCGCCCAGTAGGCGGCCTCGTACTCGACCGGCGGGACGTGTCCGATCTCGCCGTGCAGACGGCGGTGGTTGAACCACTCGATGTACTCGGCGACCGCGATCTCGACGTCGCCGACACCGCCCCACCCGCTCTTCGGGCGCATGATCGGGTTGCGGATACATTCCGCCTTGAATAACGAGTTGAACGCCTCGGCCATCGCGTTGTCATACGAATCACCCTTGGAGCCAACCGAAGTCACCGCTTCAGCTTCGGCGAGACGCTCGGTGTAACGAATCGCTCGATACTGCACTCCGCGGTCCGAGTGGTGAATCAGTCCGGCCACATCCTGGCCGGCACGATCACGCGCCCACAATCCCATGTCTAAGGCGTCCAATGCGAGGTCGGTGTGCATCGTGGTCGAGACCTGCCAGCCGACGACCACGCGCGAGTACACGTCGAGGATGAACGCCGCGTACACCCACCCGGAGTGGGTGCGGATGTAGGTCAGGTCCGCCACCCACAAGGTGTTCGGCGCCTCGGCGGTGAACTGCCGGCCGACTCGGTCGGCCGGTTGCGGGGTTTCGGCGCCATCGCTGCGGGTGGTCCTGCGTGTCTTCAACCTCGGTATCCCTTGCAGTCCATCGGCTTTCATCAATCGTTCGACAGTGCAGCGCGCCACGTCGATATCCTTTCTGCGTAGTTCGGCGTGGACCTTGCGGGCACCGTAGACGCCGAGATTGTCGGCGTGCACGGTGCGGATCTCGCCGAGCATCTCCCGGTCACGCACCGTGCGTGGCGCCTCGGTCTTGTTCGCACTCAGGTGGGCTCGTACCGTGGACGGAGCGATCTGGGCGGCCGTGTCGCGTAGGGCCGCGCAGATCGGATCGACTCCGTGTTCGTCGCGAGAAGCGGCGACGAACTCCACGATCAACGCTGTGGGCGGTCGATCTCCGCGGCAAAAAAAGCCGACGCCTGCTTCAAGATCGTGTTCGCCCGCCGCAGCTCGCGGTTCTCCCGCTCGAGCTGCGCGATCCGCTCGGAATCGCTGCTCGTGGTACCCGGCCGCTGCCCGCCATCGATTTCGGCTTGCTTGACCCAGGTGCGTAGCGCCTCCGGGTGCACACCGAGTTGATCGCCGATCCGTTTGAACGCTCCCGGCCGTGTGGCCGGGTCCTTGCGGGCTTCCACCGCCATCCGCGTCGCTCGCTCCTTCAGCTCAATGCTGTACTTCCGAGGTGCTGCCATGCTCTCCATCCTTCACAGGTTCGAGAGCCTCCGACGAACCCGGGGCGGTTCAACGGGCTCACCCGCTCACTGTCTCAGGCGCTTCTCGCGGTGTACAGAACTTCGCTCGAATGCAGCACACCACCACTCGCGACGAGTGCTACTACCGGTCACCCACTGAGCCAGGGGTTAATTCACGAGGGCCGTTGGTCAGTCATGTCGAGACCCTGTGCGGGCGAACCGGTGCCGTGAGGATCAACATCAATAACGAGCAGCGGCGGCATAGCGTCCGTCGGTACTACCTGTGCGAGGCGAGGCTGATCTGGCCGCGTGGGACGACAACCACGCCGCGCGCCGTTCGGGTCTTCTTGGCCGATCCCGGCGTTCGTTTGGCCGGCGGACCGTGCACGGAGTGTCGTCAGAGACGTCAACCCGCACTTCGCCACCTTCGGTGCCAGCTCCCTTGCGGTTACCAACATTCTCGCCGACCCGCACGTCGACACCATCGACGACGACCCTACGGTCGATCCACCGCGCTACCTCTGATGGCCGAGCATTTCGGAGAGGACCCTAAAGACCTTGTTGTTGATGCGGTCGATGACCGGTGCGGCGATGGGCTAACCCCACTTTCCGGCTTCATGAACCGCCCCGGGTCTGTCGGAGGCTCTCGAACCTGTGAAGGATGGAGAGCATGGCAGCACCACGCAAGTACAGTGAGGAACTCAAGGACCGGGCCACCCGGATGGCATGTGAAGCGCGACAAGATCCCGATTCGTCGAGAGGTGCGATCAAGCGGATCGCCGATCAGCTCGGAGTCCATCCCGAGGCGTTGCGCAATTGGGTTCGTCAGGCCGAGATCGACGGCGGGGTCCGCCCGGGCACCACGAGTGAGGACGCTGACCGCATCGCGGCGTTGGAGCGGGAGAACTGTGAACTGCGGCGAGCGAACACGATCTTGAAGCAGGCTTCGGCTTTCTTTGCGGCGGAGATCGACCGCCCACAGCGCTGATCGTGGAGTTCGTCGCGGCTCACCGCGATGAACACGGAGTCGATCCGATCTGTGCGGCATTGCGCGATACGTCCGCCCAGATCGCTCCGTCCACGGTACGAGCCCACCTGAGCCCCCAGAAGACCGAGGCGCCTCGTGTGGTGCGTGACCGGAAGCTCCTTACCCAGGTCCGCGCGGTGCATGCCGACAACCTCGGCGTCTACGGTGCCCGCAAGGTGCATGCCCAATTGCGCAGACAGGGCCAAAGTGTTGCCCGCTGCACCGTCGAGCGATTGATGAAAGCCGATGGGCTGCAAGGGATAGCGAGACTCAAGACACGCAAGACCACGCGCAGCGAGGGAGCTGAAACACCCCGGCCGGCTGACCGGGTCAACCGTCAGTTCACCGCGGCGGCACCGAACGCGTTGTGGGTGGCGGACCTGACCTACATCCGCACCCACTCGGGCTGGGTGTACGCGGCGTTCGTCCTGGACGTGTTCTCGCGGATGGTCGTCGGCTGGCAGGTCTCGACCACCATGCACACCGACCTCGCCCTCGACGCCCTGAACATGGGATTGTGGGCACGGTCGCGTGCCGGCCACGACGTGGCCGGGCTGATCCACCACTCCGACCGCGGAGTGCAATACCGAGCCATCCGCTACACCGAACGACTGGCCGAAGCCGAAGCGGTGACATCTGTTGGCTCCAAAGGGGATTCATACGACAACGCGATGGCTGAGGCGTTCAACTCGCTGTTCAAAGCCGAATGCATCCGTAACCCCGTGATGCGCCCGCGAGGCGGCTGGGCAGGTGTGGGCGAGGTCGAGATCGCCGTCGCTGAGTACGTCGAATGGTCACGATATGCAGGTGATCTCGGCGTGTCTGCTGGTGATAGCTACAGGGCAGGCGGACCCTCGACTCGGGAGGTGCGTGGTGTTCGATCCCTGTCTGGTGCGCGGCGCAAGTACCGGCGGCCGAATGGTGTCACTCGGGCACGAGTTGGTTGACGACTATCTCGAATTGGTTGCCACGCGGGCGCGACCGAACACAGTCCTGGCGACCGCCTACGACCTGAAGGTGTTCTTCGAGGTCGTCGACCGAGAACCCGAGAAGGTCAGCGTCGATGACGTGCTCGACTTCCTCAAGCAGCAGCGTCAGCCGCGTCGGGGTGCGACGGTCGTACGCATCGAGGACGGCGAGCAGGGATTGTCGGCGCGCACCATCAAGCGCCGGTTGTCCAGCATCGCCGGGCTCTACGAGTATCTGCGAATCCGTGGTGTCGTGACGGCGAATCCCGTGCCGCGAGGACTAGCGACTCGGAGTCCGGGCCGGGCAGTGCGGGGAGTTCCGTTGATCCGGGCGCCGCGGACGTTGCCACGGGTGCTCGATCCCGCGCAAGCCGACGCATTCGTCGCGTCATTGCGCACGGACCGTGACCGGGCCATGGTGGCCGCGATGCTGCTCGGCGGTCTGCGACGCTGCGAAGTCCTCGGACTCGGGTTGAACGATCTCAATCCTGGTGAAAGACGGGTGTTTATCGCCGAAGGAAAGGGCGGGCATCAGCGAATCGTGCCGATCTCGACACGCTTCTTCACCGCGGTCACCGACTATCTGAATCGGGAGCGTCCACAGGATACGGCCACCGATCGCCTGTTCGTCGTGCTCAAGGGTCCCCGTCGCGGGCAACCACTCAGCGCCGCCGGACTCGACGAGATCATCGCCGGCGCGCGGCGCCGTGCAGGCATCGAGCAGCTGACGTGCCATCAGTTGCGGCACACCTGTTTTACCCGGCTACGCGAGGCCGGGATGGCGTTGGAAGCCATCCAGTCCCAGGCTGGCCACCGCTCGATCGAGTCGACTCGGATCTACCTACACCTGGCCAACGACTGGCTCGCCAGCGAGTACCGACGAGCAATGGAAGCCATTGATGCCCAGAACCTTTCGGAGCAATGATGGCCGCGGCCGCCGATTTGTCCGGCAACGACGCACACATCGTCGCCAGCTACCTCGCGGCGATGCGCGCGGCAGGACTCAAGACCGGGCGCTCCACGACACAGGCAGCCGAAACCTGCCAGAGGCGAGTGAGTCGCGCCGGCGGCTGGCATTGCTTGACCTCGCCGCAGCGGCTCGAGGTCGTCGGGAAAGCGCGCTCATTCGCGTCCTGGCTGATGGTCACCGGGCAGCTGCGTGCCGATGCCGAGTTGATCAGCTCGCTGAATCTGCATCTGGGATACGCCGCACGTTCCCACTGCCCGCAGGACTACCGCTGGTTTCTCGAGGCGTGCGAGACAGTCGAGATCAGCGGCTCGCGGATCACCGGCCAGTGGAATCTACTGGCCAAGATCTCCGCGATGACCGCGACTCCTCCTGCCGCAGTGGGTGATACAGAGTTCTTCCCGGCTCGCGAAGCGCTCCTGGCGAGCTACCGGATGCGGGGACTGCCCGAGGCCGGCCGCAACCTCGCGGGTATGTTCAACCAGCTCCAGCTGACCCTGTTCCATGCCGAGAAACTGTCCACCTGGCGGCGCCCGTCGAACCATCAGCCAGTCGCGACGACCGGTTGGGCGACGATCACACACGGTTACGCGACCACCGCTCGCCGCTACATCGAGCAGGTCACCCTGAGCCTGCGACCCAATACGGTCACCGGCATCGAACACGACCTGCGGCGCTTCGGTTCGTGGTTGACCGACACCCACCCACAGATCGCGAATTGCGCTGAGCTGCAACGCGTTCACATCGAGGAGTTCAAGAAGTGGCTGTCCACCACACCCACCCCACGTACCGGGAAACCGTTGAACCGGGTCAGCATCAAGAACGCTCTGATCAACCTGCATTGCTTCTTCGACCGGATCACCGACTGGGACTACCCGAACGCACCGGTGCGTCCGCTGGTCTTCATCGGGGACCTACCGATCATCGACAAGCCACTGCCCAGATTCCTTGACGACGGGGCCGCCACCAAACTTCTCCGCGCCGCCCGCGCAGATACCGACCCCCTGTCCCGTCTGATCGTCGAATTACTCGCCCGCACAGGCATCCGCATTAGCGAACTACTCGGACTGACCACCGATGCCGTGGTCCAGATCGGCACAGCCTTCTGGCTACGAATCCCATTGGGCAAGATGCACAATGACCGCTACATACCACTACACCCCCAACTCAAAGAACTCCTCGACGACTGGATCGACAACCACCGTCCCACCGGCATCCGCACCAGCCGGCTGCTCGTCGAGAACCACCGCCCGATCACCAGCCACCGAGTGACGGCCGCGCTCGACCGGCACGCCGAAGCCGCCGGGATCGGACATGTCACCGCTCACCAACTGCGCCACACCCTCGCGACCCAGGCCATCAACCGGGGCATGTCGCTCGACGCCATCGCCGCTCTGCTCGGCCACAAAACGCTCGCCATGACCATGGTCTACGCCCGCATCGCCGACAGGACAGTGGCCGAGCAGTACTTCTCCGTCACCGAAAAGGTCGAAGCACTCTACGACCAGCCGCCACACCTTCCCGACACCGACGAAGGCTCCGAGATGCGCAAGCTCCGCGCCGAAATGCACCGCCGCATGCTCGGCAACGGATACTGTGCCCGGCCCGTCGACATGGACTGCCACTTCGAATCGATCTGCGAATCCTGCAGCTTCTTCGTCACCACCATCGAGTTCCGTCCCACCCTCCAAGCCCAACGCGACGACGCCGCACACAAGGGCCAAGTTGGCCGAGCCAAGGTCTTCGACGGACTCCTCGAACGACTCGACACCGACGCCTCATGACCGGCTCTTGACGCCGATCACCCACATAAGTTCAACCACCGCCGCCTGCACGGCGAGATCGGACACGTTCCGCCCGTCGAGTACGAGACCGCCTACTGGTCGACCCACCCGGTCACCACCGTTGCGACTGGTTTGTGGTAGCGAGTAGGTGGGCCAGTTCCCTCGATAGGTCATCGCAGTCTGCGCTCCGGTCCAAACACCTCCGCCCCTTGAGGGAGTGAATTTGAAGCATGCGGTGACCCACCCGTTCGTTGCTGCCTGAGCTGGTGCTGCGACAACAACTGTTCCTATCCCTACTCCGACAAGGATTGTTACAGCGACGATTGCGTTGCGAATTCTTATCTTGAGATTGTGCATGGGGGTATTCCTCACAACGAATATCTGGATACGTGCGGAAAGTGATTAGTCCAAGAGCTGAGCGTACGATGCTCAAACGGAGCAACACCAGCCTGACCGCTCGGCTCTACTGCGCTGGGAGTCTTAAACGTGTTGGCAGAAAGTAATCTCGCTGAATCTCTACGGTATCGATTGGGAGGCAGGATGAGCTCTTCCAGCTGTGTCTTCCAACAGGAGCGTCGGCAGGTCGTTCTGCTGCTCGATGCCAGCGCCACGGCCGAAACGGCGTCGTCCCGTTGGGCATCGTCGCGCTCGCGTACACGGGAGATCGATTGCGTGGTGAATCAAGTGGAACAACGTGCGGGCGGAGGAATCACGGCCCACCTCCTCTGTGTGTGACTTGCAGCACATTACCTGATGGGGCATCATGAAGTCTCTCTAGTAAGGCAAAGAAAGTTATGTATCGCTGGTTTTCGATGACGCGCGTCGTATGTCCTTAGCGACTCACAGTGCATCACCTCTACAAGAATCAATTCGCGCTCGCGACACGTGTGACGTCAACCCCGATTAGAAGTGAAAGACCCTGTGTCGTAATGTCTTCACCCGTGTCTCTCCTCGCTTCTGGTGCTCCCGTGGCCGACGTCACTGTATCCCGATGTGTGTGGTGCTCGTCCTCAGACGACGTTGCGGTCTATCGCCATGAACCGCGGTGCGGGCGGTGTCGCAGCGCTGAACAAACTGTCGCCGAGGCCCGCCGGTTCATCCGCTTCTACGGTCTGCGCCCCTTGGGTGGGTCCCTGGAGTCAGAGGACGACGAAGAGCGGGAGCATCGGGTCGCTTTTCGCGAGGCGTCCGCGGAGCTCAGGCGGATTCGGACAGACGCTCCGAAGACACGTTCATCTGCCTCCGTGGGGCGAGCCGCCGACACCACATCCGCGCCCGCCGTCGGGAAAGCGAATGGCAAGGCCGCTGGCAAGGTGCAGAAAGTCGGTTCCGGGGCCGACCCGACGGGCGCTTCCCGGCCCGACGTCGGTGAACTCGTGCGTCGGGCCGAGGCCCTCTTGGCGCAGCTCGCTGAGATCGAGGACCGCCTTGAGGTCGCGCAGGAAGACAGCGGTCTAAGCGGGAAGGCCAAGGCGTCTGACCTGACCGCGAAGCGGGACACTGTGCTGCGTATGCTCGGCGCGTTGGAGAAGGCCAAGCGCGCTTTGTAGTGCGCCCCGCCAATGATGTCGCCCTCACATCTAGTTGCAACGAGCGTACGCACCGGAGCTCCCCCACCCCCGGGCGTCGTCAGCCGGGCATCTCGTAGGTGCCCGCGAGCGCCTTGACCTGCTGCCAGACCCTGCCGAACGAGTCGGCGCCAACGACGGGTCGTCGAACGGCGCGCAATGCCCAATCTTGTTGCTCGGGTGTGGCGGTGGGTTTCCCGTAGAGCGTCACGGCGTGACCGGAGAAATCGCGGATCTGGACATCAAAGATCTGGTTGAGCAGGTCGGCGTCGAGTTCGGTGATCGCGGCCTGCTCGAGGATCAACTGGCCGTACACGACGAGCGTGAACAAGTGCCCGACGGTGAGGACGAAGTCGAGGTCTTTCTGCTGTTCCGGGCTGGGGGCGGCGGTTTCCAGCAGCGTCTGCAAGGCCGTGGCCTGCTCGTAGAACACCGCGACGTTGGGCACGTCGGTGCGTGCCGTATACGGCTTGGTCCAATCGGCGAACCGCACCTTTCCGGCGCCGCCGACCGGCCCCTGCGCGAAGAAGAACGCGTCGTCGGCGGCGTCGAGCCTGGTCCCGATCTCGGGATAATCGACCGGCCCGAACAGGTAGTTGGGCATGAACTTCAGAATCTGGCCGACGTTGACATGGACAGTGCCTTCCAGCCTCGGCAACCAGCCGATGAACCTGTTGGCCTGATGGAAGTAGGTGTTCTTCTCATAGCCCTTGGCCGCGACGACGTCGAGCAGCAGAGTCATCACCGTCTCCCCCTCCGACGTCACCTTCGATTTCGTGACCGGGTTGAACAGTAGGTAGCGGCGGTCCTCGAGGCTTGCCGAGCGGAAATAGTCGACGGCACGGTCGCTGAAGAGCTTCATGGCCGACAGTCGGGCGAATGCGTCGACGAAGTTGCTCCGCACATGCGAGAAGTCGGTGACTGGGTTGCCGTAGAGGATTCGGTTGTCGGCGTGAGTGATCGCCTCGAACAGCGAGTGTGTGCACATGCCGATCGAGCCGTGGCACAGATTGAATTTGCCGACGTTGACTGTGTTGAGTGCGGCGGCAAATGCTTCGGGTCCGGTGTGCAGGATGTCGTCGGCGCTGACCGGGTAGTCATCGAGTGCGAAGGTCGACACGAACATCTGCCCGTGCACCACGTTGTCGATGAGTCGATAGTTCGGGTGTCGGCTGTCCACGACGAAGAACACGTAACCTTCGGGTCCCTCGACGTCGGCGCGCCGCCCGAACACCGAGACCATGCCTGCGACGTTGCCGTTGCCGATGTAATACTTTGTGCCCGAGGCGGTGAATCCGCCTGCGTCGTCATCGGTCAGGATCATGTCGGTGCTGTACACGTCGGCGCCGTGTGAGCGCTCCGACAACCCGAATGCCATCACCCCGCCGTCAATAAGCTGCCGCGCCGCTCTGGTTTTCGCGATCTCGTTGTCCGACATCCAGATCGGCCCGAGGCCGAGGATGGTGACCTGCTCGGCGTACCAGTAGGCCAGGCCGAAGAAGCCGAAGATCTCGCTCAGCGCGGCATTGCGGGCGGCGTCCCAGCGCCGGTTCCCCTCGCCGTCGGCATAGGCCGACGGGGTGAGGAAGGTCGCGAACAGCTTCTCCTTCTTCTCGAACTCGAGGAAGTCGGCAACCCACTCGGCGTTCAGATCGGCCTGCAGCAGCCGCTGCTTGCCGTAGGACTCGAAGAAGTCGATGGTCGCGCGCAGCAACCGGCGCGTCTCGGCGTCGAACTGTGGGTAGTGATCCGTTGCAGGGTTCAGGAGGAGGCCCATGGCCACCACCCTAGTCACACTTGGTTGAGGCGATGTCCGGCCTCGGGAACCCAGGTTCTGTCGGTGGGCGTAAATGAACGTCGCGACGCGACCGGTCACGCAGCACACCGAGCACAGAATGCAGATCGCTGGAGTCCAGCCTACGACCCGAACCACCAGCTCAGCCCGGCCGATCCCGGCCATCGCGCTGACGGTCAATCCATCTTCATTGGGCGGCGAGTCGGCGAAGGCGCACGCTCCCGCCTCACCTACCCTGATGGGAATCGGCCAACACGTTAGGTGGTGCGTGCAACTGTGCTGTCGACGGAGGAGTAACCCATGACGCGGAAGAAGTTTCGTCAGATTCTGTGGACGGCTGCATTGAGCCTCATCGTGTTGGTAGGACTATCTGCTGCGCCATCGGCCCATGCCGGGCCCGTGACGGCAAAGCGTGAACCTGCTCCCCATGTCCGTCTCGCGGACTGGTACGGGACCGCCGACGCGGTCCAGCTTGACCGCAACGGTGGAGTCTATGCACTGCGTAACGACGCGGGCAGGCGGGCGGTTGTCCTCGAGGGACGCAGCATCGCGGCACCCGTTAGTGAGAAGATTGCCCGACGCACTCCGATACTGCGTGCCACCGGGTGGTATCGCTTGGCCTCCGTACCCCCACGGGGCGTGCCGGCGGTTGGCCAGTGGACGCGGTCGACGCGCTACAACGCCAAGCAATTTCGCCTGTGCCGCATAGGAATTCCAGGTCGGGGCAAGGTGTGCACCGCATATAGCGGCATCATCGTCGCGCTCTGAGCGCATCAGGCTTGC